>JANTFS010000070.1 GCA_024763335.1 Paracoccaceae bacterium | reverse complement strand
GGGTGCGCAAACGAAAAGGCCCGGCCTGATCCTTGGGGGATCAGACCGGGTAGAAGGGGAAGGGTAACGGTTTTGGTAAACCAGACAGGAAGCCGGGATAGAGCCCCTGCCATGACCCGACCATAGCCACGGCCCGGGGCCGGGCGCGAGGCCGCGGTTCCGGCGCCACCGGTTTGCGCGGGGCTTTGCCAAAATCCGGAAAGCACAGGCAAAAACACGCTCATTCCTCCCAATCCTCATCGTCCCAGCCGGTCACATCTTCGGCAAAAGCCTCCGGGAAGCTGGCGCGCGCCACGTCGACGTTGATTCTGAGCAGCGCCTCGTAGCTCGCCGGGTCGAACGGGTCTTCGGCGGGCACCACTTCGCGGCCGAAAAGCCAGCTCAGCCGGCCCGCGTCGAGATTGCCGCGCTCGAAGGGGGCCTCGCCGAAATAGGCCCAGAGGGCGGCCATGAAGCCCGCGTCGGCCCGCCGGTCGGCGGGGCGGCGGTCGGCGTAGCGTTCGCGTCGGATAATCTCGGTCGCGCCCTTCTTGTTGGCGCGCCGCAGCGTGAACTGGAAGTCGGTGCCGGGCAGGCGGCCGGGAAAACCGCGGTGCTTGTGCATGTCGGGCAGGGCCATCACGCGCCCTCCGGCCGGCGCGCCACGCAATCGATCTCGACCAGCGCGCCCACCGCCAGCGCCGTAACGCCCACCGTGGTGCGCGCGGGCCGGCGATCTTCCGGGAAGTAGCTCTTGTAGGTGTCGTTGAACGCGGCATAGTCGCGCTCGAAGGCGGTCAGGTAGCAGCGGCACTGCACGACATGGCTCAGATCCAGCCCGAGCTCGCCAAGGATCAGCGCGAGGTTGTCCATCACCCGGGCGGTCTGCGCCGCGATACCCTCGGGCAGGGGGGCTTCGGGGGCGTTCGGGTCGGTCGGCATCTGGCCGGTGAGGATCACCCAGCCGTCGCTCTCGACCGCGTGGCTGAACGGTGCAACCGGGCGCGGACCCTTCGCGAACAGATGAAACTCGGGCATCAGAACCCCTCCCAGATGCAGTGGCCGTCTTCCGGCCGGTAGGCTTCGAAGATCTGCGTCGCCTCGGGGTCGGCCTCGCCGAAGGCAACCGGTCGGTCGGAGATCGAGATCACCACCTGGTTTGGCTGCGGCCCGAGATTGGAGATACGCGACAGCGCATAGCTCTCGCACAGAAACGCCATGTCGGCCTCAAGCGCGTCGTAGTCGAGCGTTTCGGTCGCCGCGGCAAGTTCCGCTTCGAGGAAACGGAAGCGCACGGTGAGGCCCGCAGGCCCCGGCTCGCCCCAGATCACGTCATGGAAAGACACGGAGCGTCCGGAGGGCAGCGCGATACCGCCTTGCGCCAGCGCCGGCGCGGCGCAGAGTGCTGCCGCCAGTGCGGCTTTGATGGGTCGACCGATACGCATGGGCCTCTCTTCGCAGCTCAGAGCGGAATGTTGTCGTGTTTCTTCCACGGGTTCTGAAGCTGCTTGTTGCGCAGGGACGCGAAGGCCCGTGCCACCCGCATCCGGGTGTTGCGCGGCATGATCACCTCGTCGATGAAGCCCTTTTCGGCGGCGACGAACGGGTTGGCGAAGCGGTCTTCGTAGTCCTTCGTGCGCATGGCGATCTTGTCGGGGTCGTGCAACTCGGCGCGATAGAGGATCTCCACCGCCCCCTTCGCCCCCATCACCGCGATCTCGGCGGTGGGCCAGGCGTAGTTGAAATCGCCGCGCAGGTGCTTCGAGGCCATCACGTCATAGGCGCCGCCATAGGCCTTGCGGGTGATCACCGTCACCTTCGGCACCGTCGCCTCGCCATAGGCGAAGAGCAGCTTCGCGCCGTGCTTGATCACGCCGCCGTATTCCTGGCTGGTGCCGGGCAGGAAGCCGGGCACGTCAACAAAGGTGAGAATCGGGATCTCGAAGGCATCGCAGAAGCGCACGAACCGGGCGGCCTTGCGCGAGCTGTCGATGTCGAGCACGCCGGCGAGCACCATCGGCTGGTTGGCCACCACGCCCACGGTGCGCCCCTCGAGGCGGATGAAACCGGTGATGATGTTGGCGGCAAAGTCTTCCTGGATCTCGAAAAAGTCGCCCTCGTCGGCGACCTTGTGGATCAGCTCCTTCATGTCGTAGGGCTGGTTGGGGTTGTCGGGAACCAGCGTATCGAGGCTCTCTTCAAGGCGATTGGGGGCGTCGAAGAAGGGCCGCACGGGCACCTTCGAGCGGTTGTTGAGCGGCAGGAAATCCACCAGCCGCCGGACCTCGTTCATCGCCTCCACGTCGTTGTTGAAGGAGCCGTCGGCGACCGAGCTCTTCTTCGTATGGGTGGTGGCGCCGCCCAGTTCCTCGGCGGTGACGACCTCGTTGGTCACGGTTTTCACCACGTCGGGACCGGTGACGAACATGTAGGACGAATCACGCACCATGAAGATGAAATCGGTCATCGCCGGGGAATAGACCGCGCCCCCGGCGCAGGGCCCCATGATCACGCTGATCTGCGGCACCACGCCCGAGGCCATGATGTTGCGCTGGAATACCTCGGCATATCCGGCGAGCGAAGCCACGCCTTCCTGAATGCGCGCCCCGCCCGAATCGTTGAGGCCAATCACCGGCGCGCCGTTCTGCATCGCCATGTCCATGATCTTGACGATCTTCTCGGCATGGGTCTCGGAGAGCGAGCCGCCGAAGACGGTGAAATCCTGGCTGAAGACATAGACCATGCGGCCGTTGATCGTGCCCCAGCCGGTCACGACCCCGTCGCCGGGGATCTGCTGATCCTGCATGCCGAAATCGGTGCAGCGATGGGCCTTGAACATGTCGAACTCTTCGAAGGAGCCCTCGTCGAGCAGAAGCTCGATGCGTTCACGCGCGGTGAGCTTGCCCTTGGCGTGCTGGGCCTCGATCCGGCGGTCGCCGCCGCCCTTTCGGGCCACCCCGCGGCGGTTCTCGAGTTCCTGGAGAATGTCTTTCATGGCTCCCTCCTTGATTTGGGCCAACCTAGCGGAGCCGACGGCCGGGCCAAAGCAGAATCGGGCGTATTTGCAAATGTTTCCAGGAGCGTCATATGCAAAATGCAAAATTGCAAATTTCCCCACCCCATGAATCGGCTCTACCTCGACAATTCCACGCCCGGCGCGTAACCGGATCGGATGAGCCATTTGCCCGCCGTGCGGTTTCTCGACCGCGCCACGCCCCCTCATATTCTCACCCTGACCCTGATGGCCGGGCTGTCGGCGCTGTCGATCAACGTCTTCCTGCCGTCCCTGCCGGCGATGGCGGAGGATTTCAACGCCGACTATCGGCTGATGCAGCTCTCCGTGGCGCTCTATCTCGCGACGAACGCGATTTTGCAGGTTGTCATCGGCCCGGTGTCGGATCGCTTCGGCCGCCGCCCGGTCCTGCTGGTTTCCTTTGCCCTGTTCATCTTCGCGACCTTGGGCTGCCTGTTCGCGCCCACGGCCGAGGCGTTCTTGGCATTCCGCATGTTGCAGGCGGTGGTTTCGGCGGGCATCGTTCTGAGCCGCGCGGTGGTGCGTGACATGGTGCCGGCCGACGAGGCCGCCTCAATGATCGGCTATGTCACGATGGGCATGTCGCTCGTCCCGATGTTGGGCCCGGCGCTCGGAGGCGTGCTTGATGCAAGCCTTGGCTGGCGGGCCAATTTCTGGCTGCTCGCGGGCCTGGGCCTGCTGGTCACCTGGCTGATCTGGCGCGATCTCGGCGAGACCTCGACCCGGCGTGAAGGCGGCTTCGCGGCGCAGCTGCGCGACTACCCGGCATTGCTCACCTCGCCGCGGTTCTGGGGCTATGCCGGCTCGGCGATGTTCGCCTCCGGCACTTTCTTCGCCTATCTCGGGGGGGCGCCCTTCGTTGGCAGCGAAATCTACCACCTCGACCCTGCCACGCTCGGCCTCCTGTTCGGCGCGGCGGCTTTCGGCTATCTGTTCGGCAATGGGGTCTCGGGCCGGTTTTCGGTGCGTCTGGGGATCAACCGGATGATCCTGTTCGGGGCGTTGATCACCACCTCGGGCATCGCCATCTCGCTGGCCCTGCACCTCGCGGGCTTCGCCCACCCTTACGTGTTCTTCGGCTTCATGATCCCGCTCGGTTTCGGCAATGGCATGGTTCTGCCCAGTGCCACGGCCGGCACCCTGTCGGTCCGGCCCCAGCTCGCCGGCAGCGCCTCGGGCCTTGGCGGGGCGTTGATGATCGGGGGCGGCGCGGCGCTTTCGGCCTATTCCGGCACGCTGCTCAGTGTCAAAAGCGGTGCGGTGCCGCTGCTGGCGCTGATGCTTACCTCGTCGCTGCTCTCGGTGGTCGCCATTCTGGCAGTGATCCGCCGGGCCCGCCGCCTCGGGGTCGTCCAGCGCTGATCCCGCCGCCCGCCGCCTTGCCGACCCGCTGGCACGTTTCGGACCAAGGGCTTATGTAAAGGCGGAACAAGGAGACACGCCAGTGGGTTTGGGTGATATTGCCGACGGGATCGTCCGGCAGGTCGAGGCGGTTGGAGATGGGGTGCAGGAAGCGCTGTTCGAGCCGGTGGTGCGGCTCGGGGTCACCGGGCTGAGCCGGGCCGGCAAGACCGTTTTCATCACCTCGCTGATCGCCAATCTGATGGACCGGGGGCGGATGCCGCAGTTCCTGCCCGCCGCCGAGGGGCGGATCATCTCGGCCTTCCTCCAGCCCCAGCCCGACGATACCGTGCCACGGTTCGACTACGAGGCGCATCTCGCCGCGATGACCGGACCCGAGCCGCGCTGGCCCGAAAGCACGCGAGCGGTTTCGGAGCTCAGGTTGAGCTTCCGGGTGCGCCCCGGCGGTCTGCTGTCGGGTCTGCGCCAGCCGCGCACGGTGCATCTCGACATCGTCGACTATCCCGGCGAATGGCTGCTCGACCTCGAATTGCTCGATCTCGACTATGCCAGCTGGTCGCGCGAGACCCTGTCGCGGATCACACCGCGCCCGATGGCGGCCGACTTCCTCTCGGCGGCCGACCATGCCGACGCGGCCGCGGCCCATGATGAACCCACCGCGAAGGCGCTGGCGGCCCGCTTCTCGGCCTATCTGGTCGCGGCGCGGGCGGCGGGGTTTTCCGACTGCACACCGGGCCGGTTTCTCCTCCCCGGTGAGCTTGAAGGCAGCCCGGCGCTGACCTTCGCACCGCTGCCGAAACCCGACACCACCCCGCGCAAGAGCCTCTGGCGCGAGATGGAACGCCGTTTCGAGGCCTACAAGCGGCAGGTGGTGCAGCCGTTCTTCCGCGATCATTTTTCCAAGATCGAGCGTCAGGTGGTCCTCGTCGACGTGCTCGGGGCGATCAATGCCGGCCCGGCGGCGCTGGAAGACCTGCGCCGCGCCATGGCCGACATCCTCGCGGCCTTCCGCCCCGGGCGCAACGCCTTCCTCAGCCGGCTCCTGCGCGGCCGTCGGGTGGAGAAGATCCTGTTCGCCGCCACCAAGGCGGACCACCTGCATCACAGCCAGCACGCCCGGCTGACCGCGATCATGGCGGCGATGATGCGCGAGGCCCGCGACCGTGCCGACTTCGCCGGGGCCGAAACCGGGGCGATGGCCATTGCAGCGCTGCGGGCGACAACGGAGGAAACGCTCGAGCACGAGGGCCGGACCCTCGATTGCGTGCGTGGCACGCTGATCGACAGCGGCAAATCGGCAGCGCTCTATCCCGGCCGCCTGCCGGACGACCCGATGCGCCTGCTTGCGCCTGCCCGCGAGGGCGCCGAGCGCTGGCTTGATGCCGACTACCGGGTGATGCGCTTTCTCCCGGCCAAGGTCACGCTCCGGCCGGGCGAGGGTCCGCCGCACATCCGCCTCGACCGCGCCGCCGACTTCCTGATCGGAGACCGGCTGTGAATTTTCTGCCCCAACGCCTGCGGCCCGCGACGCGGGTGCGCATCGAGGCAGCCAGCCCCGGCGATGCCGCGGCGATCGGGGAGATCCTTTCGGACTGGATCGACGAGACGCCATGGATGCCGCGCATCCACACCCGCGCACAGGAACAGGCCTTTGCCCGCGATCTGGTCGAGCGGGGCTGGGTCACGGTTGCGCGGCGCAACGGGCAGGTGGCCGGCTTCCTCGCCTGTGACCGCACCGAAATCGTGGCGCTCTATGTTGCAGGCCCGGCACGTGGCCACGGCATTGGCAGCGCGCTGATCCGACGCAAACAGAAACGGGCACAGCGGCTGGGCCTGTGGACCTTTCAGTTCAACGCGCCGGCCCGCGCCTTCTATGAAGCCCGGGGCTTCCGCGAAGCCGCGCGCAGTGGCGGGGCGGGGAATGACGAGAAGCTGCCCGATATCCGCTACACATGGGAGAGGCCGAGATGACCGACAGCAAAGACGGCCCGGTCCTGATCGAGCTCGACGCCCCGGCGCGCGAGACGCCGGCAACCGCGCCGCCGGTGCCCGAACCCGATCCGGCCCTGCCCGAGCCCGCGGCGATGCAGATGGCCGCCCGGCTCGCGGCGCGCAAACCCTCGCGGCTGGGGCGATGGTTCTGGTCTCTGGCGCTGGCGCTGGTGGGCTTCGTGGTGTCGCTCGCGGCGTGGGATTTCATCACCGGCCTGCTCGACCGCAACCCGGTTCTGGGCCTTGCGGCCACGGTGCTGGTGGCGGCGTTCGTGATCGTGCTTCTGGCGATTACCCTGCGCGAGCTCGCCGCCTTTGCCCGTCTGCGGCGGGTCGATTCGATCCATGCCGCGGCCGAAGAGGCCGAGGCGCGGGACGATCTGGAGGCCGCGCGGGGTGTCTTGCGGCAGCTCAAGCGCCTCTACGCCGGGCGCGACGAGATGCGCTGGGGCCTGTCGCGGCTCGCCGAGCGCGAGGCCGAGATCTTCGATGCCGATGGGCTGATCGGTCTTGCCGAGGCCGAGCTGCTCGCGCCGCTCGACAAGATCGCCAGCCGCGAGATCGAGATGGCCGCGCGGCAGGTGGCAACCGTCACCGCCGTGGTGCCGCTGGCGCTGGCCGACGTGGTGACGGCGCTCACGGCCAACATCCGGATGATCCGCCGCATCGCCGAGGTCTACGGCGGGCGCGCGGGCGCGCTGGGGGCCTGGCGGCTGACCCGCGCGGTGATGACCCATCTCGTGGCCACCGGGGCGGTGGCGGTGGGCGATGACCTTGTCGGCACCGTTGCCGGCGGGTCGGTCTTGTCGAAGATTTCGCGCCGTTTCGGCGAAGGTGTCGTGAACGGGGCGCTGACCGCGCGTGTCGGGGTCGCGGCGGTGGAAGTCTGCCGCCCGCTGCCCTTCGTGTCGCAAAAACGCCCCTCGGTGGGGGCAATCGTCAAACGCGCGCTCACCGGGCTGTTCGACAAGTCCGCCGCGCCCCCGGCGGCGCCCCCGGAGGGCTGATTTCGCACCCTTCGCGTGGGCGGGAGCGCCAAAGCTACCCCGGCATCGAACCCTATGCCACGCAGGATTCTGCGCGCACGCTCGTGTTTGCCGATTGCAAGGATGTCGATACCGACGCCTACCGCCCCGAGTAAGAAACCAGCGCCGTCGAGCCTGAGACATTTGCCGCAGCACATGCGGCAGAACTCGCGGCGCTGTCGGAAGACGGGGGAACCGAAACAGTCGACGACCGGGCGGCGGATTTGCCCTTCGGTTGCGTTGCGCTACGGGTCTGGGTGCGCAATTTCGAAAGGCACCGGGCCGTTTCGGTGACTTTCAACGGCAACAGGGTAGAGACGCGGGGGTATTGAGCGGGGCGGCCATCTTTACCGTGGGCTGTGCCTTCGCTATACCGCCCGCATGACACATCGGTTTTCGATCATCATTCGAATTACCAGCCCGGCGCTCTGAGCACGAGCCGCCGGGCCAAGGCGTATGGACCCCGCGCCGCCCTTTCCGTAAACACCACGCGATTGCATTTGAAGGACACACGAGATGTGCGCCGATACGCCTGACTACAAAGAGACCCTCAATCTCCCCAAAACCGACTTCCCGATGCGCGCGGGCCTGCCCACGCGCGAGCCGGGCTGGCTGGACCGCTGGGAGCGGATCGGCATCTACGACCGGCTGCGCGAGAAGCCGGGGCGTGCGCCCTTCATCCTCCACGATGGCCCGCCCTATGCCAACGGTCACCTTCACATCGGCCATGCGCTGAACAAGATCCTGAAGGACATGATCGTGCGTGCGCAGCAGATGATGGGCAAGGACGCGCGCTATGTGCCGGGCTGGGATTGTCACGGGTTGCCGATCGAATGGAAGATCGAGGAGCAATACCGCGCCAAGGGGCTCGACAAGGACAAGGTCGATGTCGTCGATTTCCGGCAGGAATGCCGCAAGTTCGCCGAAGGGTGGATCGACATCCAGCGCGCGGAGTTCAAGCGGCTGGGGGTGACGGGCAACTGGGCCGACCCCTACCTGACGATGGATTATCACGCGGAGGCGGTGATCGCCGAGGAATTCATGAAGTTCCTCATGAACGGCACCCTCTATCAGGGCTCCAAGCCGGTGATGTGGTCGCCTGTCGAAAAGACCGCGTTGGCCGAGGCCGAGGTGGAATATCACGACCACAAGTCGCACACGATCACGGTGAAATTCCCGATCGTTGCGGGCGGGGCGGAAGATCTGGCCGGCGCCTCGGTGGTGATCTGGACGACGACGCCCTGGACGATCCCGCAAAACCGCGCAGTGAGCTACAACCCCGAGATCGCCTACGGGCTTTACGAAGTTGCCGCCACGCCCGAGGAATGCTGGGCCAAGGTGGGCGACCGCTACCTCTTGGCCGACAAGCTCGCCGAAGACGTGCTGGGCGAGGCCCGGCTCGACAACTCGCAGGTCCGGCGGTTGCGCGATGTCTCCGCCGAGGAATTGTCGGCGCTCGTCTGCGCCCATCCGTTCCGCGGTGCCGAGGGCGGTGCGGGCGAATGGGATTACGACGTGCCACTCCTGCCCGGCGACCACGTGACGGATGACGCCGGCACGGGCTTCGTGCACACCGCGCCGAGCCACGGTGAGGACGACTATCAGGTCGGCCTGAAATACAAGCTGCCGATGACCCACAATGTGCTCGAAGACGGCTCGTTCCGGCCCGATCTGCCGTTTTTCGGCGGCGAGGTGATCATCAAGCCCAACGGCAAGGAAGGCGGCGCCAACACGGCGGTGATCAACAAGCTCGTCGAGGTTGGCGCGCTGATTGCCCGCGGGCGGCTGTCACATTCCTACCCGCATTCGTGGCGCTCGAAGGCGCCGCTGATCTTCCGCAACACGCCGCAGTGGTTCGTGGCGATCGACCATGCGCTTGACGACGGCATGGGCACCTATGGCGATACGATCCGCAGCCGGGCGCTCACCTCGATCGACACGCTGGTGAAATTCACCCCGCAAAGCGGGCGCAACCGGCTTTTCTCGATGATCGAATCCCGGCCCGACTGGGTGCTTTCGCGCCAGCGCGCCTGGGGGGTGCCGCTCACTTGCTTCGTCAGGAAGGGGGCGCTGCCCACCGATGACGACTTCCTCCTGAAGTCGGAAGAGGTGAACCAGCGCGTCGTGATCGCCTTCGAAACCGGCGGCGCGGATGTCTGGTATGAAGAGGGGTTCAAGGATCTCGTGCTCGATGGCATCGTCGACCCCGACGACTACGAGCAGGTTTTCGATGTGCTCGATGTGTGGTTCGACAGCGGGTCGACCCATGCCTTCGTGCTGCGCGACCGCCCCGACGGCAGCCCCGACGGCATTGCCGACCTCTACCTCGAAGGCACCGACCAGCACCGCGGCTGGTTTCATTCCTCGATGCTGCAGGCCTGCGGCACGATCGGCCGCGCGCCCTATCGCGGGGTGCTGACCCACGGCTTCACGCTCGACGAGAAGGGCATGAAGATGTCGAAGTCGCTCGGCAACACGATCGTGCCCGAGGACGTGACCAAGCAATACGGCGCCGACATCCTGCGGCTCTGGGTGGCCCAGTCGGACTACACCGCCGACCAGCGGATCGGCCCGGAAATCCTCAAGGGCGTGGCCGACAGCTACCGCCGCTTGCGCAACACCATGCGCTTCATCCTGGGCAACCTCGCCGGCTGGGACGATGGCGAAGCGGTCGCCCCCGCCGAGATGCCCGAGCTTGAGCGCTGGGTGCTGCACCGGTTGGCCGAGCTCGATGCCGAGGTGCGCCAGGGCTACGAGGCCTACGATTTTCAGGGCGCCTTCCAGGCGGTGTTCAACTTCGCCACGGTCGAGCTGTCGGCCTTCTACTTCGACATCCGCAAGGATGCGCTCTATTGCGATCCGGCCGATGGTCTCACCCGCCGCGCTGCCCGCACGGTGCTCGACATCCTCTTTCACCGGCTCACCACATGGCTTGCGCCGATCCTGGTGTTCACCATGGAGGAGGTCTGGCTCGAGCGCTTCCCGGGCGACGACAGCTCCGTGCACCTCGTCGATTTCCCGCAGACCCCGCAGAGCTGGCTCGATTCGGCGCTGGCGGAGAAATGGGCGTCGATCCGCCGGGTGCGCCGCGTGGTCACCGCCGCGCTCGAGGTTCAGCGCCGCGACAAGGTGATCGGGGCCTCGCTCGAGGCGGCGCCGGTGGTGCATGTGCGCGACGGCGCGGTGGCGGAGACGTTGCGTTCGGTGGATTTCGCCGACATCTGCATCACCTCCGATATCGAGATCACGTCCGACCCGATGCCGAACGAAGCCTTCCGGTTGCCCGAGATCGAGGGCGTCGGGGTGGTCTTCGAAAAGGCCGAGGGCCAGAAATGTCAGCGCTGTTGGAAGATCCTGCCCGACGTCGGGGCGCATCCGCATCCCGGCACCTGCGCGCGGTGTGACGACGCGCTGGGCTGAGGGCCGAGGACCGGAAAATCAGGCCGGGCGCGTGCGGGCGCCCGACGCTGGGCTCATGCCCGCACCGTGGCGCGGGGTGCGAGCAGCTGCTGGGCAATGCCGGCAAACAACAGGTAGAGCGAGGTTGCGATCAGCCCCCAATGCGCCCAGCTTTCGGGGTGGAAATCCACCCAGGCTGCCCAGCCGGCAAAGCCCGTCCAGGCGACGGCAACCGGCAGGGAAACGCGGCGCCAGCGTTCGGTGCGCACCGGGTGGATGAATTTCAGCGGCGTGAACATCGCCAGCGCCAGGGCGACGACGAGACCGAGGGTGACCCAGAAATCAGGTTTGACCGCGAAGATCACCACCACCAGCATGTTCCAGCAGCCGGGGAAGCCGGCAAAGGAATTGTCTTTCGTTTTCATGCGGGTATCGGCGAAATACACGACCGACGCATAGGTGATCACGATGATCGCGATCCAGCCTGTCCAGCCGGGCAGGAGGCCCGATTTGAACAGCGCATAGGCGGGGATGAAGACATAGGTGAGGTAGTCGATGATCAGGTCCATCAACACCCCGTCGATCTGGCGCGCATGGGTCTTGACGTCATATTTTCGTGCCAGCGGCCCGTCGAGGCCGTCGACGATGAAGGCGACGACCAGCCAGAGATACATCAGCCCCCACTTTTCATCGACGGCCGCCAGCATCGCCAGCATGGCGCAGATCGCGCCGAGGGCGGTGAAGAGATGGACGAGCAGCGCCTTGGTTCGAGGTGACATGGCCGACTTCATGGCCGAAAACCCGCGCGTGATCAACGCCTTTGCGCAAGGCGGATCACGGCAGGCCCGGGCTTGGGCGGCCGGGCCCGGCTATTGCAGGCGCGACAAGGTCTGATAGGTGGCGCGGATCAGCTCGGCGCCGGGCCGGTTTTCCGGCGCCTGCGAAGCCGGCGGCCCGGGCAGGGCCGGCGCCGCATTGGCCAGAAGTTCCTGCAAATCGGCCGCGCGCGCGGCGACGAACGCGACAAAGTCGGCCGCATCCTGGGCCTGCGGGAATGGGCGCCCGGCCTGCTGCGCCTCCGTGCCCTCTCCGGCGGCGCCGAGTTTGTCGATCGCCTGGGCAAAACTGCCGGCGGCGGCCGCCATATCCCTCACCGCCTCGGCCTTTGGATGCTGGATCAAATCGCGCAGCCCGGCGCCGAGCAGGCCCGAGGGTTGCAGCTTGTCGGCAAGCGAAAACGGCGAGATTGCGTGCATGGCTCGTCCTTTCTGGTCAAGCGGGTGGCATGTCTGTCGCCGGGAAGCCTGGGTCGAAAGGATGAAGATTCGGTGTGGTCAAACACGCAATTTTAGAAAACTTGTCAGGAATTCGCGCGCGGATGGCTGGCGGCATAGACCTCCATGAGCCGGGTGGTGTCGACAGCCGTGTAGGCCTGCGTGGTCGAGAGCGAGGCGTGGCCAAGCAGTTCCTGAATCGCGCGAAGATCACCGCCGGCATTGAGCAGATGGGTGGCAAAGCTGTGGCGCATGGCGTGGGGCGTGGCCGTCGCGGGCAGGCCGAGTTGCAGTCGCGCGCGCTCGACCGCCTTTTGCACGAGCCGCGGGTTCAGCGGCCCGCCGCGCAGCCCCCGAAACAGCGCAGCGTCATCCTCCCGCGGATGGGGGCAGAGCGCGAGATAGGCTTCCACCGCCTCCCGCGCGGCCGGCAGAACCGGCACCAGTCGCTCCTTGCCGCCCTTGCCGCGAATGCGCAGCACCTCCGGCAGCGGCGCGTCGCGACCGACCAGCCCGAGCGCTTCCGAAATCCTCAACCCGCAGCCATAGAGCAGCGTGACAACCGCCGCATCGCGGGCGCCGATCCACGGCTCGCGGGCCTGGGTCGACGCGGTGGCGATCATATCGCCGGCGGCCGAGCTGGTCAGCGGGCGCGGCAGTTTTCGGGTGAACTTCGGGCTCCGGGTCGACAGCACCGCGGTGGCATCGAAGCCGTCGCGGTCGGAGAGCCAACGGTAGAAGCTTTTCACCGCCGAGAGCGCGCGGGCAAGCGA
>JANTFS010000069.1 GCA_024763335.1 Paracoccaceae bacterium | reverse complement strand
AAGGCGATGGAAGTGGGGCCGCTCAGCCGGATGCTGATGCTCTACGCCACCGGCAACGCCCACGCCAAGGAACTCGTCGACATGACGCTCTCCACCCTCGACGTGCCGGTCACCGCGCTGTTCTCGACCCTCGGCCGCACCGCGGCGCGCACGCTGGAAACGAAGGTCTACCTCGACTGGATGCGCGGCTGGTATAACGAGCTCATCGACAACATCCGCGCGGGCGATCTCGACACCCACAATTCCGAGAAGTGGGATCCGAAAACATGGCCAAAGACGGCGCAGGGCGCGGGCTACACGGAGGCCCCGCGCGGCGCGCTCGGCCACTGGATCGTGATCGAGGATCAGAAGATCGCCAACTATCAGGCGGTGGTGCCGACGACGTGGAACGCAGGCCCCCGCGACGCGGGCGGCGCCTCTGGCCCCTACGAGGCCGCGCTCAAGGGCCACGAACTGGCCAATCCCGAGCAGCCCCTCGAGATCCTGCGCACGATCCACTCGTTCGACCCCTGCATCGCCTGCGCGGTGCACATGGTGGGCGAAGACGGCGAGGAAACGATGCAGATCAAGGTGAGCTGATCGTGGAGCCGTGCTAGATAGAGGGCGGCCCGCGCGGCCGCCCCATTTCCTTGTCAGAGCCGGAGGCACCGCATGCACGAGATGGCAATCGCCGAAAGCGTGGTGAGCATCGTCGAGGACCATGCCCGCAAGGCCGGAGCCGCGCGGGTCACCGTCGTCCGGCTCGAGATCGGCGCGCTCAGCCATGTCGAGCCGCAGGCGCTGTCGTTCGCTTTCGAGGCGGTGTCGATCGGCAGCATGGCCGAGGGTGCGACGCTGGAGATCGCGCGCACGCCGGGGCAGGCGTGGTGTCATGACTGCATGAAACCGATCGAGATCGACCGGCTTGGAAGCCCCTGCCCCAGCTGCGGCGGCTACAAGGTTCAAGTCACCGGCGGCGAAGAGATGCGGGTGAAGGACATGGAGGTGGGCTGATCACACCTTGCCATTGGCAGACAGCATGATCGCCAGAGGGCGCGTGGCCCCGATCTCGGCCAGCACGATCACCAGGCTGGCGGTGAGCGGCACC
This sequence comes from Paracoccaceae bacterium, assembly GCA_024763335.1. GTDB lineage: Bacteria > Pseudomonadota > Alphaproteobacteria > Rhodobacterales > Rhodobacteraceae > Sinisalibacter. Next base: position 11,761 of record JANTFS010000069.1, on the reverse strand, counting down.
GCAAGGATCGCGCCCGGCAGCCCCCAGAGCGCCGTCCAGAAGGCCAGCGCCAGCAGCACCACCAGCGGCGAGAGGTTGAAGGTGCGCCCCATCAGCCGCGGTTCGAGAAACGAGCCGACGTAGGTTTGCAGGAAGGTCAGCAACACCAGCGTGATCGTGGCCATGCCCAGCGAGCCGAATTGCGCGAGGCTGAGGAGCACCGGAAAGGCCACCGCGATCAGCGAGCCGACGTAGGGAATGTAGTTCAGGATCGCGATCAGGATTGCCCAGAACAGCGCAAACTCGATCCCGATCGCCCAGAGCACGCCATAGGACAGCAGGCCGAGGATGATGTTGATCAGGGTCTTCACCAGAAGGTAGGCGCCGACACGCTTGTTGATCCGCTGAATCAAGGCCAACGCCTGTTCGCGCTTGTGCGCGTCGGCGACGGCGAGGTTGAACTTGGTGGCGAACTGGATGCGCTCGGCAAACAGGAACGAGGCATAGAGCAAGACGAAAAAGAGCGTGCCGCCAAAGCCACGCAACGAGTTGAGGGCATAGGCGATCCAGGCGGCGGTATCGATCCGCCCGATGGTCGCGTCGCGCACCATCTGCCAGGTCGGTTCGCCCTCGATGCCGATCAGCGTTGCCACGCTGGCAATCAGGGCGTTGAGATTGCTTTCATAGCCGGGAATGACGTCGATGACACGCGCAAGAGAGGTCGCAACGAAAATCGTGAGCAATGCGATGGCAACGCTGAACGCGGCCAGCACCATCAAGCGCAGAAGCCAGCTCGGCGCGCGCCGAAGGAAGCGGGTGCGCGACAGCCATTGCGTGGCCTCCGCGAGCACGTAGATCGCGATGATCGCGGCCAGCACCGGCAGCAGGATCGGCTTGCCGATCCAGAGCAGCCAGCCGATCATGATCGCCAGCGCGGTGGCGAAGGTGAGCGTCGAAAGCCTCATGAGCCATTCAAAGCAGATCGGGCCGCCAACCGCGAGACTAAACCACGCCCCCCCCGGCCCCGACGAGGGCCCCTTCGACAAAATCGCGCCTCGCCTGCGCATTCCGCTAGGTTTGCCCCGGGGCCTGGCGCTAGTCTCGCGGCGAAACCTGTAGCCAAGGAGACGTGCCATGCCGCTTGCCATGAACCGCGAGGTGTTCATCACCTGCGCCGTCACCGGATCGGGCGCCACGCAGGACCGCAGCCCGCATGTTCCCCGTTCGCCTCGGCAGATCGCCGAAAGCGCCATCGAGGCGGCGAAGGCCGGGGCCGCGATCGTGCATTGCCACGTGCGCGACCCCGAGACGGGTGCGCCCGCGCGCGATCCGGCGCTCTACCGCGAAGTCACCGACCGGATCCGCGCGGCCGAGGTCGACGTGGTGCTCAACCTGACGGCCGGCATGGGCGGCGACATGGTCTTGGGGTCTGCCGAGGCCCCCCTGCCCCTCAACGCCGAGGCCACCGACATGGCCGGGGCGACCGAGCGCCTCGCCCATATCGCCGAATGCCGCCCCGAAATCGCCACGCTCGATTGCGGCACGATGAACTTTGCGGAGGCCGATTACGTGATGACCAATACGCCGGGCATGTTGCGCGCGATGGGGCGCATGATGACCGAGATGGGTGTGAAGCCCGAGATCGAGGCGTTCGACACCGGGCATCTGTGGTTCGCCAAGGCGCTGGTGGAAGAGGGCGTGCTCGACGCCCCCGCCCTCGTGCAGCTTTGCATGGGCGTGCCCTGGGGCGCGCCGGACGATCTCAACACCTTCATGGCGATGGTGAACAACGTGCCGGATGACTGGACCTTCTCCGCCTTCTCGCTCGGCCGTCACCAGATGGCCTATGCCGCCGCCGCGGTGCTCGCGGGCGGCAATGTGCGCGTCGGGCTGGAAGACAACCTGTGGCTCGGCAAGGGTGTGCTCGCCACGAACGCCCAGCTCGTCGAGCGGGCGGTGGGCCTCGTCGAGGGCATGGGGGCCCGGGTCATCGGCCCCGAAGAGGTGCGCGCGAAACTGGGGCTTCGGACACAGGCGCCCACATCATGAGCACGCCGGCCCCCCAGCGCGTTCTGATCACCGGCGGCGGCGGCGGGATCGGCCTTGGCCTTGCGCAGGCCTTCGCCGCGCGCGGCGACCGGGTCGCGATCTGCGACGCCGATCCGGCGGCCGTCGCCCATGCCGCAGAGGTCTTGCCCGGCGCGATTGCGGTGGAGGCGGACGTCACCGACGAGGCGGCGATGGACGCCTTCCTCGGCCGGGTCGAGGCCGAGTGGGGCGGGATCGACGTGGTCTGCGCCAATGCCGGCACCGGCGGGCCCGCCGGGCGGATCGAAACGCTCGACTACGGCGACTGGCAGGATTGCGTCGCCGCCAATCTGCATGGTGCCTTCCTCACCTGCCGCTGGGCCGCACGGATCATGCGCGCCCAGAAGAGCGGGCTCATCGTGCTCACCTCATCGACCGCCGGTCTCTTCGGTTACCCCTTGCGCGCGCCCTATGCGGCGGCGAAATGGGCGATCGTGGGGCTCACCAAGACGCTCGCCTCGGAACTCGGACCCGACGGCATCCGGGTCAACGCGATCTGTCCCGGCGCGGTGGAAGGGCCGCGAATGGACCGGGTCGTGGCGATGGAAGCGGCGGCGAGCGGTGAGAGCGAGGCGGAGGTGCGCGCGAAATACGTACGCAGCGTCTCGATGCGCAGCTGGGTCAACGCGGCGGACATCGCCGACACCGTTCTGTTTCTCGCCTCGCCCGCGGCGCGCAGGATTTCCGGCCAGATCCTGGCCATCGACGGACATACGGAGACATTGGCATGATGGCGAGGAAAGCTGCGATCATCGGCGGCGGGGTGATCGGCGGCGGCTGGGCCGCGCGGTTCCTGCTCAACGGCTGGGACGTCGCCGTGTTCGACCCCGACCCGGAAGCGGAACGCAAGATCGGCGAGGTGCTGACCGGTGCGCGCCGGGCGCTGCCGGCACTCTATGATGCCAGCCTCCCCGTCGAAGGCAGCCTCACCTTTCACCACGACCTCGCCGCAGCCGTGGCGGGCGCGGCCTGGGTTCAGGAGAGTGTGCCAGAGCGGCTGGAGCTCAAGCACAAGGTGTTCGACGATGTGATCCATGCCGCCGCGCCGGATGCCGTGATCGGCTCGTCGACCTCGGGGTTCAAGCCGTCGGAGCTCAACGCCGAAGGCCACCGGGTGATCGTCGCGCACCCGTTCAACCCGGTCTACCTCCTGCCGTTGGTGGAACTGGTGGGCGACTACGAGATCACCCACCGCGCCGCCGATGTCCTCGAGACGATCGGGATGTATCCGCTGCGGCTGCATCACGAGATCGAGGCCCATATCGCCGACCGGCTGCTGGAAGCGGTCTGGCGCGAGAGCCTGTGGCTGGTCAAGGACGGGATCGCGACAACCGAGCAGATCGACGAGGCCATCCGCATGGGCTTTGGCCTGCGGTGGGCGCAGATGGGGCTGTTCGAAACCTACCGCATCGCTGGCGGCGAGGCCGGGATGGCGCATTTCATGAAGCAATTCGGGCCGGCGCTGGCCTGGCCCTGGACCAGGCTCACCGATGTACCGGACTACACGGACGATCTGGTGCAGCTCATCGTCGGCCAATCGGATGCGCAATCGGGCCACATGGGCCTGCGCGAGCTGGAGACCCTGCGCGACGACAACCTCATCGGGATGATGCGCGCGCTCAAGCGCACCGGGTCCGGCGCGGGCGGCGTGATCACTGCGCATGAGGCACGGCTTCGCGACAGCGCGGCCAAGGCGGCGGGCCCAAAGCCAACGGGTGCGTGACGCCCCGCGCGCCGATCCGGGTGCGCCGTCGCGGCCCGCGCCGCGTTGCAGCTGCGCCGCGAAGGTCAGGCGTTTTGCCCTGAAATCAATGCACAAACCCTTCGCGAAGGCTGGGGACACCGGCCCTTGGCGGCCCGGCTGCAAGCGGCCAAACCGCACCAATCCGTGGCCAATTGCGTCCCCTCGGGCCGCCCGCGACGCAGGATTTTGAAATTCGCGCAAAAATTGTTATGCTGGGCGCAAGAAAAATAGAAAAACAGGCGATATCAAGACAGCTTTTCTGCTTCGCGGGCGGTCGGGTGCGGTTCCGGAGGACGCGCCGGGCCCGCACGGCAAGGGCAAGCCGGAGCTGACGGGTCGGTGGGCCGACCTTGAGGGCAAAGCCGGCACCTGCCAGCGCGAACCGGCTCAAGCAAGCTTGTCCCGCCATCCTTCGAGACGGGGAATTGGCCATGAAGATTGACAACGAGCTCGATGCCGGCCTCGCGCACACGCTCAACTTGCTCGGCCCGACCTTGGCAAACAACACGTCAAACCTCGTCGTGCTGACGGATCGGGCGGGGCGGATCGTCTGGGTCAACGCAGCCTTCGAGGCGCGCTCGGGCTACCTGCTGGCGGAGGTGAAGGGCAAGACCCCCGGTTCGGTCGTCGGGCTGGAGCCCCCCGGGTCGGACACCCGGGAGCGCATCCGCGCCGCCCTCGGGCGGCTCGAGCCGATTCAGGTTCAACTGAAGAACCGCGCCCGCGACGGATCGGTCTACTGGGTGGACGACAACATCCACCCGGTCTTCGACGCCAACGGCCGGCACAACGGCTTCGTGGCCATCCAGACCGACATCACCGATCTGACCGAAAGCCGGTTGCGGCTGGAAAACGTGATGGTCGGAGCCGGCTGCGGAACATGGGAATTCAACTTCAAGTTCCGCGGCATCATCGTCAACGACATCTTCGCGGCGCAAATCGGCTACAAGGCCGAGGAGCTGAACCCGCTGTCATATGAAACCTGGCGGCAGATGATGCACCCCGACGACGCGCCGATGGTGTCGACCCATCTTCGCGCCGTCGATATCGCGAAAAACGATGGCTTCGACATGGAATATCGCCTCAAGTCGAAGGCGGGCGAGTGGCGCTGGGTGCGGGCCTTTGGCCGGATCGTGACACGCGACCAGAATGGGGAGCCGCATCTGATGAGCGGCGTCCAACTCGACATCCACGAAACCAAGACCCAGCAAGAACACCTCGCCGCGGCCCGCGAAGCGGCAGAGCAGGAAGCGGAGGCCCGCAGCTTCGCCGAAACCCGGATGGCCGACATCGCGTCGGTCACCTCCGACTGGTTCTGGGAGACGGACGTTGAGGGGCGCTTCACCTTCATGTCGGAAGGCGTTGAAACCACGCTTGGCTTTCCGCCCGATATGTTCATCGGCAAGCGGCGCCAGGACGTGTTCGAAGCCCTCGACGACACCGCCATGCGCCCGATCTTCGAGGCGCAGAAAAGACGCGAACCCCTCAAGAAATTCGTCTACGAGGGGCGTGCGAAGGACTACCCCGACAAATCGTTCTGGATTCAGATCGATGCCGTGCCGATCTTTTCCGAAGACGGCGCGTTTGCCGGCTACCGCGGCGTGGGCTCGGACGTAACGGAGGTTTATCGCGCCCGCGAGGCGGCCGAGGCGGCCAACCGGGCGAAGTCGGATTTTCTGGCGACGGTCTCGCACGAACTACGCACGCCTCTCAACGGGGTCATCGGCGTCGCGCAGCTTCTCGAGGGTAAGGAGACCGATCCCGAAAAGCGCAAGCTCGTTGCCGCCATCCGGGAATCTGGCGATGCGCTGACCAATATCCTTTCGGACGTGCTCGACACCTCGAAGATCGAATCGGGCGATCTGACGCTCGAAAAAATCACGTTTTGCGCCGCCGATCTGGGTGAGAAGGTTCGAATTGTGCATGCCCCGAAATGCGCGGACAAGGGGCTGAGGTTCGACGTTCTGGTGGGGACCGGCGCCGATGTCTTGCGTATTGGCGATCCGCACCGGATCAGCCAGATCCTGCACAACCTCGTGAACAACGCGGCCAAGTTCACCGAGCGCGGCGAGATTCTGGTCAAGATCAAGGGCGCCGCCGACGCGCCGCTGACCATCGAGGTCAGCGATACCGGGATCGGCATGACCGAGGAACAGGCGGCGCGGATTTTCGACCCCTACACGCAGGCGGACGAGACCATCACCCGGCGCTTCGGCGGCACCGGGCTGGGCCTCGCCATCGTCAAGCAGCTGGTCGATCTCATGAACGGCGAGATCACGGTGAAGAGCGCGCCCGGGCGGGGAACGCGGTTTCAGGTGATCCTGCCGCTGCCGGTGGCCCGGCCCGAGAGCAACACCGGCAAGGCCGATGCCGAGGAACTGCCCTCGGTGGCGGGGCTCACGGTGCTCGCCGCCGACGACAACGCGGTGAACCGCGAGCTGATGCGGATCATGCTCGAACAGGAAGGGGTCTCGGTGGTGATCGCCCACGACGGCGCGGAGGTTGTCGATCTATGGCGGCCCGGCCAGTTTGACGCCTACCTGCTGGACATTTCGATGCCCAGAAAGGACGGCGTGACGGCGCTGGACGAGATCCGGGCCCTCGAACGGGAGGCCGGCGCCGACGAGGCTCCCGCGATTGCCGTCACCGCCCACGCGATGGCAGATCAGGTCGTCGACCTGCTGGCCGCGGGGTTCGACACGGTGATTGCCAAGCCCTTCCGCCGCGAAGACCTGCTGCGCGGGCTGCACGTGATGACGACGTAACGCCCCCCGCCGGCCATCAGGCCATGAAGACGTCTTCCATCTCGTCCATGAGGGTTTCGAGCGTGGCCCGGCTGGCCCGCAGCAGCGCGACGGGCTCGGTGCCGGCGGCAAGGCCCCGGCGCAGATCGGTTTCGGCTTTTGCGGCCAAGGCGCCGATGCGGGCCATGCCAAGGGTCGCGGCGGTGCCGGCGATCTTGTGGGTGGCCTCGGCCATCCGCAGCAGAACCTCCGGCGCCTGTCCGCGCGTCGAGAAATGCTCGATCAGCGCATCCAGCTCGGCCACGCGATCCGGGATCAGGCTGATGAACCGCGCCTTGGCGGCGGCCGGCACGTAGGTTTCGGCCGCGGCGGGCCGCGACGGCGGGACTTGACGAAAGGCGTTGGTCACGCGACCAGCCTCCCCGCGTTGGCGGCATGGGCGGCGTCCGGCGCCACGTCGGCCAGCGCGCGGTAGAGGATCGAAGTCGGCCGCCCGATCGAGAACACGCCCGAGCGCATGATCCGGCCGGCCCGAACCTGCGGCACCGGCAGGCGGTCCATGGTGTAGGCGCTCTCGTATTCCATCAACGTGTGATTGAGGCTGTACTGCAACTCGGTCGTATCGACCTCCCCGGCATTGTCGAGCAGCACGACGATGTTGCCGTTGCCGACATAGGACAGCAGGAACTGGTGCGACTTGATGTTGTGGAAGATCGCGTGCGACACGTCGGCGAGCATTTCCAGAAACACCGAATAGTCGCAGGCCTGATGGAAGAACCGCGCATTGGTGATGTTGAAGGACACCGCCGCATAACCCACGGTTCTCGACCGGCCGAGCGTGAGGAGGTAGTTTTCCAGCGCGAGGAAATCGACGCAATTGTCCATCTCGGGGATCAACACCGGCGCGGAGAAATCGGCGGCGAACTGGCCATCGGCATCAAGGCCCCGCTGTTCGAGGAGCATGGCGCTGCGCTTGCGCTCGTCATGCAGCCGCTGAACCATCCCGATACGCGAGCGAAACTCGATGTTGTCCAAGGGTTTGGTGACATAATCGGTGGCACCGGCGGTGAAGGCATCGTCGATATAGGCCTTGTCCGACATCCGCGTCACCATCACGATCGGGGTCTGGCGATACGTCTCGATGGCACGCAATTCGCGCACAAGGTCGATCCCGTTCTTGCCGGGCATCTGGATGTCGACAAGGAAGCAATCGGGCGAAAAGGCCCCGCTGGTTGCAACATTGAGGGCCTGATCCGCCGACAGCGCGCTCACGATCTCGTCGAAACCGAGATTGCGCAGGGTTCCTTCCATGATCTCCAGAAATACCGGGTCGTCATCTACTGTCACGAATTTCATTTGCCTGCTCCACAAGGGAAAATGGGGACATTTTTACTAGTCTTGCGCCCATTAAAGCGTGGGTTTTGGGCATTTTTTGTTAAAGATTGAGGCAATCTTGCGGCAACCCGGGCAGAGGCGCAGCCCGCAAGGCGGGCGGGGCTGGGCCCCGGCGCAGCGCGCCGGCCCCTTCGGCCTCGTCAACGGAAGATGATGGCCACCGGCAAGGTGCCGCTGCGCCGGCGGTTCAGGCGAACACCAGCAGAGCGCGCTCCAACTCGCGGCTATCGAGCGGCTTGGCGAGATGGGCGTCGAAGCCTTCCATCAGATAGGATGCGATCTGGTCGGCCATCGCATTCGCCGTGAAGGCAATCGCAGCAATCTCGGCCCTGTCGGCCTGTGCCTCGCCTTCGCGGATGCGCCGCAGCGTTTCCACCCCGTCCATCTCGGGCATCGAGATATCGAGCAAGAGCACCTCGTAGTCGCCCTGCGCCAGCTGGTCCAGAACCTCGGCGCCGCTGCCGACGACCGTGGCGTCAACTTCCAGTGCTGCCAACTGCGCTTCGAGGATCATCCGGTTGGTCTTGTTGTCGTCGGCGGCCAGAACCTTCATGCCGCGCAGGCACTCGATGCTGGAGCGGGGCCCCGTGTCGGCCGCGTCCGCCTCGGCGCGCCGGGTCTCGGGCAATGTCGCGATCTCCATCGGCAGCATAACCCGCGCCGTTGTTCCAAATCCGGGTTCGCTTTCCAGCGTGAAGGTGCCGCCCATCTTCTGTGTCAGCCGCTCCACGATCCCGACGCCCAGCCCGGTGCCGCCGAATTTGCGGGTGATCGAGGTGTCGGCCTGCACGAAATCCTCGGAGATTTTCGCGATCTGATCGGCCGACATGCCGATCCCGGTGTCGCGCACCTCAAGATCGAGGCCGCCATCGTTGCCGGTGCGCACGATGACGGAAACCTCGCCGTCTTCGGTAAACTTGATCGCGTTGCCGACAAGGTTGTGCAGGATCTGGAACACCCGCCCCTCGTCGCCGTTCAGAACCGGGGCCCCGGACACACTGGTGAAAACCTCGAACTCCAGCCCCTTTTCGGCCGCCGCGGGGGCGTGCAGGGCCTCGACCCGCGTCGCCAGGTTTTCGGTGGCAAAGGGCCGCGCCTCGATGTCGAACTTGCCGGCTTCGATTTTTGACAGATCGAGGATGTTGTTGATGATCTCCAGCAACGCCTCGCCAGAATCGCGGATGACCTTGATTTTCTGCAGATGCGACTTGTCCACGCATTCGCTCTCGAGCAACTGGGCCATGCCGATCACGCCGTTCATCGGCGTGCGGATTTCATGGCTCATGTTGGCGAGGAACGCCGATTTGGCGCGATTGGCCTCCTCGGCCTGTTCGAGCGCCCGTTCGAGCTGGCAGGTCTGTTCCTTCTGCTCGGTTATGTCGAAGCGGAACCCGACCCGCCCGCCATCGGGCATCTGCCGCTCCAGCACCCGGATCCATCGCCCGTTCGACAGCTCTTGAGAAAACGACGCCTCGGGCGCCTTGCGGGCCTCCATGGTGTTGGCGATGAGTTCTTCCCGGCGCTCAGGATCAATCGCGAATTGTCCGTTCTCGACGCCATAGCGGATGAGATCCTCGAACTTGATGCCCACCTCAACCTTGGACCCGGCAACGTTGTAGAGTTCTGCGTATTTTTCGTTGTTCATCACCAGCCGATCCTCGGCATCGAAGATGGTGAACCCGCCCGGCAGGGCCTCGATCGCCCCGGCAAGGATGTCTTCCGCGGTGCGCCGTGCGCGGTGCGCCGCGTCAACGTCCGTCAGATCATCGACGATGGCGAGGAAAACCGGCTCGGCATCATCCACAAGCTGAAGATTGATCCGCGCCGGGTAGATCGTGCCATCCTTGCGCTGGTGGCGGGTCTTGAAGCTCAACTTGTCGGTTTCGCCCTCGCGCAGCGGCCGGATGAGGGTCTCGAACTCCGCCAGCGACAGATCGGGCTTGATATCGACGGGCGACATCGCCGCCAGCTCGCCCGCACTGTAGCCGAGGTTGTCGCGGCCACTGCGGTTGACCTGGATGAAGGAAAGACCGTCCGGGTCGAACAGATAGATCTCGTTGTTGGATTCCTCGAGGATATGCCCGAACCGGGCCTGTTCCTTCAGCCGCGCTTCGTATTGCTTGGTGGTGATGGACAGCGCCAGAATGTCGGACACGCCTTGCAGGAAGGATTTTTCGCATTCGTCGCCGTGGTGCCCATCGGGAAGATAGAGAACCAGAACCCCGAGCAGTTTGTCCTCTTCCAAGATCGGCACGTTGTAATGCCCATGCGGGGCCATTCCGTCGAAGGTCACCTCGTGGCGCTCGTCGACGCAGCAGGCGTGCTGCAACTCCCGCGTCGCCGCCGCGCGGCCGCACAGGCAATGGCCGAAGGGCACGCGCGCGCAAAGCGTGTGCAACTGCGGTGACAGGTCCTTTTCGACGAACAGCTCGAGAACTTCACTGTCCTCGTCGGCGAGAAAGATCGCGCCCTTGGGCAGAAGCGACACCCAGCTGACGGAAAAAAGGATGTCGAGGCACTGCGCCAGGATCTCCTCTAGCGTGCCGGCCTTGGTGCTGGCGCGCAGCAACTGGTTGAGGGCCGCTTCGCGCTCGGCAGCCCGCTGCGGGTCAGCCAGATTTCCCTCGGGGCCCTTGCGCCCGACCGCCTGCAAACCGGCCATGAATCTCATGTTCATTCGCACAAATCCTTGCGCCATAGGGTGCGCGGAGCGCAAAGGGGCGCCCGGCCCCACACAGTTCCACCAACGCTAGAACCCACTCCGACGCGCACCGTTGTTGTTATCTTGAGCGCGCTACTGCCTCATCTACACACTACCGCGAAACGAGCATTCTCGCAACAGTTGCATTGCTTTTTCGGTAAGCTACCGCAAGTCCTGACGACGCCGACATCAACATTTCGTGTCGCTGCCTGATAATCAGGCACAATGGCACGCGGAACGCCCCAAGAGCCGGTCACAGCCGGCCTAGGCTTCCAGCAGATCGGAGACAATTTGGGTGAGTTCGGTGATGTTGAAGGGCTTGTGAAGGATCGCGCTGGCAAGCGCGGCACCTTTGACCTTCATCAGCTCCCCCTCGGGCAGCGCCGACATCAGGAGCACCGGCTTTTCGCGGTTGAGCCGCGACGAGGTGCGGATATAGGACAACAGCTTGCTGCCCTTCACCGACGGCAGGTTCAGATCGAATATGAACAGATCGAATTCTTCCGAGATGCACAGGGCCAGCGCCTCGCGCCCATCCCCAACGATATCCGTCGCGACATCGGGCATGGCGTGGAGCACGTCCTCGAAAATCGCCTGCGATACGGGATCGTCTTCCGCAATCAGCACGCGTCGCGCACCGTTAACCTGCGCCGCGAAACTGTTCATGCTCTCATGCCGTGTCATCGTACTCTGTCCTAGCCTCAAGTCCGGTTTGCCCTCGGGTTTACATCGGGGCAAATCCTTCACCCCAATATTGACCACCGGAAAGCGTTCAAAATGTGGCTCGACGGGGGTGTGACCACGGCGAATTTCGGAAAAATCCGGGTAAATTTGCGCGAGAGTTGTTGTGAGCGTCGCCCCAAGCAACCACCGGGCGATCGTCGCGCGGCCCCGGCAAGACGCCCCGCCGCCGAGCCCATGACACCCGATCGCTGTCGGCGACGTTGCAGATTGACAGGATCATGTGCATATCCGGGGTTCAAACCAGAAGGCAACCGCCTGACATGCCGCATACGCTTGACCAGATCCTGCCCTCGCTCGAATCTCTCGGGCTGTGGTCCTACTGGATCATCGGCGCGGCGGCGCTGCTGGAGGCGTTTTTCGTCACCG
>JANTFS010000068.1 GCA_024763335.1 Paracoccaceae bacterium | reverse complement strand
CCGGTGCGACACTCTCGGCAGCCCCCGCCTTGATCGCCTCGCGGATCAGGTCGTGTTGCATCGAGACGAAATCGACAAGGCCGAAATCGAGCACCGAGATGATCGGGTAGAAGATCGGAATGGTCAAAAGGATCATCGACAGGCTGTCCATCAGGCAACCCAGGACAAGGTAGAACAAGAGGATGATGATCAGCACCATCCAGGGCGAGAAGCCCTGCTCCACCACCCAGCTCGCCGCCGTTTGCGGCACCTGGGTGACGGCGAGAAAGCCGTTGTAGAAGGCCGCGCCGAGGACGATGAAGAAGATCATCGCCGTCGAACGCGCGGTGGCAGTGAAGGAGCCGAGCAGTTCCTTGAAGTTCAACCCCTTGTTGGCGAAGGCGATGAGCCCGGTGCCGAGCGCGCCCACGGCGGCGCCTTCGGTCGGGGTGAACAGCCCGCCGTAGATACCGCCGACCACGAGACCGAAGACGAGCAGCACGGGCCAGACATCGACGAGCGCGCGGAAGCGCTCGCTGTAGGGCACCGGCGGCTTGATCCCGGCGCTATCGGGGTTGAGCCGGACATAGATCGAGATGGTGATGACATAGCCGAGCGCCGCCAGAAGCCCCGGCACGATCGCCACGAGGAAGAGTTTGGCGATATTCTGCTCGGCAAGGATGGCATAGATCACCAGCACCACCGAGGGCGGAATGAGAATGCCCAGCGTGCCACCGGCGGCGAGCGTGGCGGTGGAGAAGCCGCCCGAATAGCCGTATTTGCGCAGCTCCGGCAGCGCGGTGCGCCCCATCGTGGCGGCGGTGGCGAGCGACGAGCCGCAGATCGCGCCGAAGCCCGCGCAGGCGCCGATCGCAGCCATGGCGACACCGCCGCGGCGGTGTCCAAGCCACCCCTCGGCAGCCCGGAACAACGCCTGGCTCATGCCGCCGATGGTGGCGAAGTGCCCCATCAGCAGGAACATCGGCACGATCGAGAGCGAATAGCTCGAGAAGGTGGTGAAAGTTTCGGTCTTGAGCTTGGCCAGCGCGATGGTGAAGCCGTCATTGACGAGGCCGAGGCCGAGAAACCCGGCAAGGAACATCGCCAGCCCGATCGGCACCCGCAGGAAAATCGCGAGCATCAGGACAGGGAACGACCACAAGCCGATTTCGATGTTGCTCAATGCTCCGCTCCCTCAGCAGCATGCGCGATCGTGCGCCCGGTTGCCAGTTCGGCGATGCGCAGGAGTGCGAGATAGACCGACACAAACGCGGCCATCACCGCGCCCACGAGACTGGCGGCATAGGCCCACCAGATCGGGAACTGCAACAGGAAGGTGGTCTGCCCCCTGTCGAACTTGTTGAGCGTTCCTTTCCAGAGCTGCACCGCAATAATCGCCAGGACAATCGCGAAGGCGATGTCGATCACCGCGTTGAGGATGCGGTTGGAGCGATCGGGCAGCCACGAGGTAAATACGTCAACGGTGGCATGGGACCCGGTGATCTGCGCCAGCGGCAGGAAAGCGAAGATGGCAAAGGCGATGCCCGCCTCGACGATTTCGTAGTCGCCGTTGAACGGACCAAGCTTGATCGGCCCCCAGATCCCCGGCAGCTGGACGCCAAGGAGCCAGTCCGCGAGCCCCTTCATGTTGGTCTGGAAAAAGTCGTTGTGCAGCGTGGCGTTCAGCTCGCGCCCGATGATCGAGAGCACGACGATGGCGACAAGGCCGCTGAGCACGAAGCCACCCAGGATGGCCATCCATGTCGACAAGCCAAGAAAGAAGCGATGCATGTTCTGCCCCGGCAGCCGCGTGGCCGCCCTCCCCAAAAGAAAACGCGCGGCGAGGCCCCCGCCCCGCCGCGCGCCAACGTCATCAGTGCGGGCCGTAGGTGTCGATATTGGCCATGTCGGCGTCACACTGGGCCATCAGGGTGCGGGCTTCGTCGATCAGCGCCTGACCGTCCTTGCCCGCCGCATCCATCTCGCCGACCCATTCCGCGATGATCGGCTCGACAACCTCTTTCCACTTCTGGGCATCCTCGGCCGAAACGGTGATGATGTTGTTGCCAAGATCAACCGCGAGCTGGCGTGCGGGCCCGTCTGCATCGGCCTGCGTGCCGCCGGCAAAGACCGAGAAGGCGAGGCCCGAGTTGGCGTCGATCACGGCCTTGTTCTCGTCCGAGAGGCCCTCGTAGACGTCCTTGTTCATCGCCAGAACGAAGGTCAGCGTGTAGAGCGCATCACCCTCGAACTCGGTGTGGTTGTGAACGAGCTCCGGCACCTTCAGCGCCGCGGTGACTTCCCACGGGATCGTGGTGCCGTCGATCACGCCTTTCGAGAGCGCTTCGGGCACCGCCGGAACCGGCATGCCGACCGGCGTGGCACCGGTGCGCTCGAGCAGCTTGTTGACCATCACCGAGCCGCCACGGATCTTCATGCCCTGTAGGTCTTCGGGCATCATCACCGGCTTGTTGGTGTGGAACATGCCCGGCCCGTGCACCCAGGTGCCGACGATCTTCAGATCGGCAAATTCGCCGTCGGCCATGTGCTCGTCGAACATCTTCGAGTAGGCGCAGGACATCGCGCGGGCGTTGTTCATCATGAAGGGCAGCTCGAACACTTCGGTGGTGCGATAGCGGCCCGGCGTGTAGCCGACCACGGTCCAGACCACGTCGGCAATACCGTCGATCGCCTGGTCCATCAGCTCGGGCGGCGTGCCGCCCAGCGCCATCGACGCATAACGCTCGACCTTGATGCGGCCGTTCGAATCCTTCTCGACATTGTCGGCCCAGACGTCGAGCACGAGCTTTGGCACGTTGGCCTGCGCCGGCAGAAACTGGTGCAGCTTGAGCGTGACTTCCTGGGCCATTGCGGCACCCGCGGTGAGTGCCGTCAGGGCCACCCCGGCCGCGAGGCCGAGAATTGATTTGCGGTTGGTCATTTGTATTCCTCCCTGTTGACCAAGCGATTGAGCACGATAGTGCAGCGTCTTGCCATACGGCGCCACCCCTCGACCCGGAACTCCCATATCCGGGAAAAACGTGGTGACGACTGCCTTTGCGGCATATCGTTATGCGTCATAACTGTTTTTGCAAGACCTTGCTCCCGCTGGGACCCGGGCCTTGCAGGCGTTTGTTCCGCACCCCCACAGTCCGCCACGGATCGCCGCGCCGATCAAGAGTTTTTTCGACTCCTTGGTCGGTTTTGCGCGAATTCACCGCCCGGACAGCCTCCCACCGGGCACCTCGACGCAAAGCCACGGCCGCGGTCCTGCGCCCTTTGTTGCCGTCGCGACTCACCTTGGCGCGGCGCCCCGGGCGCGGTATCGATCCGGGGAAACCGACAAGGCGCCCGACCATGCAAGACCTGCCCCTTCCCCTCACCCGTGACCTTGTCTTGATCGGCGGCGGGCATGCCCACGCGCTGGTGCTGCGAATGTGGGGGATGAAACCGTTGCCGGGCACCCGGGTCACGCTGATCAACCCCGGCCCCACGGCGCCGTATTCGGGCATGTTGCCCGGACATATCGCCGGGCACTACAGCCGCGAGGCGCTCGATATCGACCTCGTCAGGCTGGCCCGGTTTTCCGGCGCGCGCCTGATCATCGGCAGTGCGACGGCGATCGACCCGGTGGCAAAGACCGTCACCATCGGGGGCCGCGGCAAGATCGGCTACGACGTGGCGTCGATCGATGTCGGCATCCACACCGAGATGCCCGATCTGCCCGGCTTTGCCGACTTCGGCACCGGCGCCAAGCCGCTCGATCTCTATGCCGACCGGTGGCGCCAGTTTCTCGCCCGGGCCATCGCCGGCGAGGTGGCCCCCGAGGTCGCGGTTATCGGCGGCGGGGTGGCCGGGGTCGAACTGGCGCTTGCCATGGCGCATGCGCTCCAGCGCGATGTGGGCCCTGCAACGCGGGTGAGCGTGATCGAGGCGGGCCCGGACATCACCGGCAAGAACCCGGCGACCACCGTTCGCCTCGGCGCGGCGATGGCCGCGCTTGGCGTCACCGCGCAAGTCAACGCGGATGTGGCGCGCGTCGAGGCCGACGGGGTCGTTCTCGCGGATGGACGCCGAATTCGCGCGAGGTTCACCGTTGGCGTTGCCGGCGCGATCGCCCACGACTGGCTGCGCCAGAACCCGCTGCCGGTGACTGATGACGGGTTCATACGGGTCGACAGCCACCTGCGGGTGGAGGGACATGAACAGCTCTTCGCCGTCGGGGATTGTGCGCACATGGGACATGCGCCCCGGCCCAAGGCCGGCGTTTTCGCGGTCCGGTCCGCCCCGGTGCTGCTGCATAACCTGCGCGCCGTGCTCTCGGGCGGGCAGACCCGCGCTTACCGCCCGCAGAAGGACTACCTCAAACTGGTGTCCCTCGGCGGCAAATCGGCGCTTGCCGAGAAATGGGGCCGAACGGTGTCGGGGCCGTTTCTGTGGCGGTGGAAAGACCGGATCGACACGAAATTCATGGCGAAGTTCCAGGATCTGCCGCGGATGCGGCAACAGCCGTTGCCACGGCCTTTGACCGAGGGGGTCGAGGCCGAGCTGAAGGGGGAACACAAACCGCTGTGCGCCGGCTGTGGCTCCAAGGTCGGGCCGGGCACGCTCAGCGCGACCCTCGCCGGGCTGTCCTCTTTGCGGCGTTCGGATATCCTCACCGGCCCCGGCGACGACGCGGCGGTGCTCGCCGTTGGCGGCGCCCGGCAGGTGATTACCACCGACCACCTTCGTGCCTTCACCAACGATCCCGGCCTGCTGGCCCGGATCACCGCCGTGCACGCGCTGGGAGACATCTGGGCGATGGGGGCAAAGCCACAGGCGGCGCTCGCCTCGGTGATCCTGCCGCGCCTTGCCCAGCCGCTGCAAGCCCGCAGCATGGACGAGATCATGGACGCCGCGCGGGAGGTCTTCCACGCTGAGGGCGCCGAAATCGTCGGAGGACATTCGACGATGGGCGCCGAGATGACGCTGGGCTTCACCATCACCGGGCTGCTTGATGCCGACCCGATCACCAATGCCGGCGCCCAGGCTGGGGATGCGCTCGTTCTCACCCGCCCGCTCGGCACCGGAACGATCCTCGCCGCCGAGATGTTGGGCGAGGCCGACGGGCGCCACGTCGCGGCCATGCTCGGCACGATGCAAATGGCCCAAGGCGATGCCGCCGCGATCCTGCGGGCGGCTCACGCGATGACGGATGTCACCGGCTTCGGGCTGGCGGGGCATCTTCGGGCGATCTGCCAGGCCTCGGGCGTTGGCGCCGAGATCAACCTCGATGCGCTGCCCGTCTACGACGGTGCGCTCGGGCTGGTCGAAGCCGGGCACCGGTCTTCGATCTGGGACGCCAATTTCGTCGCGGCGCCGGTGGAGGCCGCGTCTGGCCCCCGCGGTGTTCTCCTGCATGATCCGCAGACCGCGGGCGGCCTGCTGGCCGCGGTTTCGCCCGACGCCGCCCCCGGCCTCGTCGCCGCATTGCGGGCCGCTGGGCATGACGCGGCCGTCATTGGCAAGGTAACGCCCGGCGCCCCCGCGATCCGCTGCGTGTCGCCACCGGCCTGAACGAAAAACGCGGGCCAATGGCCCGCGTTTCCTCGATTGCAGCGATTGCAGAGCCGGCAGGGATCACTCCTCGCCCTTCTCCTCGCCGATCACTTCGGTCTCGATCACTTCGTCGGACTCCTCGTCCGCGCCACGCAGGCCGGACGGCGCCGAGATGTTGCCAATCACGAAATCCCGGTCAATCGTCGGCTTCGCGCCTTTCGGCAGGTCAACGTCGGAGATGTGGATGACATCGCCCACGTCGCGCCCGGTCAGGTCGACAACGATTTTCTCGGGAATGTCGCCCGCCACGACGTTCAGTTCCACATCCGGGCGAACGACGACGAGCACGCCGCCTTTCTTGATGCCGGGGGCCTCGTCTTCATTCACGAATTCGACGTGAATGAAGATGTTGATCCGGGTGTTGCGGTGCAGACGCAGGAAATCGACATGCGTCGGCAGATCTTTCACCACGTCGCGCTGAACGCCGCGGCAGATCACCCGCACGTCGTCGTGGCCGTCAACCTTGAGGTTGAACAGCGTCGACAGGAAGCGGCCGTCCTTGAGCGTCTTGAACAGAACATTGAAGGGGATGTTGATCGGAAGCGGATCAGTGCCGCCGCCATACACGATGCCAGGTACGAGCCCGTCTCTGCGGGCTTGACGGGCGGCCCCCTTGCCTGTCCCCGTCCGCACCGTGGCGTGGAAATCAGGGATTTCACGAGCCATGGGTTTTCTCCAAATTTTCAGGTCCGCGGAGTGCCTCCAAGGGTGCACCTCCCGCATGAGAGGCGGCATATAGACCACATTCGGCAAGGGGGAAAGCGAAAAAAGGCCAGGCGCCATGGACAGGGAGCTTGCGCCGATATGCGCCCGGGCGTAGCGAGGCGGCAGGTGCATGCCGGTTCGGCGTGCGACGAGGGGGATCGCAACGTGTCCGTCATCCACGCGGCCAGAACAACCCGGGCCCCGATGCTCACGCTCACTGCGGTCGGGGTGAACTGGGGCGGGCTCGCCGGGCTCATGCCCGACATCAAGGCCAATGTCGCCGCATCCGACGCCGAACTCGGCGCGGCCCTGATCGCGCCCGCCATCGGGTCGATGATCGCCATGGCCGCGGCACCCCGGTTCGGCCATGCGATGGGCGGCCTCGCCTTGCCGCTTTCCGGTCTTGGGATCGTACTCGCGGTCTTGCTGCCGATCACGGCATCGGATGTGACGACACTTGCACTGGCCCTGTTTTTCACCGGCATGGCCGTGGCGCTCGCGGATATGACGGCCAACGTGCGCATCGCCCAGCTCGAAGCGCGCCAGAAGACCCATCTGCAAAGCGTCAACCATGCGGCCTTCTCCCTGGCCTTCGGCCTCACCGCGCTTGGCGTGGCCTTTGCCCGCCGGGCCGGGTTCGGGCCGGCAGAGGTGCTCCCGGTCCTCTCGGGAATTGCCTTGGCCATCATCCTGTCGGGCTGGGACCGGGCCGAACTGCCACCTGTCGACGACCCCGACGACAGCGCCCGGGCCGCCGTGCCGCCGCGCGCGGTGGTGCTGCTTGGCGGGGCGATCCTGTTTGCGGGTTTCATCGGCGAAAACGCGACCGAGGCGTGGTCGGCGCTGCATATCGAACGCACGTTGGGAGGCGCCCCCGGAGAGGGAAGTCTCGGACCCGCGGCGCTGGGCTTCGTGATGTTCGCCGGCCGGCTCGGCGGTCAGATCGTGGCAAGCCGGGTGGGCGAGGTGCGGCTGATTTTCGCCTCCGCCCTGCTTGGCTCGGTCGGCGCCATCATCATCGCGCTGGCCCCCACCAAGCTCGTGGTGATCGCCGGCGTCGGCGTGCTCGGCCTCGGCATGGCGGTGATTGTCCCGGCGACCAATTCGATCATCGGCGCGATGGTGTCCGATGCCGCGCGCCCGCGGGCCATTTCGCGCGCCTGGATGGCGGGATTGCTGGGCTTTTTCGTCGGCCCCTCGATGATGGGCGGTCTCGCCCAGATCTGGACCCTGCGCGCCTCGTTCGGGGCCGTCGCGGTCATCGTCGCGCTGATCCTGCCTGCCGTGCTGGCGCTTGCCCGCCGCGGCTGAACCCGGCTCAGACCCCTTCGGTGTAGAGATAGCCCTCGCGCGACACCGCATCCCAAAGCGCGGCCTCCTCGGGGCGCGCGGCGCGGACCGCCGCCCGCACCTCGTCGGCAACCGTCACAACGGCACCGGGCGAGACGTTCACCCGTTTGAATTCCAGCTCGCGGCGAAACCGGGCGTGCAGGAAGGTCGTAAGCAAATCCTGACGGTCATACTGGAAGATATAGCTCACCTTCGGGGTGCTGCCGTTGCCCATCAGGAACCGGTCCTGGCGGCCGATACCGGGAAACCGCTTGTCGCCCGCGAGCACGGCCTCGACGAAATCGGGAAAGCTGATCGCCTCGGTGCTTTCGGGGCCGTCCGGCGGCGCGGGGCGTTTGAGAAAGCGATACCAGCTCACCAGCCGGTCGACCGGCTCGCGCATCACCGCGAAGGTTTCGACGTCGGCGCCCCAGAGCTGGCGGATATAGCGCCGCGTCTTGCCATTGAACGCCGCGGCGTTCATGTGCCGTTTCCCCGGCGGACGGCTGATCTGCATCGCCGCGAGATCGGACAGCGCCGAAACCACGGCGGACGATCCGGTTTTGGGCACTTCCAGAAACACCAGCCTTTGGGCGTGAAAATAGAGCATCGGCGCTCAGGCCCAATCGCCGGAAAACCCGCGCGGCACGTGCAGGATGTCGCGGGTGACATCGGTGATCTCGCGATGCCCGCAAAAGGCCATCGAGACATCGAGCTCCTTCTGGATCACCTCGAGCGCCTTGGTCACGCCCGCCTCGCCCATGGCGCCGAGACCGTAGACATAGGCGCGCCCGATCATCGTGCCTTTCGCCCCCATCGCGAGCGCCTTGAGCACGTCCTGCCCGGAGCGGATACCGCTGTCGAGATAGACCTCCGTCTTGTCGCCCACCGCGTCGAGGATCGGCTCCAGGGCACGGATCGACGACAACGCGCCGTCGAGTTGCCGCCCGCCGTGGTTGGAGACGATGATCGCGTCGGCGCCCGCGTTGACCGCCGCCACCGCGTCCTCCGGCTCCATGATCCCCTTGACGATCATCTTGCCGCCCCACATCCGCTTGAATTCCCTGATCCGATCCCAGTCGAGCGAGGGGTCGAACGCCTCCGCTGTCCAGGTTGCGAGCGAGCTCGGGTCGGTCACATCTTTCGCGTGACCCACGATATTGCCGAAGAAGCGGCGTTTGGTGCCGAGCATGCCCAGCCCCCATCCGGCCTTCGTCATCATGTTGGCCACCGATTTCACGGTCAACTTCGGCGGGGCCGAGAGCCCGTTTTTGATATCCTTGTGGCGCTGGCCCATGACCTGCAGATCGACGGTCACGATGATGGCCGAACAGCCTGCATCGCGGGCGCGATCGAACAGGCGGCGCATGAAGTCCGTGTCTTTCAGGGTGTAGACCTGAAACCAGAACGGTTTTGTCGTGTGTTCGGCCACGTCCTCGATCGAGCAGATCGACATGGTCGACAGGCTGAACGGCACGCCGAATGCCTCCGCCGCGCGGGCCGCCTTGATCTCGCCATCGGCGTTTTGCATCCCCGTCAGCCCCACGGGAGCGAGCGCCACCGGCATGGCGACGTCTTCGCCGATCATCGTCGAGGCGGTCGACCGGTTGTCCATGTCCACCGCCACCCGCTGACGCAGGTAGATCTTGTCAAAGTCCGAGCTGTTCTCCCGAAAAGTCTGCTCGGTCCAGCTACCGCTTTCGCAATAGTCATAGAACATCTTCGGCACCCGGCGCCGGTAGACGCGCTTCAGGTCGTCGATATTGGTGATCACGGGCATGGCTTGCTCCCTCGTTCCCCGTGGTTTTGCCAAGGGTCCGTGGTTGGTGCAAGCAAAACGGGGCTTGTGGCGAGGCGGCAATTGCAAGAGTGTCGGCGCGAAGGCATGGAGGTCGAGATGTCGCCGATCCTGATGGGAACGCTGGGCGGGCTGGTTGCCGCCATCGCCACGGCTTCGGGCGCGCTGCCGGCAATGTTCGGCAAGTCGATGAGCCAACGCATGGCCGACACGATGCTGGGCTTCGCGGCCGGCGTCATGCTCTCGGCCTCCTACTTCTCGCTGATCCTGCCGGGCATTGACGTCGCGCAAGAGCTGTATGGCTCCGTGGCGCTGGCCGCCGCCGTGGCGGGCATCGGCATCGCGCTGGGAGCGACATTCGTCTGGGGGCTCGACAAGCTCCTGCCGCATGAGCATTTCTTCACCGGACGCGAAGGCGCAGACCCCGGCCACATGGCCCGCATCTGGCTCTTCGTCATCGCCATCACCATTCACAATTTTCCCGAGGGCCTGTCGATCGGCGTGGCCTTCGGCGGGGATGCCACAAAGGGCTTCTCCGTGATGACCGGGATTTCGCTGCAAGATATCCCTGAGGGGCTTGCCGTGGCCGTGTCGATGATGGGTCTGGGCTATTCCAAGCTCAAGTCCTTCCTCGTCGCCGCCGCCACCGGGCTGGTCGAGGTGCTGGGCGGGTTCTTGGGCGCCGCCGCGGTGACGGTTTCGGCCCAACTCCTGCCATGGGGGCTGACCTTCGCAGCCGGCGCCATGCTCTACATCATCAGCCACGAGATCGTGCCCGAGACCCACCGCAACGGCCATCAGGACCGGGCGACGGTGGGGCTCCTGTTCGGGCTCATCCTGATGATGTTCCTCGATGTGACGCTGGGCTGAGGGACGCGCTGCGTTTTCGCGAAGCCTGTTTCAGGCCCGGTGCGCCCCTGCGGCAAGCCCCTTCACGAAGGCCAGAACCTCGGCGGGGGGATTGCCCTGCCCGATCTTGTCGACAATTGCGGACCCCACGACGGCGCCATCTGCCACCCGCGCGATCGCCTCGGCTGCCTCCGGCGTCTTGATCCCGAAGCCGACGATCACCGGCAGATCGGTCTTGGCCTTGATGCGGGCCACTTCCGGGGCCACGTCGCCGGCCTGTGCCTCGGCAGCGCCGGTGATCCCGGTGATCGAGACGTAATAGACGAACCCCGAGGTGTTGGTGAGCACCTTGGGAAGGCGCTTGTCGTCGGTCGTCGGCGTGGCGAGGCGAATGAAATTGAGCCCCGCCTTCTGCGCCGGGATGCAGAGCTCTTCGTCTTCCTCCGGGGGCAGATCGACGACGATGAGGCCATCCACGCCGGCGGCCTTGGCATCGACAAGGAACTTGTCGACCCCACGGTTGTAGATCGGGTTGTAGTAGCCCATCAGCACGATCGGCGTGCTGTCATCGCCCTTGCGAAATTCGGTAGCCATGTCGAGCGTCTTTTGCAGGGTCTGCCCCGCCTCAAGCGCGCGCTGGCCAGCGAGTTGGATGGTCGGGCCGTCCGCCATCGGGTCGGTGAAGGGGATGCCAAGCTCGATCACGTCAACCCCGGCCGCGGGCATGCCCTTGAGCACCTCCAGCGAGGTTTCGTAGTCCGGATCCCCGGCCATCATGTAGGCGACGAAGGCCTTTTTCCCCTCCGCTTCCAGCGCGGCAAACTTGGCGTCGATGCGAGTCATCTGCGTCCCCTGTGTCGGTCCAGCCGGGTTTGCGACATGGGGGCGGGAAAATCAATGCCTTCGCGGCGCTATGGTGCGGGGCTCTCGGTCATCACCATCCAGCGCACCCCGAAGCGGTCGGTGAAGGCGGAGTAGAGCGAGGTCCAGAATACCGGCTCCAGCGGCGATCTGATCTCGCCGCCGGCCGACAGGGCTTCGTAAACACGGCGGGTTTCAGCATCGTCGGGCATCGAGATCGCCACGTTGCACCCCGCCATGCCCGCGCCCTCGCCAAACTCGCCAAACAGATCGTCGCTGCCATAGAGCCAGCCCGTGCCGATTGGCACGGCTGCGTGCATCACCGCATCGTCGGCCACGGGCGGCATGGCCGCGCGCACGTCTTCGGGCATGTCGCCCACGCTCATGATCTCGGGCGCGGTGCCGAAAACCTCGCCATAGAAGGTCATCGCGTCCCGGCAGTTGGTCCTGAAAAAGATGTAGGCAGTCGGTTGCATGGTCGTCCTCCCTGATCCCACCACACTACCACGGTTGCGCCTTGCGCCGCGAAGCAATAGAAGGCCCGCGATCACATTCGGGAGAGCGCTATGGGTTTCAAGGTCGGGATCGTCGGATTGCCGAACGTGGGCAAGTCCACCCTGTTCAACGCGCTGACCAAGACGGCGGCGGCACAGGCGGCGAATTTTCCGTTCTGCACCATCGAGCCCAACGTGGGCGAGGTGGCCATGCCCGACCCACGCCTCGACAAGCTCGCCGAGATTGCCGGCTCGAAAGAGATCATCCCCACGCGGATGACCTTCGTCGACATTGCCGGGCTGGTGAAGGGCGCCTCTAAGGGCGAGGGCCTCGGCAACCAGTTCCTTGCCAATATCCGTGAGGTCGACGCCATCGCGCATGTGCTGCGCTGCTTCGAGGATGGGGACGTGACCCATGTCGAGGGCCGCGTCGATCCGGTGGCCGATGCGGAGGTGATTGAGACCGAGCTGATGATCGCCGACATGGAATCGATCGAGAAGCGGCTTCAGGGCCTCGTGCGCAAGGTGCGCGGCGGCGACAAGGAGGCGATCCAGCAGGAGCGGCTTCTCAAACAGGCGCTCGAGGCGCTGGAGAGCGGCCGGCCCGCCCGCACCGTCGAGGTCGCGCAGGATGACCAGAAAGCGTGGAAAGCGCTGCAATTGCTCACCACGAAGAAAGTGCTTTATGTCTGCAACGTCGGGGAAGACGAAGCGGCCACCGGCAACGAATATTCGGCCCAGGTTGAAAAGATGGCGGCCGAGCAGGGTGCCGCGGCGGTGGTCATCTCCGCCAAGATCGAGGAAGAGATCAGCCAGCTCGACCCCGAGGAACAGGCTGTCTTTCTCGAAGAACTCGGGCTGCACGAGGCTGGGCTCGATCGGCTGATCAAGGCCGGCTACAAGCTCCTGCACCTCGAGACCTTTTTTACCGTCGGCCCGAAGGAAGCCCGCGCCTGGACAATCCGCGAAGGCGCCACGGCCCCGCAGGCCGCCGGCGTGATTCACGGGGATTTCGAAAAGGGCTTCATCCGGGCAGAGACGATTTCCTTCAACGATTTCGTGGCTTGCAACGGCGAACAGGGCGCGAAAGAGGCGGGCAAGATGCGTGCCGAGGGCAAGACCTACGTTGTGCAGGATGGCGACGTCATGCACTTCCTGCATTCGAACTGAACCTGCGCGATCCGCCGGACCGGTTCGCGAACCGCTGCCCGCCCGGGTGCCCGCATCAGCCAGCACATGGGCCGGCCCCGCCGCGTCCCAGCGCAGCGGCTACCGGCCACATGGCGGGAACCTTGGATCAGAGGGCGCTTGCCAAGGCGATCGACGGCGCGATCTGGCTCACGA
The DNA here is from genome assembly GCA_024763335.1 of Paracoccaceae bacterium. Taxonomy (GTDB): domain Bacteria; phylum Pseudomonadota; class Alphaproteobacteria; order Rhodobacterales; family Rhodobacteraceae; genus Sinisalibacter. The sequence goes on along the minus strand of JANTFS010000068.1, from coordinate 13 downwards.
ACCGATCGAGCGC
>JANTFS010000067.1 GCA_024763335.1 Paracoccaceae bacterium | reverse complement strand
TGTTGAAGGATCCCTCGCAGACGGTTTCGATCCCGGCGCCAGCGAGATGAGCGCGCATCGGGGCGGTCACGCTCGCGACATAGGGCGAAACATAGGCGATGCGCCGGGCCCCGAGCGCTCCGAGCGCCGCCTCGACGGCGCTGATCGGGTTGGTGACCCGCGCGCCGGGGACCGCGCCGTTGATCAGCGCGGCCACCCGGTCGGGCCCGATGATCGTGGCGCCCGAGGTGCAGCCGTAGCCGATCACGTCGACATGTTGGGGCAGCAGCGCGGCGGCGGCGGGCAGCCCGGCGGCCATGGTCGCAAGATCGTCGGGTGTCACCTCGGGCTGTGCCTTGATCCGGCTGTGCAGCAGGCGCAGCGGCTGGCCGGCAAGCAGGGCGGCGGCCTCGGGCTCGAGGCTTTCGTCCGTCGAGAGCACGATCAGCCCGAGGGTCTTGTCGGGCGGGTCGAAGGCGGGGGGGAGGGGCAGGCTCATATCACCGGCAGCTCCCTCTCGGCGCGCCGGGTGAGCAGCTCGGGCGCGCCATCGGTGATCAGGATATTCTCCTCCGTGACCATCATCGCGCCGTCGGCCACCATGACCGAGGGTTCAAGGGTGAGCACCATGCCTGGCGCCAGCACGGTGGTATCGTGCGGCGCCAGCGAGGGCCATTCGGTCAGCCGCAGGCCGAGACCGTGACCGAGGCGGCCAATGTCGGAGCCGGTGCCGAGCACGCCCGCCATCGCGTGAAACAGATCGCAGGCACGGGTGCCGGGGCGGGCGGCGGCGAGCCCGGCCTCGGTGGCGCGCCAGAGCGTCTCATGCGCGCGGCAGGCGGCCTCGCTGGCCCGACCGATCGCGACATTGCGGTCGAAATCGCAAAAGTAGCCGCCGAGCCGGGCGCCGGTGTCGAGCATCAGCACGTCGCCCGCGACGAGCGCCCGGGTGCTGGCGGGCGAGATCACGTCGACATAGCCATTGGGCCCCGCCCCGCCGACGAGGTAGGGCACATCCTCCGCCCCCTCCTCGAGAAGCGCGATGCGAAAGGCCCGAAACGCGCCCTCCAGCGTCTGCCCGGCGCCCACCAGCTCCGGCAAGCGGGCAAAGGCGCGGCTGCCGATGGTGCAGATCTCGCGCAGGACCGCGATTTCGGCGGGGCTCTTGATCATCTGCAACCGCTTCAGGAGCGGGCTGGCGTCGACCCATTCGGCTCCGAGCGCGGCGCGCAGCGCATCGAATTCGGCAAGCGCCATCCGCAGGCTGGCTTCTTCCCCCATCGGCGTGGCGATCCGGGCATGCGGGCGCAGCAGCGCGGTGAGCTCCCCAAGGCCCTCATTGCCGCCTGCGGGGGCGTCGAAGGCCAGCACGTCGCCAACGAACCCGTCCCGCATCAGCGCCGCTCCGATCCGCGGCACGAGGGCGGTCGGCAGGCCATCGCGCGGCACGACGAGATACCAGCGCCGGGTCGGGCTTTGCCAGAACGCCGTGCGGAAGCCGGTGAACCAGTTGAGCTCGGCCTCGGTGTTGAGAAACAGCGCGTCGATCCCCGCCATCGCCATCGCCGCCTGCGCGCGCGCCAGCCGCGCCTCGTATTCGGCGACCGGGAAATCAGTCATCCGCCGGGCCCTCCGACAGGATGACGAGGGCGCTTTCGGAGGGGCCGACGAGCTGCGCGTCACGCGCGGCGAGGAGGCCCGCGAAGCCCGCGCCGCCCGAGGCGGAGGTGTCGAACCCGGCGGCGGCGAGCACCGCGATGCCCTCGGCCGCCTCCTCTTCGGTGATGGTCATGAAGCGGTCGGCATCACGGGCGAGGCTTTCGAGCGCGGCCAGCGACGGTTCCTTGCAATCGAGCCGGCCCATGGCCGAGACCGGGCCGCTGCAGGCCCGCGCCGCGCCCGCCTCGATCGAGCCCATGAGGGCCGGGGCGGCCTCGGGTTCGACCACGGTGATCTTCGGCGCATCGCCCCAGACGCTGCGCAGATGCGCGGCCACGGCGGCGGCGAGGCCCCCGACGCCCGCTTGCAGAAAGACGTGGGAGGGCGGATCCATGATGCCGGCGATCTCGGCCGCCATCGCGGTGTAGCCTTCCATCACGTCGATGCCGCCGGTGTAGCCGGCCCATGTGCTGTCGGAGAGCAGGGTCCAGCCCTCCGCCGCGGCGCGGGCTTCGGCGGCGGCAAGGCTGGCCTCGTAGTCGGCACCCGCGATCACCACCTCGGCGCCCTTCGCGCGCAACAGCTCGGCGAAGCCCGCGGGGACGGTTTCGGCGAGATAGACCACCGCGCGCGCGCCGAAGACCCGCGCTCCCGCGGCGAGGCTGAGCCCGTGGTTGCCGGCGCTGGCGGTGATGAAGGTCTGGCCCGTCAGCGCCTCGGTCGGGTCGGTGAGATCACGCCCCGTCTCGCCCGCGTGGCGGGCGATGACGAAAGCCGCGCCGAGCGCCTTGAAGCTGCCCAGCCCCATCCGCTCGCGCTCGTCCTTGATCCACAGCGCGCCAAGCCCGAGCCTCGCGGCAAGGGCGACCGCATCATGCAGCGGCGTCGGCGCGTGAGCCGGACACTCGCCAAGCAAGGCACGCACGCGTGCGGCCGTTGCGACGGTCTTGCCGGCGTCGAAAACGAGGCCCGCGGGCAGGTCTGCCCGGCCGCGATAGGGGTTGTCGATCATCCGCGCCATGGCTGCCTCCGGTTTCCGGCAGGCTGGCAGATTTACCCCGCAGGCGCCAGCCCCCGGCGCACCGGCGCCTTGTGTGCGGTCGCGCGCTGCGCCCGCGGCGGTGGCCCTATTCCAGCGTCGTGCGGTCGACGACGAGAACGCCATCGGCAACCCGGTCGGATGGGTGGGTGATCACCTTGTCTCCCGGCTGCAACCCGCTCAGCACCTCGGCGAATTCGGTGTTGCGCCGCCCGACTTCAACCGGCCGCAGGCGGGCAGTTTCACCCTCGATAGTGAACACCGCCCAATCGCCATCGTCGCGGAACAAGGCGCTGATCGGCACCCGAAGCGCGTCTTCGCCCCGCCATTCGACGATGCGCAGGTAGACGCGGAAATTGTGCCCCAGCGCCGGGCGGTCTTCGGGCGGGGTGACGAAATCGAGCAGCACCCGCACGCGCTGTTCCTCGATGCCGAGGGCCGAGATCTTGGTGTAGGCGGCGGGCTCGATCTTGCGCACGACGGCTTCCAGCGCGTCTTTGCCGCCCCACCGTTCGACATAGGCCTTCGCACCGGGGGCGATCCGCACCGCGTCGGTCGAGAGCAGATCGACGGTGATTTCCAGATCGTTGGGCGGGCCGATTGTGAGCAGCGGCGTGCCGGCCTGCACCATGCGCGCGCTTTCGTTGGTGATGCCGAGCACCTGTCCCGAGATCGGTGCGGTGATCGAGATGCAGCAATCCGGGCCGGGCTCGGCGGGGCGGTCTTGCGTGTTGGGCTCGATCAGCACGGCCTGTGCGGCCTCAAGCTCGCTTTCGCGCATCGCCTTGTTGGCCAGAGCCGAGTCGAACTGGGCCGCCGCCACGTCGAGCGCGACCTCGGCCTGTTCGAGCTGGGCGTCGGAGGCGGTGCCGCGTTCATGCAGCTCGACGATCCGGTCGAGCTGGCGCTGGGCATTGTTCATGTCGGCCTCGGCGGCGCGCAGGTTTGCCTCCGACAGAACCAGCGCCGCCTGGGCCTGGGCCACGGTGGCCTCGGCCTGTTTGCGGGCGCGCTCGTCGAGGAAGGCGGGTTCGCCCGGTTCGATCCGGGCGACCACGGTTTCGCCCCCGACGACGGTATCTCCGATCTTGACCGGGCTGCGCAGCACCTGCCCCGAGACCGGGGCGGACACCTCGAACACGTCCTTGATCCGGGTCATGCCATCGGCATTGACCGTGACCTCGAGCACGCCTTTCTCGACCGTGGCGATGTCGACCGGGATGTATTGCGGCTGGCTGATTTGCCAGGCCGCCACGCCGATGCCGGCGACAACCAGCGCGCCGATGACGATATTCCTGAACGTGAAACGCATGGGGTCACTCCCTTGTCTTCATGACCGCGATGAGATCCATCCGGTCGATCCGCCGGCGCACGATGAGCGCCGAGGCAATCGAGGCCCCGGCGACAACGCCGGCGGCGCGGATATAGGTTTCGCGGGTGATAATGAGCGGTATCGAATAGAGATCGCTGTCGAAGCTGGCGACCATGCCGGCGGCCATCGCGTGCCCGAGCCAGAGCCCGATCGGGATCGCCGCCGCGACGATCAGGAACAGCTCGCCCAACAGGATGTAACTCACCTCGCCCTTGGTGAACCCGAGAATGCGCAGCGAGGCCAGCTCGCGGGCCCGCTCCGAGAGCTGGATGCGGGCAGAGTTGTAAACCACCCCGATCGCAATGACCGAGGCCACCATCGAGAAGATCACCACCGAGATGTTGGCGCTCTCCGCCATCGTCGCATCAAAGCTCTCGCGCACCCGGCTCATCAGGGTGATGCCGGAGATCGCCGGCGCGGTCTTGACCGCGTCGAACAGCGCCTCCTCCTGGCCTTCGTCGATCATCACGTTGGCGACGAGCACCTGCGGCACCTGGTTCATCAACGCGGCGATCTTGTCCTGATCCATGTAGGCGCCGAGGCCGAAGAAGGTCTGCACCGTTCCGGTGAGCACGACCCTGTGGCGGATCGTGTCGTGTTGCAGGAATTCGACCTCGATCACGTCGCCAACCCGGGCATCGAGGTGATTGGCGAGCCGCGCTTCGAGCACGATGCCGTCGCCGGGCGGGATCTCGACCCGGCTGTCGCCATCGAACACCCGCGCCAGCGTGGCGCCCTCGCGCCGGCCCTCGATGGCAATCGTGCGGGTGCGGGGCCCGTGGTAGAGCCGGGCCGGGGCCGAAAACCCGCCCTCCGCGGCCATCACCCCGGGCATGTTCTCGACATCGGCAAGCACGGTTTCGGGCCGCGGCACGGCGAAGGTCAGGATCGCGTCCTGCCGGTTCACCTGCACGAAGGCGACATCGAGCAACTCGTCGAAACTGTCGACCATGAACAGCCCCGCCACGATCATCGCCGCTGACATCGCGATGCCCAGCGAGGTCATTGCCGCGCGGATCGGCCAGCGGCCGATCGAGCGCAGGATCATCATCGTCGGCTGGCGTGGACGGAACACCGAAATGAGCCGGTCGAAGATGCCGCGGCGAAACCGCGTCGGCGCCGGGGGCGACATCGCCACCGCCGGGCTGAGCGCCACCACCCGGCGCACCGCCAGAAGCGCGCCCAGCATGGCCGCCGAGAGCCCGATCACCGCCGAAAGCGCGTAGATCGACGGGCGCTGGAGGAAGACCAGATAGGGGAAGTGGAAGAAATCGCCATAGACCTTCGCGATGCCGATCGAAGACCAGTAGCCGATGAACCAGCCGATCACGACACCGATCACACCGATCCCGATCGCCAGTTTCAGGTAGTGCCAGGCAATCTCGAAACCGCCGTATCCCAGTGCCTTCAGCAGCCCGATCTGCTCGCGTTCCAGCGTGATCAGCCGGCCGAGCACCATGTTGACGAGGAAGGCGGTGATGACGAGGAAGATCGGCGGCAGCACCCGCACCATCATGTCCCACTGCTTCAGCTCGCCATCGAGAAAGGCGTTCGAGGTCTGCTGTTTCCGGTCATACGGGCCGGTGCCGCCATAAGGTTTGAGCAGCGCCTCGAGATCATCCTTGACCTGCTCGATGTCGGTGCCGCGGGTGACACCGAGCGTGACCGAGTTGAAGGCGCCGGAGAGGTTGAAGGCGGCGGCCATCACGTCTTCGGGCATCCACATGACCCCGAAGCGCTTGTCATCGGGCATGAGCGCACCGGGGCCGATCGAATAGATGAATTCCGGGCTGAGCACGACCCCGGTGATGGTGACCGGGCGCTTCTGGCCGTTGAGGGTGATCGAAAAGCCGTCGCCGGGATGAAAGTCATGGGCCAGCGCAAAGGCTTCGTTGACGACCACCTCCTGCCGGTGGCCGGGTTCGGGCAGGCGCCCTTCGCGGATGATGAGCCGGTTCATCGACGGCTCGCCAGCCGCCGGGATCGACAGGATCTGCCCCAGCGCGGGTTCCTTGAGATCGGCGATGTCGAGGATCGCGAACTTGGTGATGCGGGCCTCGACACGGGCCACGCCTTCGATCGCGGCAATTTCGGGGATCAGTGTCTTGGGTGCGCGGGCCGCGTCCGACCAGATATCGGCAAAACGGGCGCGTTCATAATAGGTGTCGCGGGTCTCCGAGAGCGAGCGCTGCGCGCCGTAGCTCATCACCATGACCATCACGCCGCCGGCGAGAACCGCCGCGATTGCCAGTGACTGCGCCCAAAGCCTGCGGATGTCTCTCAGAAGCTTCTTGTCGAGCGCGCGCATGCCGTCACCACTCGATTTCGCTGGCGTCGATCCGGGCCTCGTTCACCGTGACGTCGGCAATGTTGCCGTCGGCGATGTGAATGACGCGGTGCGCCATGTTCCGGATGCCGGCGTTGTGGGTGATGATGACGGTGGTGGTGCCGAGATCGCGGTTGATCCGGTCGAGTGCCTCGAGCACCTGCACGCCAGTCTTGCTGTCGAGCGCGCCGGTGGGTTCGTCGCACAAGAGCACCTCGGGGCGCTTGGCAATGGCGCGCGCGATCGCCACGCGCTGCTGTTCGCCGCCCGACATCTCGGCCGGGAAGTGGTCCATTCGCTTGGTCAGGCCGACACGCTCCAGCGCCTCTTCCGGTGCCATCGGGTTGCGCGCCACCTCTGTCACGAGCGCCACGTTCTCGCGCGCGGTGAGCGAGGGGACGAGGTTGTAGAACTGGAACACGAAGCCGACATGATCGCGCCGGTAACGGGTCAGCTCGCGCTCGCGCATGGCGGTGAGCTCCATGTCGCGAAACCACGCCTTGCCGTCGGTCGCGGTGTCGAGCCCGCCGAGGATGTTGAGCAAGGTGGACTTGCCGGAGCCGGACGCGCCCAGCAGCACCGTGAACTCGCCCATGAACAATTCGGCATCGACCCCGCGCAGCGCCCGCACCTCGACTTCGCCGGTGTGGTAGACCTTGGTGATGCCCTCGGTGTGGAAAATTCGCTGCGCCATGAAATCCTCCGGGGCACATTTCCACCCCCCGACCCTGATCACTTTGATATGGCGCAAATCCCGGTGAATTCGAGCAAATCCTGACGTCAGCAAGACCTGCGCCGGCCGATTGGCGGGGCGGTAGAGGCCCGCGATCTTGATCCAGTTCAAGGTCTCGCGCGCAGGGAAGACCTATACATAATACTGCGCAGGTTGGCCGGAGGGGGAGTCTATGTTCACAATATCGCGGCGGGCACTTCTGGCAGGGGGTGCGTCCATGGCACTGGTGCGGGTGATCGAAGCACACCCGGTTCTGGCCGGCGGCGGGGAGATCGTTAACCAGACCACAGGCGCACAGACGACGGATCTTGCGCGGGCGATCGCCGACGCAGCACCGGGGGACGTTTTGAGCGTCCGTGGTGTTCACGAGGGGAATTTCACCGTCGACAAACCGCTCACCCTGCGCGGCGGGGGATCGGCGGTTCTGGATGCCGGTGGTGCGGGCACGGCTCTGACGATTGCCGCCGACGGCGTGACGGTCGAGGGGCTTGCGCTCACCGGCTCGGGGCGCGCGGGGCTTGCCGCGCTGCGCCGCCCGGCCGGCGTGCTGGTCGAAGCAGACCAGGTCTCGTTGACCGGCCTAACCGTCACCGGCAACGACACCGGTGTGGCCTTCGTCGAGTGCCGCAACTGCGTGATCAGCGGCTCGCGGATTGCCGACAACCAGAGCGAAGGTGTCAAGGTGATGGGCGGGCAGGAGCACCGCATCGCCAGCAGCACGATCAGCGGCAATGACGTTGGCGTGGCGATCGGGCCTTGCTACGGCGACTATACCGAGATGCCGCGCCCGATCCCGCCCCGCGACAACGACCCGGCGGCGATCCAGCGATATATCGAAGAAACCCAGGCGATGGCGGCGTTCGAGGAGAGCGCGTCTGCGGCCAGCGATATCACCGCCGCCTATTGCGAGTTGCCCGGCAATGGTTCGGTCGGCATTTCCGTTTCGTCTCAATCGCGCCGGATTGCGCTGATCGGAAACGTGGTCATCCGCACCGGACGCGACAGGCCGCCCAATGCCGAGGCGCTGGCTGAGGTGCGCGGCTACCTGACAGAGGCGCTCGGCGGAACCGATCCGGGCGACAGCATCGGCAATTTGCAGGGCGCGGGTATCGCCTTCACCTGCGGGACCGAGGACAACCGGGTGATCGAGAATAGCAGCGACGACAACCTCGGCCCGGGGCTGCACATGAGCTCGACCAACCGCACGGAAGTGGCCGCCAACAGCTTTGCGCGTAACCGGACGGGGGCCTGGCTCACCGACGCCGACGACAACGTGGTGCGCGGCAACACCATCGCCGACAATGAGAAATATGGGCTGATCATCGACAACCTGATGATGTCGGGTGCGCCCGCGCCAAGCGGCTCGACGCGCAATCTGATCACCTCCAACAACCTCTCGGGAAATGCGGTGAACGCCTATGACAGCTCCGATTGGGTGGCGACGCGCGCCGAGGTGCAGGCCCGCATGGCCAATGCCCCATGGCCGCCACAGGTCCGTGAACAGATGTTGGCGAACCCGAGGCTCATGGAGCAGACCATCGCCGGCCAACTGGAACGCCACAGCCCCGGCACCAACCGCTGGGACGATGGCGCGCTGGGCAACCACTACGACGATTTCGACGAAGACCCTGAAGGCTTCCGCGATGCCGATGGCGACGGCGTGGGCGAGGTCGCGCACCCGATCCCGGGCGGGGGCCACGTTGACCGGTTCCCGCTGACAGAGGCGCGCATTCTTCGAGAACTTGGAGGGTAAGGCAATGAAAAGGCGCGATTTTGCAATGCTCATGAGGCGAGCGTCGCTGGCGCTTCTGGCCGTGTTGGCAAGCGTCGGCCTTGCCGTGGCGCAGGGCATGACGGCGAGCCATTTCGAAAGCAACGGCGACCGGATCGCTGGCTGGTATTGGCTGCGTGACAGCGAGCTGAGGCAGATGGCGGAATACGGCTTCGACACGGTGCCGACGACCGGCGATCTGGTGCTCGATTTCCACGTGCTGGCGACCGACCGTGTCTCCGGCGGACCGGGCCACGAGGCTGTGTTCGACCTGCTCGTGGGCTACCCGGGCGACGGCGGGATGGGCGGCGTGTTCAAGGTCATCACCGTGACCCTTCCCAATGTTTCGCCGCCCGACGACCCGGTGGGATACCACACGCGCGGCTCGGTCACCATTGATCGCGCCACGCTCAACGTTTTCATGCCGCGCACCAAATCGCTCTACCTGATGATCATGCGCAGAAGTGCCGATGCCAACCACATCGCCTTTCGCAAGGACAGCGTGACCCTGCGCAGCGCGGGCGGCACTGGCAATGGCGGACCCGAGATCATCGGCGACGGCCGGACCGGCGGCGCGACCGGGTCTGGGATTGTGTCGGATGGCCGGGCAGGGGGCGGGGTGTCGTCCGGCACAGAGGCCGCGACGACCGGCGCGCGCTGCGTGCTCGACCGGCCCTGCATCGGCATCGCCGCCGATGGCTTCCGCGCCATGGGCGAGGCGGAGGGGCCGTGGTATTGGCTGGCCGATCCCGCGTTGGCGCAATATGCCGAATTCGTGTTCGAGACCCCGCCGGAATCGGGCGATCTGATCCTCGACATCCACGTGCTCGTGCGCGATCCGCGCGGCGATGAGGGGGCGGGGCGCGATGCGCGCTTCATGCTGCTTGCCGGCTATCCGGGGAGCGGAAGCCTGGGCGGGCAATTGCCCCCGATCTACGTGACGCTTCCGGCGATCGAGCTCGCGGATGTTCCCGGTCACGATGGCTACCACGCCCGTGGGCTCCTGCGGCTTTCACGCGCGCAGGCCAACGAGGTGATCCCGCGCATCGGCGGGCTGTTCCTGCGGGTGCAGCGGATCGACCCGGGCGACCCGGCGGTGGCCTTCGAAGCGGGCAGCGTGCGGCTGTATCCGGCGCAGGACGGAGAGGCGGCGCCGTAAGCGCCGCCTGCACGCCGCGCGCGCCCCGGATCAGTGTTCGATCGCCTCCTGGCGGACAAACATGTTGGCCCAGGCCCGGTCGATCAACTCGGGCGTCATCTGGTAGGGGATGCCCTCGAATTCGCAGATCGAGATCATCTGGTCGATGAGAAAGATCGGCTGGTAGTTGGCATAGATGTTGTCGATCGTGGGGTATTTCCGTTTCAACAGGTGGAGCAGCGACGCCTCGTCGAGCGGCATGCCGCGTTTGCGCGCGACCATGGCGAAGATCTTGAGAAAATCCTCCTGGTTCGGCCCGTCGATCTTGATCTTGAAAAAGATCCGGCGCAGCGCCGCCTTGTCGAAAATCTCGTTGGGGTGGAAGTTGGTGGAGAAGATCACCAGCGTGTCGAAGGGCACCTCGAACTTCTCGCCCGATTGCAGTGCGAGGATGTCCTTGTTTTCTTCCAGCGGCACGATCCAGCGGTTGATCAGCGCCTGCGGCGGCTCGGACTGGCGGCCGAGGTCGTCGACGATGAACACCCCGCCGGTGGATTTGAACTGCAATGGCGCGGTGTAGGTGCGCGCCGTGGGGTTGTATTTCAGATCGAGCATGTCGAGCGAGAGCTCGCCGCCGGTGATGACCGTGGGCCGCTCGCACAGCACGTAGCGCCGGTCGAACCGGTTGGACGTTCGGCGCAGCGCGTTCGGATCGTCGGAGATGTCCTCGGCCTTGGAATGCACGATCGGGTCATAGACCGTGATCACCTGACCGTTGTATTCCACCGCCCGCGGAATGTAGATCTTGTCGCCCAATGCGTCGCGAATCCCGTTCGAAATCGAGGACTTGCCGTTGCCGGGCGGGCCATACATCAGGATCGAGCGGCCCGAGCCGACCGCCGGGCCGAGATGGTCGAGCAACTCGTCGGGCAGGATCAGGTGGCCCATGGCGCCGGTGAGCTGATCGCGGGTGATCTGGATGTTGCGGATCGACTGGTGCCGGACCTGCTGGGCGTAGCGTTCCATCGGCACCGGCATCGCGCCATAATATTCCGACTGCGACAGCGCATCGAGCGCGCGCGCCTTGCCGCCGTCCGACAGCCGGTAGCCCATTTCGCCGCCCGAGTTGGCGTGCAGCGTGCCGAGCGCCTCGACAAGGCCCTGGCTGCGGGCGTCGTCGATCAGGTCCTGCACCACCCGGCTGGTGACCGCGAGCACGCGCTCAAGGTCGGTGACGGTTTCGAGGTTCATCCGAAACATCGTCTTGAGAAGGATATCGCGCATCATCACCGGCGTCAGGCCGGTGTCATCGACCGTCTTGCACGGAGGCGGGGCCTGCACGCTGGACGTGGGCTGCATGTTCATGAGCTGCTCGTTCTGCCGGTTTTGGTGCCTGATTTTTTCCGCAATCCTACCTGTCCGTTGCCATTTCGACAACAAAAACCCTCGATAGGGTGCCAGCGTATCCGCAGGGTGTTAAACAATCGCAAAGAAAACCGGGAGTGAGGCAGGATGGGCAATGTGAACCGGGTGCGCCTGGCGATGGTCCTGATGAGCGTGTTCGCCGCCTACGCGGTGGTGACGCTGGCGAAGGGCGGGTTCTACATCGGCAAGCATGAAGGCGACATGCTGCACCTGTTGCAGATCGTGTTTCGTGAAACGCGCGGGCAATGGCCGCATCTCGATTTCCAGACCCCGATCGGCGTGTTGGCGACGGCGCCCATTGCACTGTTCGTGACGCTCGGTTTCGGGGTCGGGATGGCGATCCTGCTCAGCCAGGTGCTTGTCGCGGGGCTCGCGCTGCCGGCGATCTGGCGCGTGGCCGCGAGCCGGTTTGCCGGCATCTGGGCCTATCTCTTCGGCGCGATCGTCCTCGTCCTGATCCTCGCCCTGGTGCATGGCGAGACCGAGCGGTCGGTGTCGTTCTCGATGCACTACAACCGCTGGGCCTGGGCGGCGGCCTTTCTCGCGATCGCCCCCGCCGTGCTGCGCCCGCGCCCGGGCCGCGCGGCCCCCGTCGCCGACGGGTTGGTCATCGGCGCCGCGCTGTCGGTTCTGGCGCTGGTGAAGGTCACCTATTTCGCCGCCTTCATCGTGCCCATTGCGGTGGCGCTCATCGGGCGCCGGGCGTGGGGCACAATCGTCACGTCGCTTCTGACCGGGCTGGCGGTGGCCGTGCTGGTGACCGTGCTCGCCGGCACGCCGCTGTTCTGGCTGGCCTATCTGCGCGATCTGCTCACCGTTGCCGGCTCCGAGGTGCGGCCGCAGCCGGGACTGCCCTTTGCCGCGGTGGTGGGCGCGCCGGCCTACATGGGCGGCAGCATCGTGGCGCTGCTCGGGGTGATCTTCCTGCGTCAGGCCGGTCAGCAGCTGGAGGGGCTCGTGCTGCTCCTGCTGGTGCCCGGGTTTTTCTACGTGCAATACCAGAACTGGGGCAACGATCCGCAATGGCTCGGGCTTCTGGGGCTCTTGCTGATCACGCTTCAGCCGGACCAGCCGATGCGCAATGTGCTGGGCTGGGATGTCGGCAAGGGCCTCGGCGTTCTGGCGACCGCCGCGCTGGTGTTTGCCGCCCCGTCGGCGCTCAACCTGGCCTACAGCCCGTTGCGCCACCTCGTCGTCGATCCCGCCTCGCACACGCCGGTGCTGCCCGGATCGGGCCGCCACGAGGATCTCCAGACGCCGAAGGTGCGCGCGCTCCGGCTTGATGCAAAACAGGCGATGGACCTGCCGGGCTCGCCTTTTGCCGCCTACAGCGACCCCGAGTTGCGCGAGGATCTGACGGTCTGGAACGGTGAAACATGGCCCGAGTGCCAGGTCGAGCTCGGCATGATCGCCTGGTTCGATGCCATCTCGGCCGATCTCAAGTCTTCCGGTCTGACCGAGGGCAAGACCGCCTTCGTCGCCGATATCCTGGCCAGCTTCTGGATGTTCGGGGCCTTCGAGCCGCTGCCCGGCGCGAGCCCGTGGTATTACGGCGGCCTGCCGGGATTTGAGGCGGCCGATTTCCTCGTCGTGCCGCTTTGCCCGCTCTCCACCGAGGTGCGGCGGCTGGTGCTCGACGCCGTCGATGCCTCGGGCACGGCGCT
>JANTFS010000066.1 GCA_024763335.1 Paracoccaceae bacterium | reverse complement strand
GTCGGCAGCTGCTGCACGTAGCGCTGGAAATACCACTGGCCGGCTTCGCGGTCGGAGGGTTTCGGCAGCGCCACGACACGCGCGACACGGGGATTAAGATTTTCCCGGAAGCGCTTGATCGTGCCGCCTTTTCCCGCCGCGTCACGGCCCTCGAAGACGACCACGATGCGTTTGCCGGTGGCCTTCACATCGGCTTGCAGCTTGGCCAGTTCGAGCTGGAGCGTCTGCAACCGATCACGGTAGTCGGCCTTTTTCATCCAGCGGTCATAGGGGTAGTCGTCGGTGACGATGTCCTTCTTGTCCGCATCGGCGATGGCGGCGCGGATGTCCGCGGGGGCGGCCTCGGTGTAGAACTTGGAAATCGCGCCGTCGAAGGGTCGTTGCATGCCTGTCTCCCTGTTTCGGGAAATGTATCGTCATTTCACATTGGCGCGCAATGCGGCACGGTCGATGGCGGCGATCACCGCCTCGGGGGCCACATGATGCGGCATGTGGCCGATGCCCGGCAGGATCGTCGCGGTGGCATTGGCATTCTCGGCCGCAAGCCGGATGGCATGGATCTCGTGGCTCACGATCGGGTCGGCGTCGCCGTGCACCAGCTCGATCGGCAGGTCGAGTGCCGCCCATTGCGGCGAAAGCGCCTCGATCTCGGCCAGCAGCGCGCGCCGTTGCAGGGCATTGGCCCGCAGCTGGCTGCGGCGCAGGGTCAGCTCCGGGCCGAGATGCACGGCGTAGCCCGGCGGGGCGGGTTGCGGCGCGAAGGTCTTGGCCACCTCGGCGCGAAACAGCGCGCGGGGGGTGAACGCGGTGATCAGCGGGATCAGGAGCGCGCGCCCGGCTGCGCTGGAGATCGCCGTGTAATACAGGCCAAGGCCGGTGTTCCACGGATAGGCGACGCCGGACAGAGAGACGACCGCCGAGAGCGTGCCGGGCCGGGTTGCCGCCCAGGCGAGGGCAACGGCGCCGCCGAAGGAATGGCCCAGAACGAGTGGCCGGGCGGCCCCGAGCTCGGCCACGGCGGACTGGATGAGCCGGGCCTGAACCTCGAGATGCACCGCGTCGGGACGGGGATCGGACCAGCCCAGCCCGGGGCGGTCGACAACGAAGACGCGGTAGCGCGTGGCGAGGGCGGGGGCGAACGCCCCGGTGAAATCGCGGGTATTGCCCGACGAACCGTGGATCAGCACCAGATCGGGGCCGTCACCGAGCACCTCGACATGGATCCGGGTGCCATCCACCGCGACGTCGCGCCCGCGGGGCGGTTGCAGCTTCGCGGCGCGGGCCTCGCGGCGAGACGCCAGAATCTGGGTGCTGCCGGTGAGGCCGAGGGCGGCCCAGAGAAGAGAGGTGATCGGCATCATGGCAGGGCGTCCGGCGGCACGGGGATCAGACGGATGTGGGGGCGTGGCGCAGATTTCCAAGGCCCCCGGGGCGCGCTATTGGCGCAGGCGTTCGGCGAGGGCGGCGTCTTCGAGCGCCCAGTAGATCAGCGCGTCGCGGATGCCCTGCGCGGCGCTGAACCGCCAGGCCGGGTCGGAGAGCTTGGCGCGGTCGCGCTGCGAGGACAGGAACCCGAGCTCGATCAGGGCGGAGGGGATGTCGGGCGCCTTCAGCACCGAGAAGGCGGCATGCAGGTGCGGGCGCTTGTGCGCCGAGCGGGTGGCGGAGTGCAACCCCTCGACAAGCGCCATGGCGAGGCGTTCGGCGCGCGGCGCGGTTTCGGTTCGCGCAAGGTCCATCAGCACCAGCGCCACGGCATCGTCGCTGCGCGACAGATCGACACCGGCCAGCAGATCGGCACGGTCGTGGCGCTCGGCCAGCTTGGCCGAGGCGGCATCGGAAGCTTCCGCGGCCAGCGTGTAGACCGTGGCGCCCTGGGCGTGACCTTCGGCGAGCGCGTCGGCATGCAGCGACAGGAACACGTCGGCGCCGGCGCGCCGCGCGATGGTGACGCGCTCTTCGAGCGGCACGAAGACATCGGCGTCGCGGGTGAGCACCACGTCGATGTTGTCGGCGCGCAGCAGCACCTCCTTGAGCTCGCGGGCGAAGGTGAGCATCAGGTCGGCCTCGCGGATCCCGCCGTGTTCGGCGCCGGGGTCAATGCCGCCGTGGCCCGGGTCGATCACCACGGTGAGCCGGTCGCCGCCGGCCGGACGCGCGGGGGCGGCCATCGCCTGGCCGCCGCGATCGCGAAACACCGCGCTGTCGGGCGCCCCGGCGCGGGCGGCAAACTGCGCTTCATCGGTCGCGTGCAACGCGAGCCGGACGCGCGCGCCGGGCGCATCGGTGGTCATCTCCGCCGCCGTCACCAGCATCGGCGCCGCGAGTTCGATCACCATGCGCGACCAGCCGGGTCGGTAGGTGCCGACGGCGATGGCGCTGATCTGCTCGGCCTGCGCGGCCAGCGCCTCCGGGCGCGCGCCGGTCCAGTCCAGCTCGGAAAAGTCGAGCACCACGCGCGCCGGGTCATCGAGGGTGAAGACGCGCCACGGCACCGGCTGGGTGATCGCCAGCGTCAGCTCCAGACGCCCGCGCCGTTCCACCAGCGTTATCCCGGCCTCGTTCAGGCGGGCAAGGCCGGTGAGCGTCTGCTGCGCCGCCACGGGCTGGGCGGTGCAAAGCCAGGCGAGGCCGAGGATCAAGAGGATGCGCTGCACGTGCCTGTCCTTTTTTGCCGCCGACTATACCCGCTGCACCCGGCCTGCCTAGCCCCCTGTCCGGGGCACCGGCGGGGCTTTGCCCACGCCGCGTCAACCGCGCTGTGCCATGAAGGCGGCGAGCCGGGCCAGCCCTTCCTCGATTTCGGCGGTGGCCTGGGCGTAGGAAAACCGCAGCGTCTGGTGGCCGCGAATGGGATCGAAATCCAGCCCCGGGGTGACGGCGACGCCCGCCTTGTCGAGGATTTCGGCCGCGAAGGCGCGGCTGTCGTCGGTGAGCGCGGAGACATCGGCGTAGACATAGAAGGCGCCATCGGGCGGCGCGATCTTGTCGAACCCCGCTTTTGGCAGGCCGTCG
Source organism: Paracoccaceae bacterium (assembly GCA_024763335.1). GTDB lineage: Bacteria > Pseudomonadota > Alphaproteobacteria > Rhodobacterales > Rhodobacteraceae > Sinisalibacter. The sequence goes on along the minus strand of JANTFS010000066.1, from coordinate 10,240 downwards.
AGCATCAAGGCGCGGTTGCGGGCATAGACGGCGCGGTTGGCTTCCAGCTCATCGGTGCAATCCAGCGCAGCGAGCGCAGCGATCTGGCCCGCATGCGAGGGGCAGATGAACATGTTCTGCGCGATCCGCTCGATCCGGCGCACGTGATCGTCCGGCACCACCATCCAGCCCACGCGCCAGCCGGTCATCGAGAAATATTTCGAGAACGAGTTGATGACATAGGCCTCGTCGGTGATCTCCAGCGCGCTCACCCCGCGCGCACCGTAGTGCAGCCCGTGATAGATCTCGTCGGAGATGAGCGAGATGCCGCGTGCCTGCGTGGCGTCCACCAGGGCCGCCATCTCGTCGTGGCCCAGCATCGTGCCGGTCGGGTTGCCGGGGCTGGCCACCATCAGCCCGGCAAGATCGTCGGGCAAATCGGCCGGCGTCGGCTGGTAGCGGTTGGCGGCGCTGGTCTGGATGCCCACCGGGGTGAAGCCGAGAGCCCGGAGGATCTGGCGGTAGGAGGGATAGCCCGGATCGCCGAGCCCGACCCTGTCGCCCGAATCGAAGAGCGCGGTGAAGGCCAGCAGGAAGGCTCCCGACGAGCCCGCCGTCACCACCACGCGGGCCGGATCGAGATCGACGCCATACCAGGCGCCATAGAGCCCCGCGATTCGCGCCCGCAACTGCGGCAGGCCGAGCGCCACGGTGTAGCCCAGCGGGCCGGCCTCCATCGCCTCGATCACCGCCCGGCGGGCGCCGGCCGGCGCCGGGGTGCCGGGCTGGCCGACCTCCATGTGAACGATGTGCCGCCCGGTCGCCTCGGCGGCGCGGGCCGCCTCCATCACGTCCATCACAATGAAGGGATCGACCTCGGATCGCCTTGAAGCTCTCATCATGCCCTCGCTAGTCTGCGCCTGCCCGGGGTGCCTCCTCGTGCGCGAAAGGTCAAGACGCGGCACGGCGCCGCGCCCGGTTGTGCCTTGGCGCCCAGTGGGCCAAAGTCCGGCCAACCGCGAATTTGCCAGATCGGAGAATCCATGACCCGCCGTTTCCTTCCCGCCCTCGTGCTCGGGCTCGGCCTTGCCACCGGCCCCGCGCTGGCCTTCGACATCGACGCGATGAGCGACGATGAGCGCGCCGCATTCCGCGATGAAGTCCGCGCCTACCTGCTCGACAACCCCGAAGTGATCATGGAAGCGGTCGACGTGCTCGAACGCCGGCAGGCGGCCGAACAGGTGGCCAATGACGCGGCGCTGGTCGCCCACAACGCCTCGGAAATCTTCGATGACGGGGTGTCCTTCGTCGGCGGCAATCCCGATGGCGACATCACCTTCGTGGAATTCGTCGACTACAAGTGCGGCTATTGCAAGAAGGCCTTCCCGGAGGTGGCCTCGCTGATCGAGGACGATGGCAACATCCGGATCATCTACAAGGAATTCCCGATCCTCGGCGAAGAGAGCCTGCTCGCGTCGCGCTTCGCGATTTCGGCCAAGCTGATCGGCGGGGACGAGGCCTATGGCCCGCTGCACGACGCGCTGATGACGATGCGCGGCCGGGCGACGGCGGAAAGCCTGACGGCGCTGGCCGACGGGCTGGGGCTCGACGGCGCGGCGATCCTTGCCGGCATCTCCGATCCGAAGGTGGATGAAATCATTGGCGCCAACCATGCGCTGGCGCAGCGCCTGCAGATCTCCGGCACGCCGACCTTCGTGATGGAAGATCAGCTCGTGCGCGGCTACGTGCCGCTTGACGGGATGATCCAGATCGTCGCCGAGCTGCGCGCCGCCAAGCAGCAGTAGCACCGGAGCACGGGCGGCCGGGCCACGGCGGCCCGGTCGCGCCCGGCTCAGCTGTCCTTCTCGGCCTCGATCTCGGCGGCCCGTTTCTCGACCAGCTCGACGATGTGGTCGACCATGCCGGCGTTCGACTGCTTGTGATCCTGCTTGCCGGCGACATAGACCATACCCGAGCCGGCGCCGCCGCCGGTGAAGCCGATGTCGGTGAGCAGCGCTTCGCCGGGGCCGTTGACCACGCAGCCGATGATCGAGAGGCTGAGCGGCGTGTGGATATGGGCCAGCCGCTGTTCGAGCGTCGCGACGGTCTGGATCACGTCAAAGCCCTGCCGCGCGCAGGAGGGGCAGGAGATGATGTTGACGCCGCGGTGGCGCAGCCCCAGCGATTTCAGGATCTCGTAGCCAACCTTGACCTCTTCCACCGGGTCGGCGGAGAGCGAGACACGGATCGTGTCGCCGATCCCGGCCCAGAGCAGCGAGCCCAGCCCGATGGCGGATTTGATCGTGCCGGAGACGAAGCCGCCCGCTTCGGTGATGCCAAGGTGGATCGGCGCATCCGTGGCATCGGCGATGCCGTGGTAGGCGGCGGCGGCGAGGAAGACGTCGGAGGCCTTCACGCTGATCTTGTATTCGTGAAAGTCGTTGTCTTCGAGGATGCGGATATGGTCGAGCCCGCTTTCCACCATCGCTTCGGGGCAGGGCTCGCCGTATTTCTCAAGCAGGTGCTTCTCCAAGGAGCCCGCGTTGACGCCGATGCGGATCGAGCAGCCGTGGTCTTTCGCGGCCCTGATGACCTCACGCACCCGGTCCGCCGAGCCGATGTTGCCGGGGTTGATGCGCAGGCACCCGGCGCCCGCTTCGGCCGCTTCGATCGCGCGTTTGTAGTGGAAGTGGATGTCGGCCACGATCGGCACCGGGCTTTCGGCCACGATCTCCTTCAGCGCTTTCGTCGAGGCCTCATCAGGGGTCGAGACCCGCACGATGTCGGCGCCCGCCTCGGCGGCGGCCTGAACCTGTGCCACGGTGGCGGCGACGTCGGAGGTATCGGTGTTGGTCATCGTCTGCACCGCGATCGGGGCATCGCCCCCGATCGGCACCGGGCCGACCATGATCTGGCGGGATTTGCGGCGCTCGATGTCGCGCCAGGGGCGGATTGGGTTGTGGGTCATCGCAGGCTCGCCTCGCTATCACTTGCGCAAGCCATAACGTGCACCCCGGGGCAGAACAAGCCGGCCCTAGAACTCTTCGTCCTTCGGACGCAGCACCAGCCAGATCAGCGCCGCACCCGCAAGGGCGAGGAAGGGCACCATGGTGAGGTTCACCGCCACCCAGCCATCCTGCGCATTGCCGCCGGTGCAGTTCATCAGCCCGCCCGAGCCGAGCGAGGCGAGCGTCACGCCGCCGAAGACCAGCATGTCGTTCACGCCCTGGATCCGGCCGCGCTCGTAGCTCTCGTGGGCGCCGGCAAGCATGGTGGTGGCGCCGATGAAGCCGAAGTTCCAGCCCAGCCCGAGCAGGATCAGCGCGGCGAAGAAGTTCTCGAGTTCCACGCCCATCAGGCCGACGAACCCCGCAATCCCGATGATCACCAGCCCGAGCGCGCTGATCTGGCGCGCGCCGAAGCGGGCGATGAGGTGGCCGGTGAAGAAGCTCGGCACATACATCGCCAGCACGTGGGCGGTGACGATATCGGCCGCGGTGCCGGTCTCGAAGCCGCAGCCGACCACGGCAAGCGGCGTCGAGGTCATGAGCAGGTTCATCAGCGCATAGGAGGTCATCGCGACGATGATCGACACCGCGATCGTGGGGGTCTTGAGCATCTCCCATGTGCTGCGGCCTGCCGGGTGGCCCGCCTCGGCCTGCGCCTCGGGCTTGGGGATGTCGACGAAGGAAAAGATCACCGCGCCGAAGAGGTTGAGGATGACCACCACGATATAGGTGCCGAGGAAGGGCACGATCATCGTCTCGGCGGTGAGCTTGACGAGCTGCGGCCCGACCACGGCGGAGGCCAGCCCGCCCGCCATCACGTAGGAAATCGCCTTCGGGCGAAACTCGTCCGAGGCGGTATCGGCGGCGGCGAAGCGGAAGAAGCCCTGGGCCGACTGGTAGAAGCCGGTGAAGAAGGCGCCGACGAGGAACAGCGAGAAGCTCGACTGCATGAGCGCATAGGCCCCGATCACCGCACCGATCGTGCCGCCCGCCGCGCCGAGCCAGAAGCCCGCGCGCCGGCCGTAGCGGCCCATGAACCAGCTCATCGGGTTGGCGATCAGCGTGTTGGCCAGCACCGTGAGCGAGATCGGCAGCGTCGCCCAGCACGGGTTCGACGCCAGCGACATGCCCGCGAGCCCGGCAATGGTGAAGATCATCGGCATCTGCGCGCCGACGATCGCCTGCGCGATCACCAGCACGATCACGTTGCGCTTGGCGCGCCGGTCATCGACATGGGTGTGATGCGTGGTCATTGCGGCTAGCTACCCGGGCTGGCGCCGGAAGGAAAGGCCCTGTCGATCACATGCGCGAAGGAGCCGCTGACATTGCCTGCGATCAGCCCCATCGGCGCGAGCGAGTTGCCTTCGGCATCGGTGGCGGCAAACAGCGGCCGGCCCTCGGCGCGCAGCGTCGTGGCGTAGTGGAATTCATGCGCCGCCCAACGGCCGGGGAACGGGCCCTCGCTGGCCGTCACGTGGCGGTAGCCGAGGTGCAGTTTTCGGCTGGCGAAGCTCGTCTCGAGATCGAGGAGGCCGAGCATCTCGTGGGCTGTGCCCCCGGCATCGGTGAGGCTCTGGCCGAGCACCATGTAGCCGCCGCATTCCCCGTAGATCGAACAGCGCGCGGCGCGCATCCCGGCCTTGAACCGGGTGGCCGCGGCGATGGTTTCGGCGTGAAGCTCCGGGTAGCCCCCGGGCAGGAAGATGAAATCGGCCTCTTCGGCCGGGGCCTCATCGGCCAATGGCGAAAACGGCAGGATCTCGGCGCCGCCCGAGCGCCAGTCGCCCAGCATATGCGGGTAGGTGAAGGCGAAGGCCGCGTCCTGCGCGACGGCGATGCGCCCGCCCGGGGGGCTGAGGCGGTGCGGTGCCGGGGCCGGGGCGAGGGGCGCGGCGAGGCCGATCAGCGCGTCGAGGTCAATCGCGGCGGCGACGGTGTCGGCCACGTGGTCGAGCCAGCGGTCGAGATCGGTCCGTTCGCCGGCCTGCACCAGCCCGAGGTGGCGCGAGGGATGCGCGAGGCCCGGCTGGCGGTGCACCGCGCCCAGCACCGGCAGGCCAAGGGGCGCAAGCGCGCGGCGCAGCATCGCCTCGTGGCGCGGCGAGCCGACCTTGTTGAGGATCACCCCCGCGATGCGCACCAGCGGGTCATGCCGGGCGAAACCGGCGACCAGAGGCGCGACGCTTTGCGCCATGTGAGCGGCATCGACCACCAGCACCACCGGCAGGGCCAGCTGGCGGGCGAGGTCGGCGGTGGCGCCGCGTCCGTCCGGCGGGGCGCCGTCGAACAGCCCCATCGCGCCCTCGACGATCAGCAGGCCCTCGCCGGCGGCCAGCGCCGCGATCCGGTCGGGCGGCATCGCCCAGGCGTCGAGATTGGGGCAGGGGCGGTGGCAGGCGGCCTCGTGGAAGCGCGGGTCGATGTAATCGGGGCCGGACTTGGCGCCGCGCACCACGTCACCGCGGCGGGTGAGCGCGCGCAGGAGGCCGAGCGTGAGCGTGGTCTTGCCGCTGCCCGAGCCCGGCGCCGCGAGGATCAGCCCGCGGCTCATCGGTCTTCCGCCGGGCCGAGGCCGAGCGGATCGGGATCGCGGGGCGCCTCGCCCGCAAGCATCGCCTGCCAGTCCAGCGCCCGGCGCATTAGCGCCGCTTGGCCGACGCAGACGATGGCGGGGGCCCCGATATCGGCGGCTTCGGCGTCGGCGGCGCAGGCGGCAAGCGTGGTTTCCAGAACCCGCTGGTCCGGTGTCGAGGCGCTTTGGACGATGGCGACCGGTTCGTCGGCGTGACGCCCCGCACCCATGAGCTTTGCGGAGATCTCGGCGAGGTTGCGCATGCCCATGTAGATCACGATCACCGCCGAGCCCCGGGCGATGGCCGGCCAGTCGAGCTGCGGGGCGCGGCCCTTTGCGTCGTGGCCGGTGACGAAGGTGAGGCTGGCGTTGACGTCGCGGTGGGTGACGGGAATGCCGGCATAGGCGAGCCCGCCGATCCCGGCCGAGATGCCGGGCACGATACGGATCGGCACGTCGTGCTGGACGAGGGTCTGCGCTTCCTCGCCGCCGCGGCCGAAGACGAAGGGATCGCCGCCCTTGAGGCGGAGCACCCTCTTGCCGGCCCGCGCGAGGGCGACGAGGTCGCGCGAGATGGTGGTCTGCGTCGGCGAGACTTTGCCGCCGCGTTTGCCCATGTCGATCACCTCGGCCGCGGGGTTGGCCCAATCGAGGAGTGCCGGCGCGACCAGCGCATCATGCACGATCACGTCGGCCTGCCTCAGCGCGTTCAGGGCATGAAGGGTTAGCAACCCCGGATCGCCCGGCCCGGCGCCCACCAGCCAGACCCAGCCGGGCTGCATCTCGGGCCAGTCGCCCGGGGGAAGGTTGGAATCGCTCATGCAGGGTTTATGGCGCGGGCGCGGGCGAGGGGCCAGCCCCTCGCGCTCCCCGGGATATTTCCGGAAAGATGAAAGGGGTGGAACTCGGTGCGGGGTTGCGGTCTATGATCGCGGGGATGGAAACGCCGACACCAGAGCTGCGCCGAGGCTGGACCACGGGTGCCTGTGCCACCGCCGCTGTCAAGGCGGCGTTGATGCGGCTGTGGGGCGGGGCGTTTCCCGAGGCGGTGACGATTACCCTGCCGCGGGGCGAGACGCCGAGCTTCCGGCTCGCACACCGCGCCGAGGGGGAGGGTTGGGCGGAGGCCGGGATCACGAAGGACGCCGGCGACGATCCCGATGTGACCCATGGTGCGCTGATCATCGCGCGGGTGCGCGAGCGGGATGGCGGGCTGGTGTTCCGGGCGGGCGACGGTGTCGGGACGGTGACGAAGCCGGGCCTGCCGATCCCGCCCGGGGAGCCGGCGATCAACCCGGTGCCGCGCGAGATGATGGCGCGGGCCGCCTGGGAGGCAGCGCGGGACACCGGGCGAATTTCTGCGCGGGATCAGGATGTTGCCGGAAAACCGGAAAACCGGAAAACCGGTTTTCTGGAGGTCTGGGGCGCGGCGGGAGCGCCCGGGTTGGAGATCACCGTTTCGATCCCGGGCGGCGACATCCTGGCGGCGAAGACCTGGAACCCGCGGCTTGGTATCGTCGGCGGGCTGTCGGTTCTGGGCACCACCGGGATCGTGCGGCCGTTTTCCTGTTCGGCCTGGATTGCCTCGATCCATCGCGGCATTGACGTGGCGCGGGCTTCGGGGCTGACCCATGTGGCCGGCTGCACCGGGGCGACGAGCGAGCGGGCGGTGCAGGCGCTTTACGGGCTGGCCGATCACGCGATGATCGACATGGGCGATTTCGTCGGCGGGATGATGAAATACCTGGTCAGGCATCCGGTTGAGCGGGTCACGCTTGGCGGCGGGATCGGCAAGCTGGCGAAACTGGCGCAAGGGGCGATGGATCTGCATTCCGGCCGGTCGCAGGTGGATTTTGACCAGCTTGCCGACTGGACCGGGGATGCGCGCCTTCGAAACGTCAACACCGCTCTGGAAGCCTATGAAATCGCGGGAACAATCCTTGCCGACGTGGTGGCGCGCAAGGCGCTGGAGCGGTTGCGGGGGCGGTTTGGCACGGCGATGACGCTCGACTTGGTGGTGGTCGACCGGGAGGGCGCGGTGATCGCGCGCGCGGGGCCGTGAAGATACTTCTGCTTGCGGGCACGGCGGAGGCGCGGGGTCTGGCCGCGCGGCTCGCCGGGGACGGCCGGTTCGAGGTGCTCGCCGCGCTGGCCGGGGAGACGCGGGCGCCGGTGGCTTTGCCGGTGCCGGTCCGGGTGGGCGGATTTGGAAGTGACGCCGGGCAGGAACAATTCATGTTGGACAATGCCTTCGGGGCCGTTGTTGATGCAACGCACCCGTTTGCCGTGCAGATTTCGCGGCGGACCCGGGCGATCTGCGCCCGGCTTGGCCTGCCGTATGTGCAGCTGCTGCGGCCCGGCTGGCAGCCCGGGCCCGGCGACAATTGGCGGTTCGTCGGCAGCGAAGCCGAGGTGGCCCGCGAGATCGCGCCCGGCGCGACGGTGTTCCTCGCCACCGGGCGCAAAACGCTTGCGAACTACGCCGGTCTCGCTGGCCACCGCGTCTATTGCCGGCAGATCGATCCGCCGGAGGGGGCATTTCCGTTCCCGGATGGCGCCTTCGTGGTCGGGCGGCCGCCGTTCACGCTCGACGATGAAATCGCGCTGTTTCGGCGTCTGGGCGTTGGCGCGCTGGTGGTGAAGGACGCGGGCGGCGGGTCCGACGCGAAGCTGCATGCGGCGCGGGCGCTGGGTTTGCCGGTGGTGGTCATTCGCCGCCCGGCACAGCCGCCGGGCGAGAAGGTGGAGACCGTCGACGCCGCACTCCACTGGCTCGAGGCGCAGCTGTGAGCGGGCGGATCATCGAGACCGGGGCCGACGTCGCCGAGGGCGCGGCCTGGCTTGCGGCGCAGGACCGACGCTTCGCGGCGGCGCTGGAACAGACCGGGCCCCTGCCGCTCCGGCGCCGGCCCGAGGGGTTCGCCCAGCTGTTTTGGGTGATCGTCGGCCAGCAGGTGAGCACCGCCAGCGCGGCGGCAATCTGGAAGCGGATCGAGGCGGCCGGGTTCAGCGATCAGGAGGCCGTTGCCTCGGCGCAGCCGGATCGGCTGCGCGCCCTCGGGCTGAGCCGCCAGAAAGCAGGCTACGCGCTGGCGCTGGCGCGGGCGGGGATCGACTACGATGCCTTGCGTGATTTGCCCGACGAGGCCGTTGTCGCGCGTCTGATCGAGGTGCCGGGGGTCGGGCGCTGGACGGCGGAGATCTACGCGATGTTCAGCCTTGGGCGGGCGGATGTGTTCGCCTCGGGCGATCTGGCGCTGCAGGAGGCCACCCGGATTCTCTTCGAGCGGCCGGCGCGGCCGCGCGCGGCCGAGATGCATCGGCTGGCCGCGCGATGGTCGCCGTGGCGAGGCGTTGCGGCCCGGCTGCTCTGGGCCTATTACCGGGTGGCGACCAAAAGGGAAGGGATCCGTTGATGACGCGCGAACTGAAGTTCAAACGCCGGCCGCCGCTGTCGGGCGAAACCAAATCTGTGGTGCTGTTTCTGCATGGCTACGGGGCCGACGGCGACGATCTGCTGGGACTTGCCGACCCGCTCGCCCCCCACATGCCCGATACCGCCTTCGTTGCCCCCGACGCGCCCGATCCCTGCCTGAGCAATCCGCAGGGCTACCAGTGGTTTCCGATCCCGTGGCTCGACGGCTCGTCGGACGAAGAGGCGTCGGAGGCCGCGTTGCAGGCGGTGAAGGACCTCGATGCCTTCGTCGACCAGTTGTTGACCCAGGAGGGCATCAAGCCCGACCAGCTGATCGTCTTCGGGTTCTCGCAAGGCGCCATGCTGGCGCTGCGCACGCTGGTGCTGCGCGAAACGCCGGTGGCCGGCATCGTCTCGAGTTCGGGCCGGCTGCTCGATCCCGAGAGCTTTGCCGAGACGGTGGCGTCCAAGCCGCCGGTGCTGCTGCTTCACGGCGATAAGGACGAGATGGTGCCCCCGGGCTACTTCAACGAGGCCGGACAGGCGCTGGAGAAGGCCGGGTTCGAGGTTTTTGGCCATGTCATGGAGGGCACCGGCCACGGCATCTCGCCCGACGGGCTTTCGGTGGCGTTGTCGTTCATGGCGCAACGGCTGGGGATCGAGCTTCAGGCGAAAGACTGAGCGTTTCGTCCCGGGCAAGGCCCGGGCCGATCCGCCGGGGGGCGCTGCCCCCCGGACCCCCCGAGGTACTTTCGGACCAAAGAAGAAGGCGCGGTGGCGGGCCGGTCAGCGCTCGCGGCGGGCCATGAAGGCGAGGCGTTCGAACAGGTGGACGTCCTGCTCGTTCTTGAGCAGCGCGCCGTGGAGTTTGGGCAGCGCCGCGGCGCCGTCGCGCTTGAGGTCTTCGGGCGAAAGGTCTTCGGCCAGCAGGAGCTTCAGCCAGTCGAGCACTTCCGAGGTGGAGGGTTTCTTCTTCAGCCCGGCCTGCTCGCGGATCTCGTAGAACTGGGTGAGCGCGGTGGTGAGCAGGCGCTCCTTGATGCCCGGGTGATGGACCGCGACGATCTGTTTCATCGTCTCCATGTCGGGGAAGCGGATGTAGTGGAAGAAGCAGCGCCGCAGGAAGGCGTCGGGCAGTTCCTTTTCGTTGTTGGAGGTGATGATCACCACAGGGCGGTGCCGGGCGCGGACGGTTTCGCCGGTTTCGTAGACGTGAAACTCCATCCGGTCGAGCTCTTGCAGGAGGTCGTTGGGAAACTCGATGTC
>JANTFS010000065.1 GCA_024763335.1 Paracoccaceae bacterium | reverse complement strand
TCCACGGCGAGGTCACCGACCCCGAGATCGACATCTTCGACCGCGAAGCGGTGTTCATCGACACGGTGCTGGACCCGATCCGCCGGGCCACCCCCGGGCTGCGGGTGGTCATGGAGCATATCACCACCAGCGACGGCGTCGACTACGTCGCCGGCGGCAACGACGACCTCGGCGGCACGATCACCACCCATCACCTGATCATCAACCGCAACGCCCTCCTCGTGGGCGGCATCCACCCGCATTACTACTGCCTGCCGGTGGCCAAGCGCGAGACCCACCGGCTGGCGCTTCGGGCCGCCGCGACGGGGGGCAATCCGCGCTTCTTCCTCGGCACCGATTCGGCGCCGCATCTGACCCGGGCGAAGGAAAGCGCCTGCGGCTGCGCCGGGATTTTCTCGGCCACCAACACGATGTCCTGCCTCGCCGAGGTCTTCGAGGCCGAAGGCGCGCTGGACCGGCTCGAAGCCTTTACCTCGCTCAACGGCCCGGCCTTCTACCGGCTGCCGGCAAACCCCGAGACGATCACGCTGAGCAAGGGCCAGCCGGTCAGCTACCCCGCCGCGATCGACACCGAAGACGGGCCGGTGACATTGTTCGACCCGGGCTTCCCGCTGCATTGGCGGATCGACGCGTGACGCAAATTTCTTCGAAGAAATTTGCCAAGAAAATGCACATTTTCTTGGCCCCCGCCAAAGGAGACAGCCGATGATCCCCGCCACCTACCCCGACAAGGCCGAAATCGCGCGTCTCTCGGCGCGCATGCTGCTCGAGATCGGCGCGGTGAACTTCCGCCCCGAGGAGCCCTATATCCTCGCCAGCGGTCTGCCGAGCCCGACCTATATCGACTGCCGCAAGCTGATCTCCTATCCGCGCATCCGCGCCACGCTGATGGATTTCCTGACGACCACGGTCATGCGCGAGGCCGGTTTCGAGGCCTTCGACAATGTCGCCGGCGGCGAAACGGCGGGCATCCCCTTCGCGGCGCTGGTCGCCGAACGGCTGGCCCTGCCGATGAGCTACGTGCGCAAGAAGCCCAAGGGCTACGGCCGCAACGCCCGCATCGAGGGCGAGATGCACGAGGGCCAGCGGGTGCTGCTGGTGGAAGATCTCACCACCGATGGCGGCTCCAAGCTCAGCTTCGTCGACGCGATCCGCGAGACCGGGGCTACCTGCGGCCACACTGCGGTGATCTTCAACTACGGCATTTTCCCCGAGACCGAGACGACCCTTGGCGACCACGGCGTGCAGCTGCACTACCTCTGCACCTGGTGGGATGTGCTTTCGGAAGCGCGCACGACCGGCAGTTTCGACGCCCGCACGCTGGAAGCGGTGGCGGGCTTTCTCACCGACCCGCGGGCGTGGCAGGCGGCCCACAAGGTGGATTAATCGCCCGCTCCGGGCTGGGGATATCTCGGTGGCCCTGTGCACGAATCTGCCGCCGCAACGGCTTGGCGCTCCGAGATATGGTGTTCGAGGCGGATTGCGCTACAATACCTGCAATCCCTTGGGCCGCCGAACCGCCGTCCACAGGCTTATCCCGAGGCTCGTCCACCGAGCTATCCCGATGGCCCCGACCGGCACAAACCGTTATGCCCGGCCCACAGCGAGGGGAACAGAATGAACGAGATACGCCAGATCCCGGGCCAGCCGCCGCAGGAGGCCGAAACCGGCGCGATGCCGCACAATATCGAGGCCGAGCAGCAGCTTCTCGGCGCGATCCTGACCAACAACGAGACCTATGACCGCGTTGCCCAGATCATCCGGCCCGAGCATTTCTACGAGCCGGTGCATGGCCGCATCTACGAGGAAGCCGCCAAGCGGATCACCGCCAACATGCTCGCCTCGCCGGTGACGCTGAAGGCCTATCTCGCCGATGACGAGGGGCTGAAGGAACTGGGCGGCGCGGCCTATCTCGCCCGCCTCGCCGGTGCCGCGATCTCGTCCTTCGCCGCGCAGGATTATGCGCAGATGATCTACGAGATGCACCTGCGCCGCGAACTGATGACGCTGGGCACCGAGATCAGCTCGACCGCCGGGCGGATGGCCGACACCGGCTCGCCCGCCGAGCAGATCGTCGAGGCCGAGCAGGCGCTCTACAAGCTGGCCGAAACCGGGCAGACCTCCAGCGGCTTCCAGTCCTTCCTCAACGCCGTGACCGACGCGGTGCGCGTGGCCAACGCCGCCTACCAGCGCGACGGTGGGCTCGCGGGCACCTCCACCGGGCTCACCGATCTCGACAAGAAGCTCGGGGGCCTGCACCGGTCGGACCTTCTGATCCTCGCCGGGCGCCCGTCGATGGGCAAAACCTCGCTCGCCACCAACGTCGCCTTCAACATCGCCAAGGCCTACAAGAAGGGCAAGCTGCCCGACGGCTCGGAAGGCGCGATCAACGGCGGCGTGGTGGGCTTCTTCTCGCTCGAGATGTCGGCCGAACAGCTTGCCGCGCGGATCCTGTCGGAGGCCTCGGAAGTGCCGAGCGAACAGATCCGCCGGGGCGACATGACGGAGAGCGAATTCCGCCGCTTCGTCGAGGCCGCCAAGGCGCTGGAAGCCTGCCCGCTCTATATCGACGACACCCCCGCCCTGCCGATCAGCCAGCTCGCCGCGCGGGCAAGGCGGCTGAAGCGCATGCACGGGCTCGACGCGCTCTTCGTCGACTACCTCCAGCTGGTGCGCCCCGCCACCGCCAAGGACAGCCGGGTCAACGAGGTGTCGGAGATCACCCAAGGCCTGAAGGCGATTGCCAAGGAGCTCGACATCCCCGTGGTGGCGCTCTCACAGCTCTCGCGTCAGGTCGAAAACCGCGACGACAAGCGCCCGCAGCTCTCGGACCTGCGCGAATCGGGCTCGATCGAGCAGGACGCCGACGTGGTGATGTTCGTCTTCCGCGAGGAATATTATGCCGAGCGCGAGAAGCCCTCGGAAGACAAGCTCGAAGAGATGGCCGGCTGGCAGGAACGCATGGACCGGCTGCACGGCAAGGCCGAGGTGATCATCGGCAAGCAGCGCCACGGCCCGATCGGCAATGTCGAACTCAGCTTCGAGGGCCGCTTCACCCGGTTTGGCAACCTCGTCAAACCGTGGCAGCAGGGCGACGGGGGGTTCTGATCCCCGCTTGAGCGCGCGCTGACCGGGCGATAGGCTCGCGCCATGATTGCGCCCGCCGCTCTTTTTCTCGCCTCCCTTGCCGGCATTGTGGCTGCCTTTGTGCTGCCCGGCTGGCGCGACCTTCTGCTCATTGCCGGCCCGTCCGCGGCCGCAAGTCTCTACCTGTTTCTGCGCGCGCCGCGACCAGCGAAGAGCAAGCGCCAAAACGCCCCTCGCAACCGCGACGACGCGCCGCGCACGCAGATCATCCTCGATGGTTCAAACGTGATGCACTGGCAGAATGAAGTCCCCAGCCTTCACACGCTGCGCGAGGTGTTGGCCCGTCTGATCGACGAGGGCTTCGAGCCTGGCGTGGTGTTCGATGCCAACGCCGGCTACCGGCTGTTCGGGACATACCTTCACGACGACGCGTTCAGCAAGGCGCTCGAGCTGCCGCGGGACCGGGTGATGGTGGTGCCAAAAGGCACACCGGCCGATCCGATCATCCTCACCGCCGCGCGCGATCTCGGCGCGCGGATCGTGACGAATGACCGCTATCGCGATTGGGTGCAGGATTTCCCCGAACTCGCGGAGCCGGGGCAACTCGTGCCGGGCGGATACCGCGACGGCAAGCTCTGGCTTGGCCTTGGCAATTCCACTCTCGGGGCGGGGCAGGAGCACGCCCGCCGCTAGGCTGCGCCATGCGCCCGGCATGTCTGGCGTGTCGCAGCCCCACAAAAACGCCGCCCCGGAGGGCGGCGTTCGAAACTTCGGCAGCTCAGTGCAAGGTCAGCGCACGAGCTTCCAGATGCCCGGCACCACGAGCGCCGCAAGCACCAGCTTGAGCGCATCGCCAACGAGGAAGTTCAGCATGCCGTATTGCAGCACCCAAGCCGCGCCCTTGTCGGCAAGGAAGAGGACCGACATGCCCGCGAGGCCAAAGGCGTAGATGATCGCCGTGCCGATCAGCATCGCGCCGGCCATGCCGGTGACCGAGCGGTCCCAGCCGCGCCGCGCCAGAAGCCCCATCGTGGCGGCGGCCACGACGAAGCCAACGAGATAGCCCCCGGTCGGCCCGGCCAGATAGGCGACCCCGGCGCTGTCGCCGGAAAAGACCGCCACGCCAGCCGCGCCGAGCGCGATGTAGCCCAGCAGGGTGATGAGGCCGAGGCGCAGGCCAAGCCCGGCCCCGATGGTCAGCACCGCGAAGGTCTGCATGGTGATCGGCACCGGCCACATCGGCACGCGGATCTTCGCCGCCAGCGCAAGAAACGCGATGCCCGCCAGCACCAGCGCCACCTCTTTCACCGCCCGCGCCGTGCCCGCCTGCGGTCCGAACGCCTCGCCCAGCACCTTGTTCATCGTGATCGCCATGGGTCACTCCCCTTTTGAAGTCGTTTCACGCCTTGTGCCGCAGCCGCAGCCATCGCGCAAGGCCCTCCGGTGTTGGCGCAAACAGCGCGTCCGCCCGGCCGCTAGGCCCGGCGGAAGTCGGAGATCGACACGTAGTCCTTGCGCGGGCCGCACACCTTCCAGATCATCCGCCACTGCGGCCAGCGGGTGAAATTGTAGGTCACATCATAGCTGTCGAAGCCGCAATCGTGCCAATCCTGCGCCACATGGGCACGGGCCGGGATGCGGTGAAACGGGCGGCCATCGTCGTAGAGCACGCAAATTCCCTCAGCCGTCTCGCGCCACAGCAGGTGGCGTCTGGCGGGCATCGGCGGTTCCTGCGGCAGTCTCAGCTCACCGACCTCGGTATAGGCCAGCCCCTGTCCATCGGGGGTGAACCGGGCCACGCCCTCGAACAGGCCGGTGGTGCCCATCCACTCGTCCTCGATCCGGCGCGCGATGCGCCACAATCCCTCGAACTCCCCCAGTTGCGGCATGCGGCCAGCCTTGTCCTGATCCTCGCCCCAGTCTATGACGCCGGCGTCGCCCGAACAAACCGAAAGGCCGCCCGCATGATCCCCCGCTATGCCCGCCCCGAGATGACCAAGATCTGGGACCCCGCCACCAAGTTTCGCATCTGGTACGAGATCGAGGCCCATGCCTGCGACGCCCAGGCCGAGCTGGGGGTGATCCCGAAGGAAAACGCCGAAGCCGTGTGGAAGGCCAAGGACGTCGCCTTCGACGTCGCCCGGATCGACGAGATCGAAGCCGTCACCAAGCATGACGTGATCGCCTTCCTCACCCATCTCGCCGAGCATATCGGCGCCGAGGAGGCCCGCTTCGTGCACCAGGGGATGACAAGCTCGGACGTGCTCGACACCACCTTCAACGTCCAGCTCGTGCGCGCCGCCGACATCCTGCTGGCCGACATGGACAAGCTGCTCGCGGCGCTGAAGACCCGCGCCTTCGAGCACAAGATGACGCTGCGCATCGGCCGCTCCCACGGCATCCATGCCGAGCCCACCACCATGGGCCTCACCTTCGCCCGGTTCTATGCCGAGATGGACCGCAACAGGACCCGGCTGGAACAGGCCCGCCACGAGGTGGCCACGGGCGCGATCTCGGGCGCCGTCGGCACCTTCGCCAATATCGACCCGGCCGTCGAGGCGCACGTGTGCGAGAAGATGGGCCTGCGCCCCGAGCCGATCTCGACGCAGGTGATCCCGCGCGACCGCCACGCGATGTTCTTCGCCACGCTCGGGGTGATCGCCAGCTCGATCGAGAACGTCGCCACCGAGATCCGCCACATGCAGCGCACCGAGGTGCTGGAGGCGGAGGAGTTCTTCTCAAAGGGCCAGAAGGGCTCTTCGGCCATGCCGCACAAGCGCAACCCGGTGCTGACCGAAAACCTCACCGGCCTCGCGCGGCTGGTGCGCATGACGGTGGTGCCGGCGATGGAGAACGTCACGCTCTGGCATGAACGCGACATCTCGCACAGCTCCGTCGAACGCGGGATCGGCCCCGATGCCACGGTGACGCTGGATTTCGCCCTCAACCGGCTCGCCGGCGTGATCGAGAAACTCGTGATCTACCCCGAGAACATGCTGAAAAACATGAACAAGTTCCGCGGCCTTGTGATGAGCCAGCGGGTGCTCCTGGCCCTCACCCAAGCCGGCGTGAGCCGCGAGGACGCCTACCGGCTGGTGCAACGCAACGCGATGAAGGTCTGGGAAGAGGGCAAGGATTTCAAGGAAGAACTGCTGAACGATCCGGAGGTGACAGCCGCGCTCAGCCCGGCGGAAATCGAGGAAAAGTTCGACCTCGGCTATCACACCAAGCATGTCGACACGATCTTCAAGCGGGTGTTCGGGGAGAGCTGAGACCACCGGTTGCCGTAGGCGCTCACGCCCGCGTGATCGCGCCTGACCCGCATGCGTGCTATGCTGGGCGGAGCACAGGAGTGACGCCATGAAGCCCTTCGCCCTCATATCCGCCGCGTTTCTTGCCTTCGCCCCGGCCGCCGCGCTGGCGCGCGAATGCAACAAGGAAATGGCCAACGTCTGCCAGGACGGCTACGTCTGGGATCACGAAGCAGGGGCCTGCGTCGAGATCGTCTCGGGCTGAGCTCGCCGGAAGTTTCCGAAAATCGGCGATTTGTTTCCCGCGCCGTGCCGGGCCCGTAAGGCCGCTGTTAACCCGGCTCTGACAATCTCCCCGCACCGCGCATGTTTGGGAGGTCCGAGGTGACAGCCACGTTGCCCGCGATCGGGGATGATCTGGATGTGGCCGGGCCGCTTGACCGGCCGGGCGAAATGCTGCCCCCGCAGGGGGCCGGCGCCCCCGCGCCGCGGGCCCTGACCCGCAAGCAGAAGGCCGCGATCATCGTCCGGCTGCTGCTCGCCGAGGGGGTCAAGCTCTCGCTCGCAGACCTGCCCGAATCGCTGCAGGCCGAGCTTGCCCACCAGATGGCGACCATGCGCTTTGTCGACCGGGTCACCCTGAAGGCGGTGATCGACGAATTCGTCTCGGAGATCGAGGATGTGGGCCTGTCGTTTCCCGGCGGGCTCGAAGGCGCGCTCACGGTGCTCGACGGCACGATCAGCGCCGCCACCGCCGCGCGCATCCGCAAGGCCAAGGGGTTCACCTTCCATGGCGATCCGTGGGAAACCATTGCCGGGCTCGATCCCGACCGGCTGATCACCGTGCTCGAGGAAGAGAGCGACGAGGTCGCGGCGGTGCTGCTGTCGAAGCTCAAGGTCTCGCGCGCGGCCGAGCTGATCGCGCGTCTGCCCGGCCCGCGCGCCCGCCGGGTGGCTTACGCGGTCTCGCTCACCGGCGCCGTCGAGCCCTCGGTGGTGGAACGGATCGGCCGCTCGATCGCCGAACAGCTGGAGGCGCAGCCGGGCAAGGCTTTCGCCGACGGGCCGGTGGAACGCGTCGGCGCCATTCTCAACTTCGCGCCCGGCGCCACCCGCGAAGACGTGCTCGAAGGGCTCGACCGGGAAGATGCCGCCTTCGCCGAGGAAGTGCGCAAGGCGATCTTCACCTTCGCCAACATTCCCGAGCGGATCGACGCGCGCGACGTGCCCAAGATCACCCGCGAGGTCGATCAGGCGGTGCTCATCACCGCGCTGGCCGGCGCGACGGGCGATCTGGCGCCAGCCGCCGACTTCATTCTCGGCGCGATATCGAAACGCATGGCCGACCAACTGCGCGAAGAGATCGAAAGCCTCGGGGCGGTGAAACCCAAGGAGGCCGAAGCCGCGATGAACAAGGTTGTCACCGCGATCCGGGCGCTCGAAGCGGCGGGCGAGATCCTCCTGATCGCCGCCGACGACGACTAGCCGGCAGACCGCCTTCGGGTTTGGCGTTGCAGCTTGGGCGAGGCCCCCATAGGCTCGCCGCATGGCCTTCACCCCGCCCCCTGCCCCGGGCCGCGCCGCGGCCGCGCGATGAGATCGCTCTCCCCGGCCGGCGCCGGTATCCTGCTCTATGTTCTCGCGGTCATGACCATGACCGTGATGGACAGCATGGCCAAGGCCCTGACGATGGACCTGCCGGTGCTGCAGGTGGTCTGGGCGCGCTATGCCGGGCAGACGATCGTGGTCACCCTCATCGTGCTGCCCCGGCTGCGACAGGTTCTGCCCACCCGCTTCCCCGCCCTGCAATTCCTGCGCTCGCTGTTCCTGCTTGCCGCCACCTCGTCGTTCTTCTTCGGGCTGAGCCGGATGGGCCTCGCGGAGGCCACCGCGCTGATCGACCTCAACCCGGTGCTGATCACCCTTGGCGCGGCGCTGTTCCTTGGCGAGAAGATCGGCCCGCGCCGCATTTTCGGCATTGCCGCCGCGTTGTTCGGCGCCCTTGTCATCTTGCGGCCGGGCACCGAGCTGTTCTCGCCCGCGGCGCTGTTTCCGATGTTTGGCGCCGCGTGCTACGCCGCCTTCGCGCTGGTCACCCGCTTCGTCGGTCAGGGCGAAACCGTCTGGACATCGCTGTTCTACACCGCGCTTCTCGGCGCGCTGGTGTTGTCGGTGGCGGTGATCCCCGTCTGGCAGCCGCCGAGCCTTCGCGCGCTGGTGCTGATGCTGGCGATCGGGGCGGTGGCCGCGCTGGGGCAATTCCTGCTGATCCGCGCCTTCATGCTGGCCGAGGCCTCGGTGGTGGCGCCGTTTTCCTATGCCGGGCTGCTGTTCGCCACGCTCTGGGGGGCGCTCTTCTTCGGTGAGTGGCCCGATGGCCCGACCGTGCTCGGCGCCGCCATCATCGTGCTGGCCGGGATCTATGTCTGGCACCGCGAAACCCGCGACGCCCGTACCGCGCCCGACGGCTAGGGCAGCCGGAACACCGACAGAACCCGTCCGGGGCCGTCTTCCTGCACGATCACCGCCCGCGGCCCGCCCGACGGCGCCGGGGCGTTGACCTCGAAGGTTCCGGTGCCGTCCCAGCTGCCGAGCCGCTCCCAGGAGGTCACGATATTGGTATAGGTGATCGTCGTGCCGGCATTCTCGCCGCGCGCGATTTTCACCGTGGCCTCGGGCTCGAAGGCCACCAGATCGACATTCATCCGCCCGGGCAGATCGCCCGTCTTTTCCGCCACACAGACGATCCGCAGCACGTCGCCCACCAATTCGACCTTCACGCTGACCTGCCGGGGCTGCGCCGCGTGGGCCTGAAGCAGGTCTGCCACCGTCATCGGCTTGAACCCGACGACATGATCGACGCCGCCGATCACGATCTGCGGCGTGTAGACCGACCCCTGCCCCGCGACCCGGGCATAGGCCTTCTGCCGGGCCGCATATTCGGGCTTGGCGAAACTGTCGGCCCAGCCGATGTAATCCCAGTAGTCGACATGCAGCGCCAGCGGCAACACGTCGTCACGCATCGCCAGTTCCGTCACCAGCGCATCGGCGGGCGGGCAGTTTGAACAGCCCTGCGAGGTGAACAACTCGAGCAGGACGAGCGGCTTGTCGTCGGCACGCGCGGCACCGCCGGCAAGGCTGGCAAGAACGGTCAGGGCGGCTAGCAGGGCAGATCGCATCGAGGTCGGGTCCATGTGAACGCTC
Organism: Paracoccaceae bacterium; assembly: GCA_024763335.1. Lineage (GTDB taxonomy): Bacteria > Pseudomonadota > Alphaproteobacteria > Rhodobacterales > Rhodobacteraceae > Sinisalibacter. The sequence goes on along the minus strand of JANTFS010000065.1, from coordinate 3,767 downwards.
CCTAGTTAAACCAGCCCCCCCTCACCTGCCAATCAAGGTTTTGCGAGAGGGTGAAACCTGCGCCCCGGTTCGGCGATTGCATTTCGGTGTGCAATGGTATACATCGCGACCGAACCCCTTGCGCCACACGGCCGAACAAGGCAAACCAGCGCCCAGCGCTTCGTGATATCAGGAGGAGCCCGATGCCCATCACCGTCGGACATGACACCGCAAAAATCCGAAAAACGCTTCACGCCGGCGGCGCAAGCCTTGCCTATTATTCGATCCCCGCCGCCGAGGACGCGGGGCTTGGCGCCTTCTCCCGCCTGCCCGCCTCGCTCAAGGTGGTGCTGGAAAACCTGCTGCGCTTCGAGGATGGCGGGCGCACCGTCAGTGTCGACGACATCCGCGCCTTCGGCGAATGGGCCGAGAACGGCGGCCGGAACCCGCGCGAGATTGCCTACCGCCCGGCCCGCGTCCTGATGCAGGATTTCACCGGCGTGCCGGCGGTGGTCGATCTCGCGGCGATGCGCGACGGCATCAAGGGCCTCGGCGGCGATCCGCAGAAGATCAACCCGCTGGTGCCCGTCGATCTGGTGATCGACCACTCGGTGATGATCGACGAATTCGGCAATCCACTGGCCTTCCAGCACAATGTCGAGCACGAATACGCGCGCAACATGGAGCGCTACAAGTTCCTCAAATGGGGCCAGACCGCGTTCGAGAACTTCCGCGTGGTGCCGCCGGGCACCGGCATCTGCCACCAGGTGAACCTCGAATACCTCGCCCAGACGGTCTGGACCGACACCGACCAGCATGGCGAAGAGGTGGCCTACCCCGACACGCTCGTCGGCACCGACAGCCACACCACCATGGTCAACGGTGCCGCGGTGCTCGGCTGGGGCGTCGGCGGGATCGAGGCCGAGGCGGCGATGCTCGGCCAGCCGATCTCGATGCTGATCCCCGAGGTGGTAGGCTTCCGGCTGACCGGCGAGATGGTCGAAGGCACCACCGGCACCGATCTCGTGCTCAAGGTGGTCGAGATGCTGCGCCAGCACGGGGTGGTGGGCAAATTCGTCGAGTTCCACGGCCCCGGCCTCGACAACCTGCCCCTCGCCCAGCGCGCCACGATCGCCAACATGGCCCCCGAATACGGCGCCACCTGCGGCTTCTTCCCGGTCGACAACGAGACCCTGCGCTACCTGCGCCAGACCGGGCGCGACGAGGACCGCATCGCGCTGGTCGAGGCCTATGCCAAGGAAAACGGCTTCTGGCGTGGCCCCGACTACGACCCGGTCTATTCCTCGACCCTCGAGCTCGACATGGGCAGCATCGTGCCGGCGATTTCCGGGCCGAAACGGCCGCAGGACTACCTGCCGCTCACCGATGCGGCGGCGGCGTTCTACAACGTCGTGGCCGAGTATCGCGGTGTCGACACCTCCGGCGCGGCGCGCGACATGGCCGCCGAGGGCGATCTCAACACCGCCGAGGATGACCTGCGCAAGTCCGCCGCGGTTGCCGGCGAAGACTATACCCTGCGCGACGGTTCGGTGGTGATCGCCTCGATCACCTCCTGCACCAACACCTCCAACCCCTACGTGCTGATCGGCGCCGGCCTCGTGGCGCGCAAGGCCCGCGCGCTCGGGCTCAACCGCAAGCCCTGGGTCAAGACGTCACTCGCCCCCGGCAGCCAGGTTGTTACCGAATACCTCGCCGCCGCCGGCCTGCAGGACGATCTCGATGCGCTGGGCTTCAACCTCGTTGGCTACGGCTGCACCACCTGCATCGGCAACTCGGGCCCGCTCCAGCCGGAGATTTCCAAGGCGATCAACGACAATGACCTGATCGCCACCTCGGTGCTCTCCGGCAACCGCAACTTCGAGGGCCGCATCTCGCCCGACGTGCGCGCCAACTACCTCGCGAGCCCGCCGCTCGTGGTCGCCTACGCGTTGGCGGGCGACATGAACATCGACATCAGCGCCGAGCCCATCGCGCAGACGCCCGAGGGCAAGGATGTCTACCTCAGGGACATCTGGCCGAGCGACGCCGAGATCGCCGAGCTGGTCGAGGCCGTGGTCACCCGCGAGGCGTTTCAGGCCAAGTATGCCGATGTCTTCAAGGGCGACGAGAAATGGCAGGCTGTCGAGGTCGAAGGTGGCGAGACCTACGATTGGCCGCCCACGTCGACCTACATCCAGAACCCGCCCTATTTCCAGGGCATGAGCGCCGAGCCGGGCACGATCCACGATATCGACGGCGCGCGCATTCTGGCCTTGCTGGGCGACATGATCACCACCGACCACATCAGCCCGGCGGGCAGCTTCAAGGCCGACACCCCGGCCGGCAAGTATCTCATCGAACGCCAGGTGCCGGTGCGCGACTTCAACTCCTACGGCTCGCGCCGGGGCAACCACGAAGTGATGATGCGCGGCACCTTCGCCAATATCCGCATTCGCAACGAGATGCTCGATGGCGTCGAAGGCGGCTACACCAAGGGCCCCGACGGCGCCGAGACCTCGATCTTCGATGCCGCGATGGCCTACAAGGAGGCCGGCATCCCGCTGGTGGTGATCGGCGGGGTCGAATATGGCGCCGGCTCCTCGCGCGACTGGGCGGCGAAGGGCACAAGCCTCTTGGGTGTCAAGGCGGTGATCGCCGAGAGCTTCGAGCGCATCCACCGCTCCAACCTCGTCGGCATGGGGGTGATCCCCTTCGAGTTCACCGGCGGCGACAACCGCAAGTCGCTTGGGCTGACCGGCGACGAGACGGTGACGATCCACGGCCTCGAAGGCGAGCTGAAGCCGCTCTCGGAGGTGCCCTGCACCATCGCCTATGCCGATGGCTCGACGAGGGACATCACCCTGAAGTGCCGGATCGATACCGAGGTCGAGATCGAGTATGTCGAGAACGGCGGCGTGCTGCACTACGTGCTGCGCAACCTCGCCAAGAGCTGACCGCGCCGCAGTTGAACAAGGCGCCCCGGGCCGCGCGTCCGGGGCTTCTTCTTGGGCTTAGCCGTCGCCCAGCATCCAGATGCCCTCGGGATAGAAGGCATGGAAGGCGAAGGCGAACATCACGTCATGCGGCAGATCGCGGCCCGCGCCATCGCGCACCCGGATCGCCCCCACACCCTTGGCCGCGCCGATCTCGGCCGCGCCGAGCGCGCTGGCCTGTTCGTGCTCCCAGGTGATCGAGACGCCGGCCTCGGTGAGCGTCTCCCCCGGCACCAGACGCGCCATCGGCCAGGCCCGCTCGCCCACCCGCACCACGCGTGACAGCGCCGGGATGCCGTTGGGCGGGTCTTCCCCGCTGAAGAAGCCATAGGGCCGGTCGCGCTCGTCATAGCCGACGTAGGGGTTCTCACCATAGCGGCGGCGGAAGGCGGGTTCGGCCATCACGAGGCCCCCGGGATTGCGGCTTGCAAAGGCTTCCCAGCTTTCCATCCAGCTTGGCAGCAGGGTCAGCTCCGCCCCCGCGTAGGTGCCGACGATCCCCGCGCCGAGGGCCTGTTGCCACCAGCTCTCGGTCTCGCGGTCATACATCACCATGTCGGAGGCGCGCAGCTTGCCGGTCACGCCGAAGGTGAGCACCCGCCCGTCGAGGCGGCGGTCGAAGGTCAGCGCGGAGTTGCACAAGGGGCAGAAGGTGACGGCCACGGGCACGTCGCCGACCCGGTCGTTCACGATCTCATGCCAGAGCATGTAGCGCAGCGGGTAGGCACGCGGGATCTCGCCTTCAAACTCCAGAACCATCACCGGCTCGCGCGGCGGCAGATCGGCCTCGGCCAC
>JANTFS010000064.1 GCA_024763335.1 Paracoccaceae bacterium | reverse complement strand
CGAGCCCAAGATTTTTCCGACCTTCAATCATACCGTGTATTATCTACACGATAATCTATCTAAAAGATAGCTCCCCGGTGGAAACGGCGCGTTTCGTTCGCGCCGGGGCCACGTCGCGCGATCGGCGCAGGGGGCCAAGCCCGAGCGCCACGACCGTGAGGAAGAGCATCGTGTTTGCGGGAATTTCGAGACTGAAATCGACCGTCGCATGAAGCGCGCCGAGCACGATCACACCCAATGCCCCCGTGGCCATCGCGCAGGCCTGTCTTTGCCGGCGGACCAATCCGGCCAGCTGCCAGCCGGCACCTGCCACCGCAAACATCGCGAGGCTGCCGGCGAGCACGCCCATTTCGGACCACAGCGTCAGGTAGCTCGAATGCGCCTTTTCCCAGCTCACGGCGCTGGAGACGGGCGGTTGGTGCACAAGTTCAAAGGCCACGGGAAAGGCATCGAGACCGACGCCGAGCCACGGCCGTTCCCCGATCATCGCGAAAATCTGGCGGTAGAGGGCCCCGCGCGACCTCACGTCGCCCGAAAGATCGAGCCCGCGCTCCAGCAGGCCCTGGCCGAAGAGCGCCAGGCCGATGCCCATCGCCGCCAGCCCGAAGACCAGACCGGTGCGCAGAAGCCGGCGGATCGGCATCCCGCGCCTGACGGCCATCGTCGACACGGTGACGGCCGCCGCAACGAGGCTCGCGGCCACCCCCATGCGCGATTGTGTCATCACCAGCGCGGCGGCGATGACGGCCAGAAGAAGCGCGCGCGCAGCCGTTTGCAGGGCGGCTTCGGTGAGCTGCCACCTCGCCCGGGACCGCCGGAGCGGCGCCGGGCCCCGGGGTTCGAGCATCAGCGCGAGGCCGACGACCAGCCCCATGCCGAGGTAGCTGGCGAAGGCGTTGCGGTTGGTGAAGGTGCCGGTTGCCATGCCGAGATAGGCGGTTTTTTCCGACCACAGCCCGAGGTCGTGCAGAAACCGCAGACTGACGAGCGACCAGCTGGCATTCAGCGCCACCGCGCCGACCAGGCCCCAGGCCATCGCGCGCACCCGCGCCGGGCGCGAGGACACCTGAAACGCCACGACGAAAAGCGCGCCATAGCCAAGGAGCCGCAGCACACCGGCGCGGCTGGCCTCCGGAGCGAGGCTGCCCATCGGCCACGCGTGGCCGGCGAACGGCGCGGTGGCGCCGGTCGCACCGATCGCCAGCTGACCCAGCGCGGCAACCGGCAGGGCCAGCCCGCTCAGCAGGATCGGCCAGATCGGGCGAAGGCCGGGTCCGCGCGACGGATCGACAAGCGCCCAGGCCAATGCGTGCCCCGCCAGCATCACCCCCGCGAGCACCGCCCAGATCAGCCACATCGTCGGAGCGACCGAGGCGGCCGGGATTGCCGCGCCCGCGACGAGGACGACCACCAGCGCACCGGTCGCATCGTCAATGCGTTGGCCGCGGTCGGCCCGCCCGGGTCGGGGCCGCCGGAGCGATGGCTCCCGCGCCGCCCTGCGCCGGGCCGGGGTCCGCGGCTGGCCGGACGTGTTCATGACCTTGCCCGGGCCGCGATGAAATCCTGCAAGGCGCGCAGGAAATTGCGCTGATCGGCCTCGGGGCGCGTCTCGATCACCTCGGCGATCCACGCCTGGTCGCGCGTGTTGCGAAAATAGAGCATCGCCAGCTGGGTGCCGAGCGCCGGCGTGGCCGCCAGCAGGGCGAGGTCCCGACGCGCGAGGCGCTCGATCCGGACCCGCGCCGGCGGCGTCAGTTGCGGCGGCACGGCGGTGGCGAGAAGGGTCAGCGCGGTCCGCAGCCGACCCACCGCCATCCATCCCTCCCGTGCGCCGGTTTGCTGCGCCCGTTCGAGAGCCGCCGCCGACGGCGCGACATCGCCCAGCCGCAGCAAAGCGTCGGCGCGCACCAGGTGGCTCACGGACCGGCTCGGGGCGCGCGACAGGATCGCATCGGCCCGGGCCAGACAGGCGCGGGTCAGACTCTGCCGCCGGGCAGCGGGCGCCCGGGCAAAGGCGAGGGTCTTTTGCGTGTTGAGACAAAACAGCATCTGGTCCAGCTGGCTGGGCAAGGCCCTGACCTCGGCGAAGCGCCACTGGCGCGCGTCACCGGCGGCCTCACCGCTCGCGACCGCCGCTTTCTGCGCGGCCAGATGCGCCAGTTCCGCCTGCGCGAACCGCCCCGCCGTAGCAGCGAGCGTGAGCCCTGCGGCAAGCAGAACGATCCGCGCCAGAGACAGTTTCACGATGCCTTGCTCTCCCTTGGGTTTAGTTTGCCCATGCCCGAGCCGCGCGGAAAGCCATGCCCCACTCGCGGGCGCAGAGGCCCCGGAGTCCCGCCGGTTGCCAATGCACGCCATTGGTGCCACACTACCTATGGTTGCACAAGGAGTTCGCGATTTGCGCCGTCACCTGCTGCTTTTGGTCATCGGAATGACCGCCGGTCTTCTCGGCTTGGCCTCACCGGCCCGGGCAGCAACCATCGCCGGGGTCGATACCGACAGCGTGCTTGCCCAGCTGGCCCTTGGCGCATCCATCGATGCGGACAAGATCATTGTGCTCACCTCCGTCGATGTCACCACCCTCACCCTCGAGGAACTGGCGGCGCTCTGGCAGGTGCTGGCGGCGCTCAAGGAAGCCGGGCCCGATGTCGTGCCCGAGATCGCGGCAACGATCGAACCGGCGCTCGCGGCGACAACCGATCAGATCGCGTTTCTTGAAACCGTGGCCGAAGACAGGCCAACGCCGGCCAGCCCGCTGTGACCGCCGCGCGCGGCGTTGCGCAGCGCCGCTCAGCATTCCGGCACCCCCATCGCGATCAGCTCGGCACCGCTGAGGTCGAAGGTGCCCCCGCGCCGGTAGCGGGCCGTCGCGAGAAACCAGCTTCGCACCGGTTCCGGGTAATAGCCGGCCATCCGCCTTGAGAATTTCTCGAACTGGGCCGGGGTCAGCGCGTGGCCGGGGCGCGATGGGCCGTGAAACCGCAAGGTCGCGTGACGGCTGACGCAGGCGTTGCCGGCACCCAGAAACAAGGTGCAGGCCGAGCGGCAATCGCCCAGAATCTCGACCCGGCTCCGGCCGTCGCGAAGCCCGTCGACCGCGCGCATGTATTGGGCGATCGAGCCGCCGAAATCGTGTGAAATGCGGATCGTGCCGGTCGCCCCGCGCCCCGCGGCCACGGCGGCAGCGACAGCGGATGACTGGGCGAGGGCAGCCGGCAAGGGCGCAAGCGTGAGCGCCGCGATCAGAAACCCGGCGCGGAGCCGCCGCACCGGCCCGGATCGGCCCAGACGGGCAACCGCCAGCAACGGCGGCGCGGCCATCGCCCGGAGAGCGCTGAAAGACATGGATATTCCCGTGATTGAGCCCGGGCTCTCTTCTGAGTTCACCGGTTGCCCAATGGTTGGCACAGGAAGATGAACCTGGCCCTAATGCAGCACGCGCGGCCTTGTCGCGGTCAGATGATACGCACGCCCTGCCGGCCCAGCTCGGCCTGAATCGCGCCAATGTCGGCGTCGCGCGGCGCGGTCCGGCGCTTGACCGCCTCGGCCGCCGCCACCCCCGCACCTTGGCCCGATACCGCGCAACAGGCCATGTTGCGCGTGGCGGCATGGGCTATCCTGTCGCCGCCGATCGCCCGCCCGGCCACCAGCAGCCCCTCCACATCCCGCGGCAGGAGCGCCCGGTAGGGGATGTGCATGTAGCGCCCCGTGGTGGGCAGCACCAGCACGCCATGGCCGTCGATGAACTCGGGATAGATCCCGATGCTGTCGTCGAACCGCGCTTCGCCGCGCACGTCGGCCTCGCTCATGTTGTAGACGGCATCGATCTTGCGGGTGTCGCGGATGCCGAGCGTCATGCCGAAATTGCGCAGCCGCGCAGCTTCGCAGCCCGGCATGTTCTGCTTCAGCGCATCAATCGCAAACATCGCCTGCCGGCGCCCCTCGATCTCGAACCGCGTGAGGTCATCGGGGTCGGTGCCGTCGCAGCCGGCGAGGTGAACGAGGTTGAGATAGGTCAGCTCCCCGCTGTCGTGCACCGCGCCCCAGGTTCCGGCGATGGTGGTCAGGTCCGGCGGGATCAGCCCGGTCTCGATCGCCTTCTGAAACGGCTTGCGCAGGAAGGGAGAAAACATCTCGTCCTCCTTGCCGTCCGTCTCCACCTGCCATTCGCCGCTGCCCCAGTCGGCATAGGTCTGCGGATCGGCCTTGACGGCCGCGAGAAACCGGCGCTTGTCGACCCCGGCGAGGTGGAACATCACGCTGGCCGCGAGCAGGTCCTCGCGCGGCGGCTTGACGGTCGGGGCCCCGGCGCGATGCGCCACGTCGGCATCGCCGGTGGCATCGATCACGACGCGCGCCAGCATCGCCTCGCGTCCGGCCTTCGATTCGGTGATGATCCCGACAATCCGGTTGCCCTCCATCACCGGCGCCGCGAAGGCGCGGTGCAGCATCGGGGTGATCCCGGCCTCCTCCACCAGCCGGTCGGCCACCAGCTTGAACCCCTCGCTGTCGAGCTCGTAGCTCTGGCTCTGGCTCTCGGGCACCGCCGCGCCCATCGCCCGGGCACGGTCTTCGAATTCCCGGCCAATGCCGTTGGCCTCCACCGTTTGCGCGTGGCGATACCACGCCAACCCCTCCACGCCGACGGCGGTGATATTGCCGCCAAAGCAGCCAAACCGTTCCACGAGGGCGACCGATACGCCGGCGCGCGCGGCTGCCAGCGCGGCGGCAAGGCCACCGGGGCCCGAGCCGACGACGAGCACATCCGTCTGGTGCACAACCTCGATCTGGCGGGCCGGTTCGGTGATCTGCAGGATGGGCGTGTCGCGTCGCAATCCGGTCTCCCCCGATCAGCCGCCTTCAGTGACGCGCGAGGATAACGGCGCGGCGCGCTGTCTGTCGAGGGGCACGACGCGCCCTGCGCGGCCCCGCCGCCTGCGCCGGTTGCGGGCCCGCGCGGTGGCCCGACCGTGCCGTCACGCGCCCGAAAACGGCCCGTATTTCGGCGCCCGGTGCCAGGCCCAAGCGCTCTCGATGATGGCCTCGATTTCGGGCGTCTTCGGGGTCCATCCCAGCAGCGTCTTGGCGCGGGTGCTGTCGGCCACCAGCGTCGCCGCATCGCCGTCGCGCCGCGGACCGATCCGGTAGGGGATGTCGATGCCGGTCACGCGCCGGGCCGCTTCGAGCACTTCACGGTTGGTGAAGCCGTTGCCGTTGCCGAGGTTGAAGACATGGCTGCCGTCCCGCGTCTCCATCCAGTCCAGCGCCGCGAGATGCGCCGAGGCGATATCGTTGACATGGATGTAGTCGCGCACGCAGGTGCCGTCGCGCGTGTCATAGTCGTCGCCGAAGATATCGAGCCCCTCGCGCGCGCCCAGCGCCGCCAAGAGGACGTTGGGCACCAGATGCGTTTCGGGATCGTGGGCCTCGCCGATCTCGCCGCTCGGGTCGGCGCCGGCGGCGTTGAAATAACGAAAGATCACCGACCGGATGCCGAAGGCGCGGCCGTAATCCTCCAAGACCTGCTCCATCATCCGCTTCGACCGGCCATAGGGGTTGATCGGGGTCTGCGGATGGGTTTCCGCGATCAGCTCGGTCTCGGGATTGCCGTAGACCGCCGCGGTGGACGAGAACACGAACCTGTCGACACCGGCCGTGCGCATCGCGTCGAGCAGGTTCAGCGCGCCGACAACATTGTTGCGATAGTAGATATCCGGCGCGATGACCGATTCCCCGACAGCGATCAGCGCCGCGAAGTGATAGACGGCATCGAACGCATGCGCGGCGAACAGCTCCGCAAGCGCCGCCGGATCCAGCAGATCGCCCCGGACAAGCGGCACGCCGGTCACGGCGGCGGCATGGCCTTGCGAAAGGTTGTCGAACACGATCGGCTCGAAGCCGGACTCGACGAGTTGGCGCACCATGTGCGAGCCGATGTATCCCGCTCCGCCGCAGACCAGAACCTTTTTGCCCATGGGAGCCTCCTGTTTACCTCGACACCGGCGCGCTTCGGGCTGTCCCTGCCCGCATCGGGCCCCACGCCTGGCGAAGACCTATCGCGCCCGGCGGGCAATGACCACGACCCGATTGGCCGAAACGCCAAACTGTTGTCCTGCAACAACGTTGCCACGGGGGGTCGGCCAGAATGCCGCGCGGCACCGGCCGCAAGCCATGCCGCGGGCCGGGTTCTTGGCCGGCGTTCGGCGCGGGCGGCGCGCAGCTCGGCGTTGACTTCCTGCGCCAAGACGCCTTTTGCTGGCAGCCGGACCCATGCTCAGGCTGCGCCGATGCGCGCACAAGGGGATACCGGCGGAGAAACGCGATGCAGGACCCGGCAGCTGTCTACGATCTGTTCGTCATCGGCGGCGGGGTCAATGGCTGCGGCATCGCGCGTGACGCGGCGGGCCGCGGCCTGTCGGTGGCGCTGGCCGAGCAGGGCGATCTGGCGCAGGCCACGTCGTCAGCCTCGTCGAAGCTTGTCCACGGCGGGCTGCGCTACCTCGAATATTACGAGTTCGGCCTGGTGCGCAAAGCGCTGCGCGAACGCGAGACGCTGCTGCGGGCGATGCCGCATATCTGCTGGCCGATGCGGTTTGTCCTGCCCCACCACGACGGCTTGCGGCCACGCTGGCTCCTGCGCCTGGGGCTGGTCCTCTACGACACCCTCGGCGGGCGCGGCGGGCGCGAGATCCTGCCCCCCACCCGCCGCGTTGATCTGCAACAAGAGCCTGTCGGGGCACCGCTGAAAGACCGCTACAAGACCGGTTTCGAATATTCCGATTGCTGGGTCGATGACGCGCGCCTCGTCGTGCTCAACGCCCGCGATGCCGCCGATCGCGGCGCCCGGATCATGACCCGCAGCAAGGTCACCGCGGCGCGGCGCGCGGCGGGCGAATGGGCCATCGACGTGACCGACACCCGCACCGGCGCGACAACGACCCACCGCGCCCGCCGGCTGGTAAACGCGGCCGGACCGTGGGTGTCGCAGGTCATGGCCACCACGCTCGCGCTGCCGTCGCAGCACGGCGTGCGCCTTGTGCGCGGCTCGCATATCGTCGTGCCGAAGATCTTCGACCACGACCAGCCCTATCTCCTGCAGGGCAGCGATGGCCGCGTCGTCTTCGCCATTCCCTACGAACAGGATTTCACCCTGATCGGCACCACCGATGTCGATCACGACGCCGAGCCGGGCACCGCCGTCTGCACCGATGCGGAAGCCGACTACCTGTGCGCCTTCGTCTCCGACTATTTCGCCAGCCCGGTCACCCGCGCAGACATCCGTTGGCGCTACAGCGGCGTGCGGCCGCTCTATGACGACGGGGCAGACACCGCCACCGCGGCCACGCGCGACTACGTCCTGACGCGCGACGACGCCGGCGCCCCGCTTCTCAACGTCTTCGGCGGCAAGATCACCACCTATCGCAAGCTGGCCGAAGCGGCGCTGGACAAGCTGGGCCTCGACGGGGCCTGGACCGCCGGCGTGCCGCTCCCGGGTGGCGATCTCGCCTGGGACGGGGCCGCCGGTCTGACCGACGCCTTGCTGGCCGACTACCCGTTTCTCGATCGCCCCTGGGCCGCGCGCCTGGTTCGGACCTACGGCACCGACGCGCGCAGGCTGCTCGGAGGCGCGCAGGCGGCGGCCGATCTCGGGCGCGATTTCGGCGCGACGCTGACCGAGGCGGAGCTCGGCTGGCTCTGCCGGCACGAGTTCGCCCAGACCGCGGATGACGTGCTGTGGCGGCGTACCAAGCTCGGCCTTCGCCTCGATGCCGGGCAAGCGCGCGCCGTGGCGCATTGGTTCGACAAGCACAGGAGCGCAGCATGACGCATGTTCTCGCAATCGACCAGGGAACCACCTCTTCGCGGGCGATTGTTTTCGGCCCCGATCTGGCCCCGGTCTGCTCGGCCCAGCAGGAATTCGAACAGCACTTCCCGGCCTCGGGCTGGGTCGAGCACGATCCCCGCGACATCTGGCGCACGACGCTCGAAACCTGCCGCGCGGCCGTGGCCAGGGCCGGGGCAGTGGCGATCAGCGCGATCGGCATCACCAACCAGCGCGAGACGACGGTGATCTGGGACCGGGCAACGGGCGAGCCCATCCATAACGCGATTGTCTGGCAAGACCGGCGCACGGCCGACACCTGCGCCGCGCTGAAGGCGGCGGGGCACGAGCCGATGGTCAGCGAGCGAACCGGGCTTCTGCTCGATCCGTATTTCTCGGCCACCAAGGTCAAATGGCTGCTCGACAATGTTGCCGGCGCCCGCGACCGGGCCGAGCGGGGCGAGCTGGCGTTCGGCACCATCGACACGTTCCTGATCTGGCGGCTGACCGGCGGGCGGGTCCATGCCACCGACGCCACCAATGCCGCGCGCACGATGCTTTACGACATCCGGCACGGCCGTTGGGACGAGGAGATCTGCGCCCTCCTCGACATCCCCCCGGCGCTCCTGCCACAGGTGAAGGACAGCGCCGACGAGTTCGGCACCACCGACCCGGAGCTGTTCGGCACCGCGATCCCGATCCTCGGCGTGGCGGGCGACCAGCAGGCCGCCACCGTGGGCCAGGCCTGTTTCGAGCCGGGGATGATGAAATCGACATACGGGACCGGATGTTTTGCACTTCTCAACACCGGGGCCGACATGGTGCGCTCGAACAACCGGCTCCTCACTACCATCGCCTACCAGCTCGACGGACGTGCAACATACGCCCTCGAAGGGTCTATCTTCATCGCCGGCGCCGCGGTGCAATGGCTGCGTGACGGGCTCGGCATCGTCAAGAGCGCCGCGCAGACCGGCGCGATGGCGGCGCAGGCCGATCCGGCGCAGGAGGTGATCCTCGTCCCGGCCTTCACCGGCCTCGGCGCGCCCTACTGGGACACCGAGGCGCGCGGCGCGATCTACGGGCTGACCCGCAATACCGGACCCAACGAGTTGGCCCGCGCCGCGCTCGAAGCCGTCGGCTTCCAGACCCACGATCTGGTCGAAGCGATGCATGCGGACTGGCCGGCGCTGCCCAAAGCCAGCACCTTGCGGGTCGACGGCGGGATGGCCGCCTCGGACTATGCCATGCAGTTTCTTGCCGACATGCTCGGCCGGCCGGTCGACCGGCCCCGGAGCATCGAATCCACCGCGAAGGGCGCGGCCTGGCTGGCGGGGATGAAGGCCGGGCTCTACCCCGACGCGACCGGCTTCGCCGCCGGCTGGGATCTGGATCGCCGCTTCGAGCCCCGGATGGACGCCGCCACACGAGACCGCCGTCTCGCCGCGTGGAAAGACGCCGTGCACCGCACCCTTGTGCGGTGAGGATGATCCGGCCATGACGACGAAGACCCCCGCGCCCAGCCTGACCCCGCCCCGCCCCGAGCCGCCGATCGACTTTCTCGCGGCCGCCAAAGACCTGCTGCCGCCGGGCGCGAGCTACGACACCTGCGTTGGCTGCGGGCTCTGCGCCTCGGGCTGCCCGGCCTCGGGGCTGTTCGGGATGGACCCGCGCCGGTTCATCAACATGGCCACCCTCGGCATGAACGACGAGCTGGCCCGCACCCAATGGGTCTGGGCCTGCACGCAGTGCAAACGCTGCGCCTATGTCTGCCCGATGGGGATCGACGTGTCGCTGCTCGTCGGCCTCGCGCGCAGCGCCTGGCCGGAGGCGGAGAAGCCGCGCGGGATCGTGCGCTCCTGCGCCGCGCAACAGCTTGACGACAGCACCTCCGCGATGGGTCTGCGGTCCGATGATTTTGTCGAAATCGTCGAGGAAACAGCCGAGGATCTGCGCCGGAACGATCCGCGGTTCGCCGGCATCACGGCGCCGATCGACAAGAAAGGCGCCACTTTCGTTGTCAACCAGAACTCACGCGAGCCCGCCATCGAGCCCGAGGAAATGGCGCCGCTGTGGAAGATCTTCGACTATGTCGGCGCCGACTGGACCTATTCTTCAAAAGGATGGGCGGCCGAGAATTTCTGCATGTTCACCGGCGACGAGGCGGCGTGGAAAGAGATGGTCGAGACCCGCGTCAACGCGATCAACGAGCTTGAGCCCGAGGTCTGGGTCAACACCGAGTGCGGGCATTCCTTCTACACCCTCTGGGCCGGTGTCGAGAAATTCGGGCTGGATGCGAAGTTCGAGGCCGCGAGCCTGGTCAGCTACTACGCGCAGTGGATCCGCGAGGGCAAGCTGCCGGTCAATCCGGACTGGAACACGTCCGGCCTCAAGTTCACCGTGCAGGACCCCTGCCAGTTGATCCGCAAATCGATGGGCGACACCACGGCGGATGACTTGCGCTTCGTGGTCAAGTCCCTCGTGGGGGCGGAGAATTTCATCGACATGCAGCCCAGCCGGTCGGCCAATTATTGCTGCGGCGGTGGCGGCGGGTTTCTTCAGGCCGGCATGGCCGAGCAACGGCGCGCCTATGGCAAACGCAAGTTTGACCAGATCACCGCGACCGAGGCCGATTACGTGCTCACCCCCTGCCACAATTGCCACAGCCAGATCGAAGACATCGGCGACCACTTCCACGGCGGCTACCGGGTCACGCATCTGTGGACGCTGATCTGCCTGTCGCTGGGGCTGCTCGGCCCCGATGAGCGCCGCTATCTCGGCCCCGAGTTGCAGCAGGTCAATCTGCCGGAGGCACCATGACCGCGCCCCGAGTTTACGAAACCGACGTGCTGGTGATCGGCGGCGGGGCGACGGGGTCCGGCGTGATGCGGGATCTCGCGCTGCGCGGCATCCAATGCCTTCTCGTCGATCGGCGCGATCTCAATGCCGGCGCCTCGGGCGGGAACCACGGGCTGTTGCACAGCGGCGGGCGTTACGTTGCGTCCGACACCGAAACCGCCGCCGAGTGCCGGCGTGAGGGCGCGCTTCTCAAGCGCCTCGCGCCGCAATGCATCGATGATTGCGGCGGGCTGTTCGTCGCGGTGGCGGGCGACGACGACGCCTATGCAAGCGCCTTCCCGGCGCATTGCGAAGCGGCGGGCATTCCCTGCCAGAGCCTCACGCCCGCCGAGGCCCGGGCCCGTGAGCCTGCCCTGCCCGCTTCCGTGACCGCCGCCTACGCGGTGCCCGATGCCACCATCGACCCGTTCCGGCTGGTGCTGGAGAATGTCGGCCATGCCCAGAGCCTCAACGGCAGCCGCTATCTGCCCCATGTCGAGGTTGAAGGCTTCGAACGCGCGGGCGACCGGATTGCCGTCACCTTGTGCCGTGACCGGCGCAGCGGCGAGACGGTGCGCATCGAGGCGCGCCAGGTGGTCAATGCCGCCGGCGCCTGGGCCCGGCACATCGCCGAAATGGCCGGCTGCACGGATGTGAAGCTGGTCTATTCGAAAGGCACCCTGATCATTTCCAACACCCGCCTGAGCAAAGGGGTGATCAATCGGCTCCGCCGCCCCGGCGATGGCGACATCCTCGTGCCCGGCGGCACGGTGTCGCTGCTCGGCACCTCGTCGGTGACGGTGCCCGACCCCGACGCGATCGAGCCGACGATCCCGGAAGTCGACCGTATCCTCGACGAGGGAGCACGGATGGTGCCCGCCTTGGCCGCAACCCGGTTCGTGCGGGCCTTTTGCGGGGTCCGTCCGCTTCTGATGGCATCGGGGGCCACAGCCGACGGACGCAAGGCCAGCCGCGGCTTTGCCCTGTTCGATCACGAAAGCGAAGGGCTGGCGAATTTTGCCACCATCACCGGCGGCAAGCTCACGACCTTCCGGCTGATGGCGGAAAAGACCGCCGATCTGGTCGCCCGCCGACTCGGCAACAGCGTTGCCTGCCAGACCGATGTCGTGCCGCTGCCGAGCGGCGGCGCGCTGCGCTGGACCGAACCGGGCGCGGCCGCGCGCGACTGGTACCGCAGGGGCGATGCGACCGATACCGTGCTGTGCGAATGCGAAATGGTCTCGCGGTCGGTTGTCGATCAGATCGTCGACGAAGCGCCCGGCGCGGAAGATCACATGAGCCTCACGGCGATCGCATCGCGAAGCCGGATCGGCAAGGGCGCCTGCCAGGGGGCCTTCTGCGCCCTGCGGGTCACCTCGCATCTCTATGACCGCGGGGTCTACGACAGCCCCGAGGGGTTGGCGCAGATGCGCGACTTCATCACCGAGCGATACCGGGGCGTGCGGCCCGTTCTCTGGGGCGCGCAACTGCCACAGGCCGAGCTTGCCGAGATCCTGCATGTCGGGTTGGCCGGACTCGACCTCGCCGATCCGGCTCCCGCCTCCGCCCCCGACCCCGATCCAGCCGGAGAGGCGCAATGAAGCGCGGCGCGCGCAAGATCGAAACCGAGCTTGCCGTTGTCGGCACCGGCATCGCCGGGTTTGCCGCGAGCCTCTTCGCCCGCGCGCGCGGCCTCGAGGTGACTCAGGCCGGCCATTCCGGGGCGATCGCCTACACCACCGGCTATCTCGATCTCCTCGGCGTGCTGGATGGAAAGGTTCAGGACGACCCGTGGGCGGCCCTCGAGACCCTTCGTGCGCGCGCGCCCGCGCATCCGCTCGCCCGCCTCGGCCCCGAAGAGACCCGCAACGCGATGGCGCAATTCGCGGCAACCCTGTCTCGGATGGGGCTCGGCTACACCGCCCCGACCGACCGCAACCTGCATGCCCTGTTGCCTTACGGCGCAACCAAGCCGACGCTGTGCGTGCCCGAGACGATGCGGCCCGGCATCGAGGCCTGCGAGCGCGGCAGCGCAACGCTGATCGTGGATTTCGACGGGCTTCAGGGTTTCAGCGCCCGCGAGTTTCAGCTCAACATGGCCGCCCGTTGGCCGGATTTGCGCCGCGCGCGGCTGGCTTTTCCGGGCCTCGAAGACCGGCAGGTGTTCCCCGAGGTCATGGCCCGCGCTCTGGAAACGCGCGCCACGCGCGGCGCCCTCGCCGATCTGATCCGCCCCCGCCTCGGCGGCGCGTCGCATGTCGGACTGCCGGCAATCCTCGGGATGCAGGCGCCCGACAGGGTTCGCGCCGAGATGGAGGCGCTGATCGGGGCGCGCGTGTTCGAACTGCCGACGATGCCGCCCGCGGTGCCCGGCATCCGGCTGCGCGAACTGTTCGAGCGCGCCTTGCCCGCCGCCGGGGTCCGGCTCGAGCCGCAGCTCAAGGTGGCGCGGCTTGCCCTCGGCAAGGAGGGCGCGCGGTTGTTTCTGCACGGCCCGATGGAAGACATCGAGATCGAGGCCTCGGCGGTGCTCCTGGCCACCGGACGGTTCCTGTCGGGCGGGCTGGCCTCCGACCGGAGCCGGGTTTGGGAGCCGTTGCTCGATCTGCCAATCTCCCAGCCCGAAGACCGCGCGGGCTGGTTCCGGGCCGATTATCTCGACCCGCGCGGTCATGCGATCAACCGGCTCGGCGTCGGGATCGACAGCCGGTTTCGCCCGGTCGATGCCGATGGCCGGCCGGTGAACGACGGG
>JANTFS010000063.1 GCA_024763335.1 Paracoccaceae bacterium | reverse complement strand
CCGGCGAAAATGCCGCGCGCCACGAGCGCGATCAGGCGGTGTTTCACGAGCTGCTGCGCCGGCATGGCGACATCCGCCGCGACGTCGAGAACATATCCAACGGCATCCGCGCGGTGACCGAATCGGACGATCCGGAGCTCGCGGAGCTGATCCGGGGCCATGTGCACGAGATGCATCGGCGGCTCAAGGAGGGGTTCGGGCTTCGGCATTGGGATCCGGCTTTCGTCGAGATCTTCGCCCAGAAGGACAAGGTCCGCCTCACGGTCACCGAAACAGAGGGCGGGGTGCGGATCGAAGAGGTGAGCGACGATCCGAACGTGGTGAAGCTGATCCAGGCACACGGCGCGGTGCTGACGGGCTTCGTTCGCGACGGGGGACGGGCGGCCTCGCAGGAAAGCCCCCTTCCCGCCGATTACGTCCGGGTGGCGTCCTGAGGCCCTGACCGGTCCGGCGCTCGCCGCGCGCGCCGTTGGCTTGCGGGCCGGTGGCAGACCGCGGTATTCGGGTCAGGACAGGGGAGAGGGAGGTGACCATGTCCGAGACGCCCATTGTCGGTGCCCAGCTCACAGTGCTGGATCTGTCGAAACACCGCGACTGGCTGTTCGAAAAGAACCGCGATCTGGAATTGCCGGAGTTCTGCATGGCCGACATTCTCGCGGCGGCCGATCCGTTCATCGACATGGCCCGCAAGGCGCTCGACGGCTGGACGGGGCGGCTGGGAATCCACGGCCCCTTCGCCGGGTTCGAGCTCGATGTGAAGGACAAGGATATCCGCGCGGTTGTGCAGCGCCGGATCGACCAGGCGCTCGATGTCTGCGAGAAGCTCGGCGCGACCCAGATGGTGCTGCATTCGCCCTACGATCATTGGGATACGCACAATCTCGACAACAGGCCCTACGACCGGGCCAAGCGGATTTCGGCGATCGCCGACACGCTCGCCCCGGCCGTGAAACGGGCAGGCGACCTCGGGGTCGAGATCGTGCTGGAGAATATCAAGGACACCGACCCGGCGCACCGTGCGGCGGTGGTCGAGACGGTGGCGAGCCCGGCTTTGAAGCTCTCGGTCGATGTCGGCCATGCCTTTTGGGCGCATGTGAGCTGCGGTGCGCCGCCGGTCGACCGGTTCGTCTCTGCCGCCGGCGAGGCGCTTTCGCATGTGCACCTCCAGGACGCCGACGGATATGCCGACCGCCACTGGGTGCTCGGCGAAGGCACGATCCCCTTCGCGCCGATCTTTTCCGAACTCGGGCGGCTCGGCTCCAACCCGCGCCTGATCGTCGAGATCAACGACTTCTCGCGGGTGCGCGACTGCGCGGCGCATCTGGAGCGGCTTGGGCTGGCCCAGTAGCCGGCCGCGCCCGGCGCTCAGGGCTGGTAGTCGCCACCTGCCTTGATCGTCTCCCAGCAGGTCCTGGCCGCGTCGATCGCGGGGCCTGCGCCTTTGAGCGAGAACTGCGCCACGCGGCTGCGATTCGGCATCCGCACGTCGAGCTTGTCGCCGCGCGAGAGCCGGTCGAGGATCGCGGCCCGTGTTCCGTCATCGACGAGATCGAGGCTCATCGCCCCCGCCCAGCCCTGGCCGGTCACGATCCGCTCGTTACTGCCGACAATCAGGTGAAACCTCAGCGGTTCGCCGTTCGCGAAGTCCCAGCTCACGTCGCGGATTTCGAGAAAGGCGTCGGCGTTCTCGTAGAGAACGACCCGCAGGACCTGGTCGAAGAGGGAAAGGGTTTCGGCGGCGCAGAACCGCAGGCCGGTGGTTTCGTTTTCCATCGTCGCCGTGCGCCAGTCGCCGTGCTCCCAGCTTTGGGTCGTCTTGAGGGTTTCGGCACCGGCGGGCAGGGCCGCGAGCAGGGCGAGAACGGAAAGGAACTTGGGCAACATCGGCGGGCCTTTCGACAGGGGGTCCGGCGCGACGTTAGCGCGGTGGGCGCGCCTTGTGAACCGGGTTGACCGTCCCGCGGTTCGGGGCGGGTGCAGGAGGACGGCCGGGGGGCCAGCCCCCCGGATCCCCCCGAGGTATTTCCGGAACGGAGAAGAGGGGCGCGGGGGATGCAATCTGGGGCGCCGGTTGCTAACAATCGGGCAGACACCCCTTCAGGAGATCCCCATGCGTGCCCCTTTCATGTTTGTCGCCCTTCTCGCCGGTCCCGCCCTGGGCGCGGACCCGGTGAACATCGCCCCTGACACGCCCTCGGTCACGGTCCGGACGCCCGACGGGCCGGTGGTGATCTCGCGGGTTCAGGACCCGGAAAACAAGCTCGAAGGCGACTGGGCGAAAACCTCGCGCGCCTGCCCGCCGTTCTGCATCCAGCCGATTGCGCCGGCCGAGGGGGTGCGCACGATCGGCGAGCTCGAATTGCTGGCGATGCTGGGTGACGCGGAGGCGGTGGTGATCGACAGCCGCACACCGAGCTGGTTCGAGGGCGGCTCGATCCCCGGTGCGGTGAACATGCCCTATACGGAGATGGCCGACGAATTGGACAAGCTCGGGTGCGAGGTGGATTTCGAGGGTTTCATCTGCGAGGAGGTGCCCGAGATCGCCCTGTTCTGCAACGGCCCCTGGTGCGGGCAGTCGCCGACGGCGATCCGGCGCATCATTGCTGCGGGGTACCCGGCGGAGAAGATTTCCTATTACCGGGGCGGGATGCAGGTCTGGCGGATGCTGGGGCTGACGGTGACCGGGGAGTAAGGCCCCGGAGGGCGCGGGGTGGCGGGGTGAAACCCCGCCCTACGGTCCCGGGCGAAGGGTGGGCGAACTCGCCCGAGGGGGCAAGCTATTGATGTTGTTGATGATAGCGCTAACTGCGCGAAGGCGGGCGAGGTGGGGGTGAACACCCATCCTACGGGCGAGGAGAGCGTCATGGAGCGGGTGAGCGGCGGGTGTTTGTGCGGGGACGTGCGGGTGGAGGCGCGGGGCGAGCCGCTGCGGGTGGGGATCTGCCATTGCCTCGATTGCCGCAAGCACCACGGGGCGCTGTTCTACGCGGCGGCGGTGTTTGACGCGGCGGCGGTGACGGTAACCGGGGAGGTCGGTGACTATGAAGGCCGCTGCTTCTGCCCGCGCTGCGGGTCGTCGGTGTTTGCGCGCTCGGGCGACGAGGTGGAGGTGCATCTGGGCGCGCTGGACGCGCCGGACGCGTTCGTGCCGGCGTACGAGTTGTGGTGCGAACGGCGCGAGGGGTGGTTGCCGGTATTTCCGGGGACGAAGCGGTTTGAGCGCGGGTAGGGTCGGTTTCGCGCCGCCGCGAGGGGTGGTGGACTCACCCACCCGATGCGGCACGCACCGCGCCGGCGTTGATCCGGGGGCGGAATGCAGGTAGGCAGGGGACACAAAAACGAAAGCGTTTCGGGATGACCCGCCTCGCCGATCCCCGGCCACGCCGTTGGCGTCCCCGGGACATTGGCGCGACCGCCTTTCTCGACGTTTTCCAGAAACACTCGAGGTGAGCAGATGCGTATCGTTCTTGTCCTGACTGTCCTGACCCTGTTGTCGGCCTGCGGGGTGCCGTTCGTACCGTTGATTTGAAAGAGATTTTTCGATGAGCGGTCGGGTGGGCGCGCGCGCCCGGCGATTGGATCGCGGCTGTTCGTCGATGGCTCGGACCCGGTGATCAGGCATCTTTGCCGACGGACCGTGACCGCGCCCTGAAGCGTTGAGCGGCGCCGCGGGATGGTATGCCCGATTGGTCACGATCCACCGGTCTTGGCCTGGCGGATCGCCCGCCCGGCTGCGGGCGCGGGTCAGGGCATGGATCAGGGCATGGATAGTGTCGCGATGCTCACCGCAAGGCCCGTTCGCGCCCGCATCGCCCTGGTCGGCGCGCCTGAGGGCGGCTGGCGTCGCGGGGAGGCACCCGACATTGCGGGCGATCTGAGCGGTTTCGCTGTCTTTCACGAATCTGTCGAGGAAGAGTCGCACCGGCGCGCCTGGCGCGCGGATCACGGCCCGGAGCCTTGCCCTTGGCGTGGGGCCGGCGCATAGCCATTTGCCCCGCACTCCGGCGGTCGCGCCCTACGCGAACACCCACCCGCTGGCATCGGCCGCGATCGCGGTCGGGTCGGTCTGGCCTTCGAAGACAATGAAGCGGCTCGGGCTGAGTTGCAGCGTGGTGGCTCCGGAGGGGAGGGTGGCGAAGGCAAGGTCTCCCACCGACGCGAAACCAAAGCCCGAGAGCGAGAGCGTGTCGATGCCGATCTCGTAGTCGGTGATGAACTCGCCCACGAAGACGGTTTCCTCGCCGGAGGTGAAGGCGAAGACATCCGCCCCCGCCAACCCGGTCATCCGGTCGGCGCCCGCGCCGCCGATCAGCACGTCGGCCCCGGCGCCGCCGATCAGAACGTCCGCGCCGCCTTCGCCGCGGATGAGGTCGTCGCCAGAGCCGCCCACGATCGCGTCCGCGCCGGCCCGGCCGATGATTTCGGAGGGCCCGGTATCGGTCGAGATGAACCGGTCATCGGCCTCGGTGAGCCGGTGCACCGGCGCGCTCGAGACCAGCGCATAGGCGCGGGGGGCCCCGTCGGTGCCGATCACGTCGCCCGGCAGGAGATCGCCCGAAACGAGCCCTTCGAGCACGATGAAACGGCCCGCGCCGAGGTCGATCGCGTCGCCTTGCACCACGGTCACGAAGCTCAGGTCACCGAGGCCGGTGACGCCGAAGCCGGCCAACTCGATCACATCTTCGCCCGGCGTGAAATCGGTGATGAAATCGGCGGTAAAGCCGGTGGCGGCGAAGTCGTCCACCGAGAAGGCGAAGATATCGGCCCCCGCGCCGCCGGTCAGATTGTCCGGGCCAAGCCCGCCAATCAGGATGTCGTCGCCGTCGCCGGCGATGATCACGTCCGCCCCCGCGCCCGACGAGATCAGGTCGGCCCCGCCGCTGGTCACCGCGACATCGTCGCCGGCATCGCCGAACACCCGGTTCGGCCCCGGATCGGTGGTGATGAAGCGCTCGCCCGCGGCCGAGGCCTGGCTTGCGGCGGCGCCCGCGATCTGCACGACGGTCTCGCCACCCCGGGTGAGGATCTCGAGGCTCTCGCCTTCGAAATCGCCCATCAGCGTGAGCGTCGTGTCGGGGGTGCCGTCGCCGGTGGTGTCGATGGCGAGCGTCGCCGTCGTGGAGGTGACGGTTGCATCCGCCGGCGCGAGACCGCCGCCCGGCAGCCTGAGTGCGGCGCCCTGAGCGAATCCGGCAAGCGTGTCGCCATCGGTGACGGCGGCGACATTGCCGTCGGTGGCCTCGAACCAGAGGGCGGGCGGATCGTTCGTGACCATATCCGTCACGTCGACGTTGAGCACCGCGCTGTCGCTGCCGCCCTGGCCGTCGGAAACCGAGATGCCGAGTTCGTAGGTGTTGTCGGCGCCCGCATCCTGCGGGGCCTCGAAATCGGGCGGGGCCAGGAACCGCAGCGCGCCGGTCGCGGCGTCGATCTGGAACAGCGCCGCATCGGCCCCGCCCGAGATCGAGAAGGTCAGCGGGTCGCCGTCGCTGTCGGTCGCGGCGAGCGTTGCGACGAAGGTCCGGTTCTCCGCGAGCACGAGGAGGCCGGGGTCGGTCAGCTCGGGAGCGGTATTCGCCGGACCCGTGCCGAGGCCGATGAAATCGCTCGCCGACAGGCTCGCGCCTGTCGCGCCCTCGAGGGTGAACGACCCAACGGCCAGATCGACCCGGAGGCCCCCGGTCGTGGTGGTGAACCCGATGTCGCCAAAGGAGATCGACAGCCCGGTCACGTCGATCTTGTCGCCCGAAGCCGCATCCGCCCCGATGGTGAAATCGGTGATCACGTCGTCGCCCTGGGCCACGGATGCCCGGAACATGTCGTCACCGGAGCCACCGGTGAGCGTGTCGTCACCGCCGCCGCCCGTCAGCGTGTCGTCGCCGCCGTTGGCGACGATCTCGTCGCGGATGCCGGTGCCGGTCACTTCCGCGCCATCGTTGGAGCCGGTGATCAATACCCGGTCGCGCGGATTGGTGAAGCCCGAAACGCCGAGGCCCGAGAGGTCGAGGGGCGCGGCATCTTCCATCACCAGGTCGAGCAGGAACGCCTCGGCGGCGGCGTGGAAGCC
The DNA here is from genome assembly GCA_024763335.1 of Paracoccaceae bacterium. GTDB lineage: Bacteria > Pseudomonadota > Alphaproteobacteria > Rhodobacterales > Rhodobacteraceae > Sinisalibacter. The sequence goes on along the minus strand of JANTFS010000063.1, from coordinate 7,564 downwards.
GGAGACCTGGGTGAAGCCTGCATCGACGAACTGCTGTGCCCCGAACCGGGCAATCTTGTCGCCGGCGAAAAAGCCGGTGTCGGCCAGGAAGGCGAGGGTTTCGAGGCCATCGACGCTGGCGCCGCGGAAATTGTAGAGCTGGTCGCCATTGCCGATGATACGCAAGGTGTCGTTGCCGGCGCCGCCGTCATAGGTCTCGCCGGTCTCGACCATGCTCGCGAGCGCGCCGGCTTCGAGCTGGTCGTCATCCCCCCCGCCGAACAGCGAATCGCGCCCGGCATGACCGATCAGGTAGTCGTTGCCCGTCGCGCCTTCGAGGCGGTTGTTGGCATCGTTGCCAAACAGATTGTCCGCAAATGCCGAGCCGCGGAGGCTTTCGAAACCGGTGAAAGTGTCGCCGTCGGCGTGTCCGCCCGAAGCGGTGTTGTTGCCGAGGTTCGCGACCACCCCCGCTGTGGAGGTCGCGTAACTCAGGGTGTCTTCGCCGGTTCCTCCGGCGAGATCGTCCGCGCCCGCGCCGCCCTCGACGGTATCATTGCCGTCTTCGCCGTCGATGGTGTCGTCGTCCCCGCCCCCGTTCAGCAGGTCGTTCCCGGTCCAGCCGAGCAGGAAATCGGCGCCGTCGCCGCCGTCGAGGGTATCGTCTCCCTCCCAGCCGTCGAGATAGTCGGCGCCGCCGCGGCCTTCCAGTACGTCGCCCGACCGGCTGCCGGTCATCGTATCGGCCAGGCCCGTGCCAATCACCCGCTCGATATGCGCGACCGTGTCGGTGTCGCCGAAGGTATCGGTGATCTGTCTTGCGTACAGCAGATCCGCGATGATCCCCGCGCCGCCGCCCTCGGCCGAATAATCGGCCGTGTCGTGGCCGTCCGCGCCGTCCAGAAGATCGTCGCCGGCCCGCCCGGTGAGCCTGTCGTCGCCGTCCCCGCCGACAAGGACGTTGGCCGCCGCGCTGCCGGAAAGGTCATCGTTCGCATCCGAGCCGACGACGTTCTCGATGTCGAGCAGGGCATCGCCGTCGCCAAAGGTGTCGATGGCGTTGGGGTTGGCGAAGTCAAAGGCCAGCGCCAGATCGACCGTCACCGCGCCGCTGCCCGTCTCGGCGCTGTAGTCCACCGTGTCGATGCCGCCACCGCCCCGGATGCCATCGACCCCGGCGCCGGCGTTGCCGGTGAAGACCTCGTCGGCCTCGCTCCCGAAGAAGTCGTCGAAGGTGGCGTTGGTGCCGATGAAGTGTTCGATGCCACGGAAAGTGTCGGTATTGGCGAAGGTGTCGGTGACTGTGCCGACCGTCTCGCCGGTGACGGTATCGTAGCCGATGGAGAAGGCGCCGGCCCCGCCGCCGGTTTCGCGCGACAGGTCGATCGCATCGACCCCGTCGCCGCCGATGAAGCTGTCGACCCCGTCGCCACCGACGAAGGTCTCGTCCGCGGCGCCGCCGACGAAGCTGTCGTCGAATGCGGTGCCGATGAAACGCTCGATGCGCGCGGCGCTTTCGCTGTTGCCGAAACTGTCGACCACGTTGAGGCCGAGGGCGCGCATGTCGACGAAGATGCCTTGCGGCCCGGCGCCGAACCGAAGTTCGTCGATACCGTCGCCGCCTTCGAAGCTCTGCGCCGCGTCATTGCCGATGAGCACGTCGTCACCTGCGCCACCGTCGATCAGGGCCGCCGAGGTGGAGGCGGCCAAGTGGTCGTCGAAGGCGCTGCCGCGGACGTTTTCCACCGCGTTGATCGTCAGAACGGCACGGGCGGTGCCGCCGGAGGCCCAGTCCCCGGTGTCGAAGGTTTCGACCGTGGACGTGGCGAGATCGGCCAGCACCGCGAAGCCGACGTGGGAAAAGTCGACGGTATCGCTGCCACCGCCGCCGTCAAAGGTGTCGAAGCCGTCGATATAGGTGTAGAGGTCGTCGCCGCCGCCGCCGTGGGTGACGTCGTCGCCGGTGCCGCCGGTCAGCAGGTCATCGCCGTCGCCACCGACCAGGTAGTCCTGCCCCGCGCCGCCATCGAGAACGTTGCCCGAGACCGCGATGCCGACACCGCTCAGCAGTTCGAGGAAGTCGTCGCCGCCTTCGCCGTAGAGATGATGGGTGCCATTCTGCAAACGGACCATCCTGTCGCCGAGATCGGTGCCGATGATCTGCTCGATGCCGATGAGCGTGTCGGCATCGCCATAGGTGTCGTGGTTGGCGCCTGGATTGAAATCGTCGATGATGATGAACCCGACCGGGCCCGCGATGTCGAAAAGGCCGAGCCCCGCCGCTTCCTGGCCGTAGTCGACCGTGTCGAATCCGCCACCGCCGGTCAGGGTGTCGGCCCCGTCGCCGCCGACGAAGAGGTTGTTCTCGGCGCCGCCGGTGATCTGGTCGTCGCGGATCGAACCGATCACGTTCTCGATGCTGACCAGCACGTCGCCGTGCCCGCTGGTGTCGGTTGCGTTGGGGGCGCCGATCGTGCCGGGGACGGAAAGATCCACCACCACGCCGACGCCGGTGCCGCCGGGCGTCCAGCCTCCGGGGAGGTAGTTCTGGGTGTCGGATTCGGCGCTGTAGTCGATCGTGTCGATGCCGCCGCTGCCGTCGATCAGGTCGACGCCAATGCCCTTGTTGCCGGTGAAGCGGTTGTCGTTGGCGTCGCCATACAGATTGTCGAAGTCCTGAACGTTCCCGCCGATGATGTGCTCGATTTCGGCGATCGTGTCGGTGTTGCCGAAACTGTCGGTGGCGGTACCGGCCGCGAGATCCACGGTGACGATTCCGGTGCCGCCTTCCGCGCCGTAGCTCAGAACGTCGAAGCCGGCGCCCCCGATCAGGATGTCGTCGCCGGCCCCGCCAAGCAGGAGGTCGTCGCCGCCCTGGCCATTGAGCTTGTTGTTGCCGGCATTGCCGAACAGGGTGTCGTCGAAGCGGGAGCCGACCGCGTTTTCAAACCCGGTCAGGTTCGCCAGGGTCACGAAGGCGCCGGGCGGGGTGGTCTCGTTTTCGCCGGTCGTGGAGACGAATTGCGCGACGTTCAGCGAGATCAGCACGCTGGCATCGAAGTCGGTCAGGTCGATCGTGTCTTCGTCGTTGCCGCCATCGACGGTGTCGAGGCCCGTGTCTGCGCCGTCGCGGTCGGTTGCGATGACATAGAAATCGTTGCCGTCGCCAAGCGTGGCGGTGTCGTTCCCGTTGCCGCCATAGACCACGTCGTCATCCGCGCCGCCGGCGATCGTGTCGTCGCCGTCGTCGCCGAAGATCGTGTCGTTGCCGGCGCCGCCGCTGAGATCGTCGGTGCCCGCGCCGCCGTAGAGCACGTCGTTGCCGTCGCCGCCGTCGAGCAGGTCGTCGCCCGCGTCGCCGGTCAGGAAATCGTCGGCGCCGCGACCGTACAGCATGTCGTTGCCATCGCCGCCGGCGAACGCGTTGCGGTTGGCGGTGCCGCGCAGGATGTCGCTCGCGTTGCTGCCGAGCACATCCTCGATCGAGATCAGGATGTCGCCCTCCGCATGGCCGCCGAGGCCGAACCCGGCCTCGAGATCGACGACAACGCCGGGATCCGACGGGTCGGCCGCCGGGCTGTCCTCGTAGAACACCACGTCGATGCCGAGGCCCCCGCTCAGGATGTCGGGCCCGGCACTGCCGCGCAGAAGGTCGTTGCCGGCGCCGGCATAGAACTCGTCCGCGCCTTCGGTGGTGATCAGGAACTCGTCGCGCGCATCTGTGCCGACGATGTTCAGCCCGGCGTCCGGCGCGGCTTTCGCGATCGCGCCGAGGCCGGTCAGATCGAGCGCGGCGCTCTGGTCGTCGAAATGGAACGTGTAGCCGAGACCGTTCGCGCCGCCGGTGAAATAGTCGATGAACCGCAGCGTGTCGCCGTTGGTGCTGGTCGCGATCAGGTCGTCGCTGTCGGGGGTCAGCGTGTCGAGCGAGAAGGTGATGTCGGCGCGGTTCCAGCCGATGAAGAAGATCTCGCCGGGGCCGGAGAACTCGCCGGCGATCGTATCGCTGCCCCAGTTGCCGCCGAGCACGTAGCGGTCGGCGCCGCTGCCGCCGATCAGGAGATCGTCGCCGAACAGGCCCGCGAGCAAGTCGTCGCCGCCATCGCCCGACAGGAGGCCGCCCGCCGCCCCCGACAGCAGCAGATCGTTGTCGGCCTCTGCCGACACGACGATCCGGTCGATATCGGTGTATTCGACGTGCTCGCCGGAGGCGACATTGCCGGCGACGGTGCGCGTCACGTTGCCCTGGTTGGCATAGAGCGTCGCGAACGCGCTCTGCACCGCCGCTGCCGTGGTCAGGTCGGCAAGGCTGAAGGTATATTGCAGGCTGAAGAAACTGCCCCAGCCGATCAGCCGGTCATAGCCTCCCGAAATCGCGCCCATTTCGAGCGTGTCGAACTCTGAGCTCAGGAAGCCGCCGCCGTCGATCTCGTCGTTACCGCCGTCATAGAAGATCAGGTCATTTCCGAGACTGCCGTCGAGAATGTCGTCGCCCCCGCCGCCGGAGATGATGTCGTTGCCCCAGCCGCCGTCGATCCGGTCGGCAAGCGCGCCGCCAATGAGGAAATCGTCGCCCGCGCCGCCCTCGATGAAGAGCCGTTCGAAATTGCCGACCGTGATGCCGTTGCCGATGTCGTAGAACACCTCGGACGGGTCGAGGCGGGCCGAGCCGGTCTGGGCGCGGATCTCGAGATCGGCGGTCTCGCCGAAGAAATTCGCGACCAGCACGTCGGCATCGTCGTCGCGGTCGCCGCCGTCGTAGAACACGCCGTTCTGGATGACGATGAGATCGTCGTATTCGTTCGAGCCCTGCACATCGGTGGCCTCGATCTCGCGGAATTCGATCTCGTTGGCGCCGGAGGAGATCGTGAAAATGTCGGCGGAGCTGGAATTCACGAGCCCGACGAGGCCCCAGATCTCGCTGTCGAAGCTGTTGGCGCTGCGGGTCGCTTGCTGTGCCGATGTGAAGTTGCCATTCGAGGCATTGAGAGCAAAGCCCAGCCCCGCCGGCCCGCGCGCGTCGCCGAACGCGTCGATGGCCGAGACCGCGAGGCGGTCGATCACCTCGTTGTCGACATCGCCGTCATCGGAGCCGCCGAACAGGGTGACGTCACCGTCGTCGGCATTCCAGGCGATGAAATCGGCGCCTTCGCCGGCGAGGATCGTGTCGCCGTTGGCGCCGGACCCGCCGCCGCGCAGGTTGTCCGCCCCCGCGCCTGCGTCGATATAATCGTCCGCCGCGCCGCCGGCGATGATGTCGTTGCCGTCGCCCAGTTTCAGGACCAGCCGGTCCATCCCCTCGATATAGACGCCGTTGGACAGCCGGGTGCCGCCGATGTCCTGTGCGACGCTGTAGGTGATGCCGAATTGCGAGCCGCTGAAATCGGCGGCGAAGGTGTCGGTGTCGCCGGTGCCGCCGATATAGGTGGCGCCGCCGTCGTAAAGGAAGAGGTCGTCGGAGCCGTCGAGGCCGGTCAGGTTGGTGCTTTCGATGTTGCGGAAGACGGCCGCGCCGGTGACACCACCGTCGAAGGTTACTTCGCGTTCGAAAAGATCAACGCTCGCAATGGCATCGAGCGCCGCCAGCAGGTTCGTCGCGGTGTCGGCAGCGTCAAAGACTGTGTCGACCGTGCCGCTCCCCGGCAGGCCCACCTCCACACGCTGGGTCAAACCGGCGATCGTTGCGCCGGAGGTTGCGAGCCCGCCGGGGCCGAAGATCAACCGGTCGACGTCGTCGCCGCCGTCGATTTCGGAGAATTCGTCGCCGTTGGAATAGAACGTGTCATTCCCCGCGCCGCCAAACAGCATGTTTTCGGTGTCGACGGTCGCGTTGAAACCGATCTGGGTTTCGGAGCCGCCGCCGACCAGGATGTCGTTGCCGCCCCTGCCGGACAGACTGTCGACATATTTTCCGCCGACAAGGATGTCGTCGAAATCCGTGGCCTGAACATAGAACCGCTCGAAGCCCTCGATCGAGACGGTGCGTTCGGTCTGTCCGTTGGCGAATTCGGCCGCCGGGCGGATCGTCGGCACGGCCCCGTTGTTCAGATCGCCGTCGAAATCGGGGTAGGACTCGACCCCGAGGGTGGTCTCGTAATAACCGGTGCCATCGGGGAAGGCCGAGCGCAGGGACGGGTCGCCCCCGTTGTGAAACCCGTTGAGAACAATGCCCTGGGTGTTGGACTGGATGTCGAACAGGCCGAAATCGGCGACGAAGGTGTCGCCATCGGAGGCGCCGCCGACATAGTAGCTGCCGCCGGCGAAGATCGCGAGATCGGCGGCGGTGTCGGAGCCTTCGAAACTGACGGCTTCGAAGCCTTGAAGTCGGGCGCTGCCATAGTCGAAATCGCCGCCGGCGCGCACCTCGATGAAGTTCTTCTCGAACAGGCTTTCGTCGGTGCTGGTGCCATAGCCTGCATTTTCGAACAGGTAATTCAGCGCGTAGGTGGCATTGCTCAGGTCGGAGAAGGACGATGTCGTCGTCAGGAAGCCGGTGTTGAACCCGATCGACCCGTAGCCGAAGGGATCGGCTTCGGTGTTGATCCACCATCGTGCGCCGCTGTCGCCGTCGACATTGCGGATGACGGCTTCGTCGGCACCGGCGCCGCCATAGACCAGGTCGTTGACGATTGCCGAGTTTCGACTCTCGATCTCGACCACCGCGAGGTCGGCGCCGTCGCCGAGGAACATGAACTCCTGGAAGTTGTCGGAGGTGACCAGCAGGGTGTCGTCGCCGTCTCCCATGTCGATCTGGTCGCGGTAGTCGCCGGTAGCGATGAAGTCATCGTTGCTGCCGAGAACCAGCGAGAAGCCCTCGATGCCGATCAGGTTGACGTCGTGCTGTTCGTGGGCCTGAAAGGTTCCGAAATCGACCGACCCTTCGGTGACCACCAGCTCGATCGGGCTGCCGGATTGGCTCCAGGTGACGTCCTTGACCACGATTTCGCGAAACCCGTTGGCATCCGCCCGGCCGCTGCCTTCGGTCGCGAAGGTCCCGTAGCTCACATCGTCGACGAACAGTTCGAATTCTCCGACGCTGGCCTGGTCGCGCACCGATATCCGGAGCACGGCGCCCCCGCTCGGGGGGTCCGCCAACAGCGCGCCGAGGATCGAGTCGCCCGCCTGGACGTTGTCGGTGTCGATATCGGTTTCGCCAAGCAGGTCGCGGCTGAGCTTCAGGACAACGCTGTTGCCGCTCTGGCCCACGGCGGTGTCGCGCAGGTCCCATTCGATCCGGTCGAGCGGGTGGCTCTTGGCGAAATTGGCGACGAAAACGTCGCCGTAGCCGAACGTTGTATCTTCGCCGCCGCCGTCGAACAGCTTTCCTTCATTGCCGAAATAGGCCAGCACGTCGTTTCCGTCGCCACCGACCAGGTTGACGCTGCCGTCGACGCGCGCGAGCCGTCCGAATTGCCCCAGGACAATCTCGCCGTTGTCATATTTGTAGACGGCATAGAACTCGTTGTCGCTCGAATCCGACACGTTTCCGGTCACGTCGGCGTCGGTGAATTCCGCCTGCGTGGGCATGTTGCGCACCCAGGCGATGTCGTTGGTGGCGGCATAGCCGTCGATGAACCCGCCATCG
>JANTFS010000062.1 GCA_024763335.1 Paracoccaceae bacterium | reverse complement strand
TGGCAACCTGGTTGGACTTCAGGAACTGGGTGATGATCGCGAACAGCAGGCTGAGCCCGGCGGCGGCGGCGGCGGCGGCAACAAACCCGAGGGCGGGCGCGTCGAAATTGACCGCGACGGCAAAGCCCACCACCGCGCCGGTGATCATCATCCCCTCGACGCCGAGGTTCAGAACGCCCGACTTTTCCACCACCATCTCGCCAAGAGCGGCGAGCAGGATCGGTGTCGAGGCGACCATCAGCGAGGCGATCAGCAGAACAGGGTTGATCTGTCCGAGGTCCATCATGCTACCTCCCGGCTGCGGATGCGGATGCGATAATTGGCGAAGACGTCCATCGCGAGCAGGAAGAACAACAGCATTCCCTGGAACAGCTGGATCGCCGCGGCGGGCATGCCGAGCATGAGCTGGGCCAGCTCGCCGCCGATATAGGTCAGCGCCATCAACAGACCCGCCAGCAGGATGCCGATCGGGTGAAGCCGGCCGAGAAAGGCGACGATGATCGCGGTGAAACCGTAGCCCGAGTTGAAGTCGATCGAGATCTGGCCCGCCGGTCCCGCCACCTCGAACAGCCCCGCCATGCCGGCAAGCGCGCCGGCGGTGCCGAGGCTGAACAGCACCAGGCGGGTGGGCGAGATGCCGGCAAACCGCGCGGCTTTCGGGGCCTCGCCGGCGAGGCGGATGGAAAAGCCCATCTTGTGCCGGGTCATCAGCACATAGGCGAAGATCACCGCGATGAACGCCGCGACGACGCCCCAGTGCATCCCCGATCCGGCGAAGATCTCGAGGTTGGAGGCGGCGGGATAATCGCGCGCGAGGTTGCGCGAGCCGGGAAAGCCCATGCCGTCGGGGTTGCGCAACAGCCCCGAGGACACCGAGGCGAGGATGTTCTCGGCCACGTAGACCAGCATCAGCGAGACGAGAATCTCGTTGGTGCCGAAGCGCGTTTTCAGGATCGCCGGGATCATCGCCCAGGCCCAGCCGCCAAAGGCGCCTGCCAGCACCATGGCGGGGAAAATCAGCCGGTTCTCGGTTGGGTAGAAGGCAAGGCCCACCCCCGCACCCACGACGGCGCCAATGATGTATTGCCCCTCCGCGCCGATGTTCCAGATGCCCGCCTTGAAGCCGAGCGCGAGGCCGATGGCGATGAGGATGAGCGGCCCGGCCTTGACCAGCAGTTGCGGCCGCGAATAGGCGCTGAAGGTCTCATCGAACAGCGGATCCCAGAAGATCGTGCGGATTGCCTCCAGCGGATCGGCACCGAGCGACCAGAACATCACCCCGCCCGCGATCATGGTGGCAAGCACGGCAAAGAGTGGCGTGAGCGCGAGCAGGAGTTGCGAGGGCGCGGGGCGTTTTTCCAGACGAAATCTCATGCCTCGGCCTCCGCCCGCGCCGCCGTCTCGGCTTCGTGCATGTCATGGGCACCGCCCATCATCAGGCCGACCTCGTCGATGGTCAGCCCGCTGGCCGGCCGGATCGGCGCGATGCGGCCCTCGTTGAGGGCGGTGAAGTGATCGCAGATGTCCATGAGCTCGTCGAGGTCCTGGCTGATCACGATCACCGCCGCGCCGCTCTGGGCCAGATCGAGCAGCGCCTGCCGGATCGCCGCCGCCGCTGAGGCATCGACGCCCCATGTCGGCTGGTTCACGACGAAGACATCGGGTTTTTGCAGGATTTCCCGCCCGATCACGAATTTCTGCAGGTTGCCGCCGGACAGCGCCCCGGCGGCCGTTTCGGGGCCGGGGGTGCGCACGTCGAAGGTGTCGATCACCGATTTGGCAAAATCGCGCGCCTTGCCCCAGCGGATGAAGCCCCGGTTCGAGAGCTTCTGGCGCACATCGCCGGTGAGCAGCGCGTTTTCGGTGAGCGACATCTCGGGCGCTGCGGCATGGCCGAGCCGTTCTTCCGGCGCTGCGAGGAGCCCCAGCGCCCGGCGCGCGTTGGGCCGTAGCCGCCCGACGTCCTGCCCGCGCAGGAACAGGCTGCCGGCCGGCGCGAAGCGTTCGCCCGACAGCGCATCGAGGAGTTCGTCCTGACCGTTGCCGGCAACACCGCCGATGCCCAGAACCTCGCCCGCACGCACCGCGAAGGTGATGTCGCGCAGCGGGGTGCCGAAATCGGAAGGCGCGGGCAGGCTGAGCCCGGACACCTGCAACAAGACGTCGCCGCTTTCGCCGCCTTCGCGCTCGGGCACGTGCAGGGTGGTGCCCACCATCATCTCTGCCAGTTCACGCGCGGTTTTCTCACGCGGGTCGCAGGTGGCCACCACCTTGCCGAGGCGCAGAACGGTCGCGTCTTCGCACAGGGCTCGGATCTCTTCGAGCTTGTGGCTGATGTAGAGGATCGAGGTGCCTTCGCTCGCGAGCTTGCGCAGGGTGTGGAACAGGATCTGCACCTCCTGCGGGGTGAGCACCGAGGTGGGCTCGTCCATGATCAGAAGCTTGGGGTTCTGGAGCAGGCAGCGCACGATCTCGACGCGCTGCCGCTCGCCGGCCGACAGATCGCCGACCACCCGGTCGGGGTCGAGCGGCAGGCCATAGGCTTCGCTCACGTCGCGGATGCTTGCGCTGAGCTGGCGCTGGCCGGGCGGGTTGTCCATGCCGAGCGCGATGTTTTCGGCCACGCTGAGCGCGTCGAACAGCGAGAAATGCTGGAATACCATCGCCACGCCGGCGGCCCGGGCCGCGCGCGGGTTGGCGGGCGCAAAGGGCCGGCCGCCGAACACCATCTGGCCGGCGTCGGGTTTGACCAGCCCGTAGATCGTCTTGACCAGCGTGGATTTGCCTGCGCCATTCTCGCCAAGCAGCGCGTGGACCTCACCCGGCTGGATGGCGAAGGATACGGCATCGTTGGCCACGACCCCGGGATAGGCCTTGGTCAGGCCCTCAAGCGTCAGCAGCGCGTCTGTCATCCCTGTTCCCCTCGTCCCCGGGCGCCGGGCTCGATGCCTCTTTTTTCGCCACCTCCCTGAGTAGACCGTAGGCAACGCCCACGGCAATGGCCTGCGGGTGTTTTCCCAGCCCCTTGTCGCCGATCGGGCATTGGATGCGTGCGATCGCGTCAGCGGAATGGCCCATTTGCCCAAGCCTTGCGCGAAACCGGGCCCATTTCGTCGCCGAGCCGATCAGCCCAAGGCTGGAAAAGCCGTGGGCAAGCAGCGCATCGCAGAGCGCGAGATCGAGCGCATGGGAATAGGTGAGCACGATGTGGTGCGCATCGGCCGGCGCGGTGGCGGCCGCGGCGGCAAGATCGGGCGTGGGCCGCCGTGTTACCCCCGGCGGCGGGTCGGCCGGAAAGCGGGCGGCGCCGGTGTCGGCCCAGGTGAGCGCGAGGTCCGGGTGCGGCGCGAGGGTGCTGACGAGGGCCTGGCCGACATGGCCCGCGCCCCAGATCCAGACCGGCGCCCGGACCCGCTCGACCGGCTCGATGAACCAGCCGTCCAGAAGCCGGGGGCTCGGGCGCGCGCCCGAGCCACGCGCCTGCGCGCGCAGGCGCTCGACGGACAGCGGCGGTGTGGCCGGGGCCTGCGTATCCATGGGGCGGGCAAAGAGGTCGTCCACCAGACCATCGAGGGCGGACCGATCCCAAGCCTCGAACAGCAACGTCACCGCGCCGCCGCAACACTGGCCGAGATCGGGCCCCAGCAACGCTTTGTGAACCCTGCGCCGGTCTCCGCGCGCGAGCATGTCCCGTGCGGTTGCTGCCGCGTCAAACTCCAGCGCGCCGCCGCCGATCGTGCCCGACTGAGCCCCGGGCCAGACCAGCATTGCCGCGCCCACTTCGCGCGGGGCCGAGCCCTGCACCTCGGCCACCACGATCCGCACAACCGTGCCGCTTTCGGCAACGGCCTGTGAAAGCGTGGCGCGGTCGAGGCTCACCGCCGCACCCGCCGCGCGGTCATCAGCACGCGTTCCGGCGTGGCCGGTGCATCGAGCGCGGGATAGGCCGCGCCGCAGGCCGCGATGGCATCCGACAATGCCATGAACGCCGAAATTCCCAGCATGAAGGGCGGCTCGCCGACGGCTTTCGACCGATAGATCGTCGGCACCGTGTTCGGCTGCCCCCAGAGCGCCACGTTCAGGGTGTCGGGAATGTCCGACGCGGCGGGGATCTTGTAGGTCGAGGGCGCGTGGGTGGCGAGACGGCCCTTGCCGTCCCACACCAGTTCCTCGGTGGTGAGCCAGCCCACGCCCTGCACGTAGCCGCCCTCGATCTGACCGGTGTCAATGGCCGGGTTCAGGCTCTCGCCGACGTCATGCAGGATGTCGGCGCGCAGCAGGCGGTATTCGCCGGTGAGGGTGTCGATCACCACCTCGGTGACCGCCGCGCCATGGGCGAAGTAATAGAACGGGTGGCCGCTGCCGCGCTCGCGGTCCCAGGCCACGTCGGGGGTTTTGTAGAACCCGGTGGCCGAGAGGCTCACGCGCCCTTCGTAGCATTCCATCGCGGCGTCTTCGAACGAGAGCTGGAGCCCGCCGAGATGCACTTTTCCGCCTTTGAACGCGAGTTCCTTGGGTTTTACCCCGTGTTTTTTTGACAGGAATCGAACCATCCGTCCCTTGATCTCGTCGCAGGCGGCCTTCGCGGCCATGCCGTTCAGGTCGGAGCCGGAGCTTGCCGCAGTGGCCGAGGTGTTGGGCACCTTCTGGGTGTCTGTCGCGGTGATCTGGACCCGGTCCACGCCGACCCCGAAGGCCTCGGCGGCGACCTGCGCGATCTTCTGGTTCAGCCCCTGACCCATCTCGGTGCCGCCGTGGTTGAGGTGCACCGAGCCGTCCTGGTAGACATGCACCAGAGCCCCGGCCTGGTTGAGATGCGTGAGGGTGAAACTGATCCCGAACTTCACCGGCGTGAGCGCGATGCCGCGTTTCAGCACCTCGCTCTCGGCGTTCCACTCGGCGATGGTCGCGCGGCGTTTTTCGTAGTCGGAACTGTCGACCAGAACCTTGACGATGTCGGGCAGCACGAAGCCGGTCACCGGCTGGCCGTAATGTGTCTCCTGCACCTTGGTCTTGGTGTAGAAATTCTTGCGCCGGACCGCGAGCGGATCGAGGCCGAGCTCATGCGCCACATGGTCGATCACCCGCTCGATCCCCAACATGCCCTGTGGCCCGCCGAAGCCGCGAAAGGCGGTGGCCGAGGCGGTGTTGGTGCGCAGCCGGTGGCTCTCGATCCGGATGGCGGGAATGAAATAGGCATTGTCGGCGTGCAGCATGGCCCGGTCGGCCACAGGCGCGGTCAGGTCCTGGCTCCAGCCGGCCCGCACAAGATGGGTGAAATCGACGGCCAGCAGGCGCCCGCCGGTGTTGACGCCCACCTTGTAGCGAATGCGGAAATCGTGCCGCTTGCCGGTGATGACCATGTCGTCATCGCGATCATACCGCATCTTGCAGGGCTGCCCGGTTCTCGCGGCGACGATGGCGCAGGCCACGGCGGGGGCATTGCCCTGGCTCTCCTTGCCGCCGAACGCGCCGCCCATGCGGCGGGTTTCGACCCGCACGGCGTTCATGTGCAGCCCGAGCGCCTCGGCCACCTTGTGCTGGATTTCGGTCGGATGCTGGGTCGAGGCATGCACGACCATCTCGCCAGCCTCGCCCGGCACCGCCAGCGCCGCCTGGCCTTCGAGGTAGAAATGTTCCTGTCCGCCGATCTCGATCTCGCCTTCGATCACGCGGGGGGCATCGGCCAGCGCCGCCTCGACATCGCCGCGCGTCCAGGTGAGCGGGCCGCCTTCGAAGTAGCTCTGTGCCTTGAGCGCGTCGTCGATTGTCAGGATCGCCGGGCGCGGCTCGATCTCGATCTTGCCGAGACGCGCGGCGGCGCGCGCGGCGCGGTGGCTGGTGGCGACCACGAGGAAGATCGGCTGGCCATGGTAATGCACCTCGCCGGTGGCGAGCAGCGGCTCGTCATGCGCGGCGGGCGACACGTCGGTGGGCCGGTCGAGATCGGCCGCCGTAAGCACCGCCACCACGCCGGGCGCAGCTCGCACCTCGGAGAGATCGGCCGACACCACGATGCCGTGCGCCTCATCGCTCAGCCCGAAGGCAAGGTGCAGGGTGTCCGGCGGAGTGGGGATGTCGTCGATATATCGGGCCGCCCCGGTAACATGAAGCGGCGCGCTGTCATGGGGCAGGGGACTGGACACGCTCATGCCGATACCCCCGTCACCGAGGTGGCCATGCCCTCGTCTTCCAGCCAGTAGCGCAGCAGCATGTTCGAGCCCGCCACCAGCCGGTAGCCCATGGACGCGCGCAGATCGCTGAGCGGGGTGAAATCCTCGGTGATCGCCCCCATCGCGGCCTCGACCGTTTCGCGTGTCCAGGGTTTGCCGACGAGCGCGGCCTCGATCGCCGTGGCCCGTTTCGGGATGCCCGCCATGCCACCGAAGGCAATCCGCGCTGATTGCACTTTTCCATCTTCAATGGCGATGTTGAAGGCGCCCAACACCGCGGAAATGTCTTGATCGAACCTTTTCGACAGCTTGTAGACCTTGAGCCGGTCCGGCGCCCCGGGATCGCGCGGCACCGTGATCGCCTCAACAAACTCGCCGGGATGAATGTCTTGCCTGCCGTAGTCGAGGAAGAAATCCTCGAGCAGGATCTCGCGGGTGAAATCACCGCGGCGCAGGAGCAAGGAGGCACCCAGGGCGATCAGCGGCGGCGGCGTGTCGCCGATCGGCGAGCCGTTTGCGATGTTGCCGCCGATTGTGGCGGCGTTGCGCACCTGCGCCGAGGCGAAGCGCGCGAGCATCCGGGCGAAATGCGGGTGGTGGTCTTGCAGGGCGAGACGCAGGTGTTCCACCGTGGCCGCCGCGCCGATGCGGATCATGTAGGGCGCGGTTTCGACCCGCGCCATTTCTTCGATCTGGCTGACGAAGACAACCTCCCCGAGATCACGGAAATCCTTGTTGACCCAAAGGCCGATATCGGTGGCCCCGGCGACGATCCGCGCCGAAGGATTGGCCAGCAGAAACTCCGCCAGGGCATCGACGCTCGCCGGCAGCTTGGCCTGCGACAGGCCCCGCCGCGCCGGGCCGGTGGGCAGATCCTGCAACCATTTCGGCACCGGTTTTTGCGCAGCGGCCTTTGCCGCCTTCATGATCGGCGCGTAGCCGGTGCACCGGCACAGGTTTCCGGCCAGTTGTTGTTCGTGGTCGGTCTCGCCGGCGATCTGCCCGGCCGCGAGCGAGACAACGATCCCGGGGGTGCAGAAGCCGCATTGGCTGCCGTGATGCGTGACCATCGCCTCCTGCACCGGGTGCAGATTGCCGTCGGGGCCCGCGAGACCTTCGACCGTGGTCACCGCCTTGCCATTGAGCTGGGGCAGGAACAGGAGACAGGCATTGAGGCCGCGCGTGCCCTGGGCGTCCGTCACCATCACCGTGCAGGCGCCGCAATCGCCCTCGTTGCATCCCTCCTTGGTGCCGGTGAGGCCCCGCGAGTCACGCAGCCAATCGAGGGTTGTCATCGTCGGATCGACATCCCTCAACGTCACGGTCTCTCCATTGAGAAGAAACGCGATGTCCATGCAATTGTCCGCCGCCTTACCCTGTTGGCCCCGGCTCCCCCTCGATGCGGCGTAGAAGGGCGGGGTTTTTCAAATTTCTCGCAGGAAAGCGCAGAATACCCCGCAAAGCAAGCGGCGCTTGATCGAGGCCAAGGCGTTCAACGCGGGTTTTGGGCAGAATCGCGGCAGCTCAAGTGGGGGCTACCATGAAAACGGTCATACTTGTGATTGCCGCCCTGACGGCGACCGCGGTGCTGGTGCTGATCGTGTTCGCCCTTGGGTTCAACCGCGATGTTGCATGGCTCGAAGCGCGGCTGTTGCAGGGGGCGCCGGGCGAGGTGCGCACGGACCTGCCCGAGGCGGTGCGCGCCTTCGCCGAGCGCGGATTGGCCGGCGGCGTGCCCGCTGCGGCGACCCGGCTGGAGCAGGCGGCCGAGATGCGGCTGCGGAAAGGCGCCGACTGGCAGGCGATCCCGGCCCGCCAGACCATCGCCAACACCGAGCCCGGCTTTGCCTGGCTGGCCGGCCAGAATATCGGTCCGATCCCGGTTGTGCGGGTGCTCGACAGCTACGTCGATGGCGCCGGCCTGCTCGATATCCGCCTGCTCGGCGCATTTCGCCTCGATGCCTACGAAGGCCCCGAGGCGGCGTTGAGCGAGGGTCTGCGTTACCTCGCCGAGCTGCCTTGGGCGCCCGACGCGATTGTGCTGAACCGCGTGATCACCTGGGCCGAAACGGAAGGCGGCGTGACGGCTGGGATGGAGACCGCAGGCGGTCCCGCCGAGGTGCTGTTCAGCTTCAATGCGGCGGGCGACATCACCGGCATGTTCGCAGCCGACCGCCCGGCCACGCGCGAAGACGGCACGATCGAACCGCTCGACTGGCGCGGCACCTTCAGCGACTACGCCGTGATTGGCGGGCGGCGCATCCCGACGCGGGGTGAGGTGGGCTACGTCTATGCCGACGGCTACGAGGCCTATTATCGCGGCCAGATCACCGCCTATGAGGTGGTCGACGCCCCGACCGATTGAGCCGCGCGGGTTTTCCGGTCTTGCCCTGACCGGCCGCCTGCCTACACTCGCGCCATGCCCGACCAGCCCCGATTCATTCACCTGCGCACCCACACCGAGTATTCGCTGCTTGAGGGCGCGGTGCCGGTGAAGAAACTGCCGGGGATCTGCGCGGCGATGGAGATGCCCGCCGTCGCCGTTACCGACACCAACAACATGTTCTGCGCGCTGGAGTTTTCGGTCACCGCCTCTGAGGCGGGCATTCAGCCGATCATCGGCTGCCAGATCACCGTGGCATGGGACGAACCCGCCCCCGGCGCGCGCCCGCGCGATCCCGCACCCGTCGTGCTGCTGGCTCAGAACGAGGCGGGCTACGAGAACCTGATGAAGCTCAACTCCTGCCTCTACGTCGACAAGCACGAGGGGCTGCCGCAGGTCACGCTCGCAGAGCTCGAAGCCCATGCCGAGGGGGTCATCTGCCTCACCGGCGGCGCCGAGGGGCCGGTGGGCAAGCTCTTGGCAACCGGCCATCGCGCCGAGGCCGAGGCGCTGATGGCCCGCCTCGCCCGCGCCTATGGCGACCGGCTCTATGTCGAGTTGCAGCGCCACCCGGGCGAGGGCGGCGCATTGCCCGAGGCCGAGCGGCTGACCGAGCGCGGCTTCGTCGAGATGGCCTATGCGATGGAGCTGCCTCTGGTGGCGACCAACGATGTCTACTTCCCCAAGACCGATCTCTACGAGGCGCATGACGCGCTGATCTGCATTGCCGAGGGGGCTTATGTCGACCAGCAGGAGCCGCGCCGCCGGCTGACGCCGCAGCATTACTTCAAAAGCCCGCAGGAGATGGCGACGCTGTTTGCCGATCTGCCCGAGGCGCTGGACAACACCGTGGAGATCGCGCGGCGCTGCGCCTTCATGGCCGAACGGCGCAAGCCGATCCTGCCGAAGTTTGCCGATGACGAGGTCGAGGAACTGCGCCGGCAGGCGCGCGAGGGGTTGGCTGCGCGCCTCGCGGTGATCCCGCACGCGGCTTCGGTCGAAGACTACGAAAAGCGGCTCGATTTCGAGCTGGGGATCATCGAATCGATGGGCTTCCCGGGCTACTTCCTGATCGTGGCCGACTTCATCAAGTGGGCCAAGGAGCATGACATTCCGGTCGGCCCCGGCCGGGGCTCGGGCGCGGGCTCGCTGGTGGCCTACGCGCTGACCATCACCGACCTCGACCCCTTGCGCTATTCGCTCCTGTTCGAACGCTTTCTGAACCCAGAGCGGGTCTCGATGCCCGACTTTGATATCGACTTCTGCATGGATCGCCGCGAAGAGGTCATCGCTTACGTGCAGGAGAAATACGGCCGCGAGAAGGTGGCGCAGATCATCACCTTCGGCGCGCTCTTGTCGAAGGCGGCGGTGCGCGACGTGGGCCGGGTCTTGCAGATGCCCTACATGCAGGTCGACAGGCTGTCGAAGATGATCCCGGTCGAGGGGGTGAAGCCGGTGTCGATCGAGAAGGCCCGCGCCGATGAGCCGCGCCTCAATGAAGAGGCGCGTCGCGAAGAGGTGGTGGGGCGGCTTTTGGACTATGCCCAGCAGCTTGAGGGGCTGTTGCGCAATGCCTCGACCCACGCCGCCGGCGTGGTGATCGGCGACCGCGCGCTTGACGAGCTGGTGCCGCTTTATCAAGACCCGCGCTCCGACATGCCCGCCACCCAGTTCAACATGAAATGGGTCGAGCAGGCGGGGCTCGTGAAGTTCGACTTTCTCGGCCTCAAGACCCTCACCGTGATCCAGAACGCGATTGACCTGATCCACAGTCAGGGGCGCGATCTGCATGTCGGCCCCGACGGCGCGCAGCTCTACGAGCCCGCCGAGGGCGCGGTGAACGCGATCAACGCGATCCCTCTGGATGATGCCAAGGCCTATGAGCTCTACGCCAGCGCCAAGACGGTCGCGGTGTTCCAGGTGGAAAGCTCTGGCATGATGGACGCGCTGAGGCGCATGAAACCCACTTGCATCGAGGATATCGTGGCCCTCGTGGCGCTTTACCGTCCCGGCCCGATGGAAAACATCCCGACCTATTGCGAGGTCAAGAACGGCCAGCGCGATCTGGCGTCGATCCACCCGTCGATCGACCACATCCTTGCCGAGACGCAAGGCATCATCGTCTATCAGGAGCAGGTGATGCAGATCGCGCAGGTGATGGCGGGCTATTCGCTCGGCGGCGCCGACCTGCTGCGCCGCGCGATGGGCAAAAAGATCGCCGAGGAGATGGCCAAGGAGCGGCCCAAGTTTGTTACCGGGGCGAAGGAAAACGGGGTCGACGAAAAGAAGGCCTCGGAGGTGTTCGACCTTCTCGAAAAGTTCGCCAACTACGGTTTCAACAAATCCCACGCCGCCGCTTACGCCGTGGTCAGCTACCAGACGGCCTGGCTCAAGGCCAACCACCCGGTCGAGTTCATGGCGGGCGTGATGAATTGCGATATCCACCTCACCGACAAGCTCGGCATCTACGCCGAAGAGGTGCGCCGCGGGCTCGACATCGAGATCGTGCCACCTTGCGTGAACCGCTCGGGCGCCACCTTCACCGTCGCCGGGGGCCGGATCCACTACGCCCTTGGCGCGCTCAAGAATGTCGGCGTCGAGGCGATGAAGCTGATCGTCGAGGCGCGTGGCGACAAGCCCTTCGCCACGCTGTTCGATCTCGCCCGCCGGGTCGATCTCAAGCGCATCGGCAAGCGGCCCTTGGAAATGCTCGCCCGCGCCGGGGCCTTCGACATGCTCGACCCCAACCGCCACCGGGTGTTCGACAGCCTTGACGCGCTGGTGAACTACTCCGCCGCGATCCACGAGCAGCGCGCCTCGAACCAGGTTTCGCTCTTTGGCGAGGCGGGCGACGATCTGCCCGAGCCGCGGCTCTCGCCGGTGGGCGACTGGCTGCCCAACGAGCGGCTGGCCGAAGAACACACGGCGATCGGCTTTTACCTGTCGGGGCACCCGCTTGACGACTACCTGTCCGCGCTCAAACGCAAAGGGGTGATGACACTTGAAGAGGTCACGCAGAAGGCCGAGCGCAGCGGTGCCTTCGTGGCAAAGATGGCGGGCGCCGTCTCGTCGCGGCAAGAGCGCAAGTCGGCGCGCGGCAACCGCTTCGCCTTCGTGGGGCTGTCGGACCCGACCGGCATTTACGAGGTCACGGTCTTTTCCGACACGCTGGAGGCGGCGCGCGACCATCTGGAGGTCGGTCAGAACGTCGTTCTCACCGTCGAGGCCAACATGGAGAGCGAACAGCTCAAGTTGTTGGCGAGGTCCGTGGCGCCTGTTGATACCATCGTGGCCGATGCCGGCGGCATGGCGCTCAAGGTCTTTCTCGACAGCGACGAGGGGGCCTCGCACGTGGCCAAGTTGCTCGCGCGCGCGGGCGAAATGGCCAAGGGCGCGCGTCCTGGCAGCGTTTCGATCTGCCTGATCGACGCGCCCGAGCCGGGCGGTGAGACGGTGATCGAGGCGGGCGACAGCTTCCCGCTCACCCCGCAGATCAAGAGCGCGCTGAAATCCCTGCCCGGGGTGCTCAGCGTCGAGGAGGTCTGACGTTTGACGAGGGTCAGGCGGTAAAAGCCAGAGCCGCGAAGGTCACGATAAGCACCGAACTCAGCATCGCAAGTTGGCCCAGCCGAGCCATGGCCCTCGTCGGGGGCAATCTGCCTGCGCCCCGCGCCTTGGCTGAAACCACGTTGAGCCGCACCGATATTCCGGTCAGAACGACGACAAAGGCGATCTTGAGCCAAAACACGGCCGGGACAGCCTGCCAGCTGGTGTAATGGTCGAAGGCGAGGACCCCCCCGCTGAGCCAGAGCAGGATCAGCGCCCCGAACGACATCTTTCCCAGCGTCGATTCGACCCCGGCCAGCGCCGGGCGGGCGGCATCGTCGAGTTTTGCCATCCTCGCCCCGATCACCCCATTTGCCGCGCCGCTGCCAATTCCGATGGCAAGGGCAAGAAAATGAATGATTTTCAAAGTAACAAGCATCGCGCATCCCCCCTGTTTTACGGGGAAGTATGCCCGAAAACCGCCTGAATTCCTACCAGTGCGGCGGGCGCTGGTCGGCCAGCGGAATCTGCGCGCCGGCCTCCACCTCGCGTTCGGCCTCGCGCAGGACGAGCTGTTCAACCCGCCGCGTGAGGCGCGCGATCTCGCCGTCCTGCCGCGCGATCACGTCGGAAAGCTCCTCGACGATGCGGGCAAGGTGCGCCACGGTTTCTTCCAGATTTGTGATGCGGTCGGTCATGTCGTGTCTCCCGTGGCCCCTCATACCCTGCGTCGGCGCCGCTTGCGAGCCCCGCTTGCCCCGCGCGGGCCAGCGGGCTAAACCGCGCGCGAGGAAACGACGGGACCAGTCATGGCCAAGCAAAAGAAACAGCCCCGGCCCAAGGCCGAGACGCCGAAGGGCTTTCGCGACTATTTCGGCGCGGACGTGGACGAGCGCAAGGTGATGCTCGACAAGATCGCAGGGGTCTATCATCGCTATGGCTTCGACGTGCTGGAAAGCTCGGGCGTGGAGACGCTGGAGGCGCTGGGCAAATACCTGCCCGATGTCGACCGTCCGCACGCGGGCGTGTTTGCCTGGCAGGAGGACGACGAGGGCGGCAAGGGCGATTGGCTGGCGCTGCGCTATGACCTGACCGCGCCGCTTGCCCGGGTCTATGCCCAGCATCGCAACGATCTGCCTACGCCCTACCGGCGTTATTCGATGGGCCCGGTCTGGCGCAACGAAAAGCCGGGGCCGGGGCGGTTTCGGCAGTTCTACCAATGCGACGCCGATACGGTGGGCTCGGCCTCGATGGCGGCTGATGCCGAGATCTGCGCCATGCTCGCCGACACGCTCGAAGTGGTCGGCATCCCGCGCGGCGATTACATCATCCGCGTCAACAACCGGAAGGTTCTGAACGGCGTGCTCGAGGTGATGGGCGTCGACGAAGGCGAGACCCGCGAGGCGGTGCTGCGCACCATCGACAAGTTCGACAAGGTCGGCGAAGCGGGCGTGCGCGAGCTGCTCGGCGAAGGCCGGCTCGACGCCTCGGGCGCCTATATCGACGGCGTCGGGCTCGCGCCCGAGAAGGCCGAGCCGGTGGTGCGCTTCCTCACCTCCAAGGGTGCCGACAATGCCGCGACGCTGGAGAACCTGCGCGCGGCGGTGGGCGAAAGCGCCATAGGCGCCGAGGGCGTGGCAGAGCTTGAGCAGATCGCAGCCCTTCTCGCCGCCCAGGGCTACGGCACTGATCGCATCGTGATCGACCCCTCGGTCGTGCGCGGCCTTGGCTACTACACCGGCCCGGTCTTCGAAGCCGAGCTCACCTTCGAGAT
>JANTFS010000061.1 GCA_024763335.1 Paracoccaceae bacterium | reverse complement strand
CGAGATCGCCCGCGCGGATGTTGTCGATGAGCTCGTTATACCAGCCGCGCATCCAGTCGAGGTAGACCTTCGTTTCCAGCGTGCGCGCTGCGGTGCGGCCGAGGGTCGAGAACAGCGCGGTGACCGGCACGTCGAGGGTGGAGAGCGTCATGTCGACGAGCTCCTTGGCGTGGGCGTTGCCGGTGGCGTAGAGCATCAGCATCCGGCTGAGCGGCCCCACTTCCATCGCCTTGCCCTTCCAGCGCGGCGACTTCAGCCACGAATAGCCCTTGTCGACGTCGAGCTGGTCATAGGGCGGGGTTGGCCCGGTGAAGTTGAACTCGGTCTCGCCCTTGTAGGGGTGCAGGCCGGTGCCCGGCCCGCCCTGGTAGGCATACCAGGCGTGATCGACAAACTCCTGAATCTGGCTTTCCTCCTGCAGGTCAACCTCGTGCACGGTGGAAAGATCGCGGTCGAGGATCACCCCGCGCGGCACGAGGAACGACGCGGTGTCGTTCGTCGCGCCGGTCGGGAAGTCACCGTAGGTGAGGAAGTTGCCCACGCCTTCGCCGATGGCGCCCCAGTCCTTGTAGAAGGAGGCAATCGCCAGCGTGTCGGGCAGATAGGCCTGATTGACGAAATCTTCCATCTTGCCGATGACGCGGCTGACCTCGGCAAGGTCTTCCATGTTGATCCCGCCATCGGCATTGGGCGAGATCGGCGTTGGCACCCCGCCGACGAGAAAGTTCGGGTGCGGGTTCTTGCCCCCGAAGATCGTGTGCAGCTTGACCACGTCACGCTGCCATTCGAGCGCGTCGAGGTAATGGGCCACCGCCATCAGGTTCGCCTCGGGCGGCAGCTTGTAGGCCGAGTGGCCCCAGTAGCCGTTGGCGAAGATGCCAAGCTGGCCCTGCTCGACGAAGGTTTTGAGCTTCGTCTTCACGTCGGCAAAGTAGCCCGGGGACGACTTCGGATAGGACGACAGCGACGACGCGAGATCCGCCGTCGCCTTCGGGTCGGCATCCAGCGCCGACACCACGTCGACCCAGTCGAGCGCGTGCAGGTGGTAGAAGTGCATCACGTGGTCATGCACGTATTGCGCCGCGATCATCAGGTTGCGGATGAGCTGCGCGTTCCTCGGGATCTCGATCTTCAGCGCATCCTCCACGGCGCGCACGCTGGCGATGCCATGCACCAGCGTGCAGACCCCGCAGATGCGCTGGGCAAAGGCCCAGGCATCGCGCGGATCGCGGCCCTTGAGGATGATCTCGATGCCGCGCACCATCGTGCCCGAGGAATAGGCCTCGGCGATATTCGCGCCGTCCATCTGCGCCTCGATGCGCAAATGTCCCTCGATGCGGGTGATCGGGTCAACGACCAGTCTCTTGTTCATTCTCGCGTCTCCCCTCTCAAGCCTCGTCGTCCAGGTATTCGCCGATCATCTCGGTGAGCCCCTGGGTCTCGATGCTGTCCATGTTGTGCAGCTCCAGCTGCTCATCGAGCGTGTGGTGGCAATAGGCGCACATGGTGACGACCTTTTCTGCCCCCACGCCCTCGAACTGGCGCTTCTTGCGGTTGAACGCCTTGAAGCGCAGATCGGCGGCGCGATCGTTGGCGCCGACACCGCCGCCGCCGCCGCAACACCAGTTCATCGTGCCGGCATCCTCCGTCTCGATGAAATTGTCGGCCACCATGTCGAGAAGCCGGCGCGGTTCCTTGTTGATGCCGCCGCGGCGGTTGATCTGGCAGGGATCGTGGAAGGTGAGCCGGGTGTGGTCCTTGCCCTTGGTCTTGAGCTTGCCCTGCGCGGCGAGCCGGTCGAGCAATTCGATGATGTGCACCACCTCGAAATCGTAGCTCCGCCCGATGAGGTTCGGCCCCTCCCAGCGCAGGGCCTGGTAGGCATGGCCGCATTCGGGGCTGATGATCCCCTTCACCCCGAGCTTCTCGGCCGCCCCGACCACCATCGAGACCAGATTGCGCGCGATGTCGCGATTGCCGATCTGAACCCCGACGTTGGTCGCCTCGAACCCTTCGTTCGAGATCGTCCATGTCACGCCGGCCTTCTTGAAAATCCGGGCCAGCGCCGGCAGCACATCGGAATATTCGACGATCTCCTGAGCCGAGAGCAGAACGAGATAGTCGACGCCCGCCTTGTCCATCTCGATCGGGATGCCGGTTTCCTTCTCGGCGGCCTTGATCTTGGCTGCCAGCATCGTATGCAGCTTGCCCATCGGGCTGCCATAGTCCGAATGCCGCTCCGCCGCGCCAACCAGTTCGGCCGGCGCGTGGCCCGAGGACGACATCCCCTCGCGCATCTTGCGGATCATCATCGCGATGTCGTTGCCCACCGGGCAGACCAGCGTGCAGCGCCCGCACATGGTGCAGCTGTCATAGACCAGCCTTTCCCACTTGGTGAGATCGCCCTCGGTGATCTTGTGGCCCATCCCGAGCATGGATTTCGCCCGGCCGAACAGGGTGTATTCGTTCGACCAGACCCGGCGCATCAGGTCCAGCTTGTGGATCGGCGTCAGCTCCGGATCGCCGGTTTCCTTGTAGAAAATGCAGGCTTCCGCGCAGAGGCCGCAGCTCACGCAGGAGGTGAAGAAGCTCGCCACAGGCGCATCGATCTGTTCGCGCAGCGCGTTGAGGCCCCGCTCTAGCGTCGCGGTCATGACTCAGCTCCTTTCCGGCCCTGGATCGAGCCGTTGTAGTAGCGCGCCATCGCGAAGGTGACGGCGTGCATCAGCTTGGTGAAGGGGAAGGCCACCATCAGCGCTTCGGCCGAAAGCATGTGGATGGCCATCATCAGCGTGCCGTCCCCGAAGATCCGGTTGACGGCGATGTAGCCGGTGACGAGCGGCAGGATCGACAAAAGCCACACCAGCCAGTCGTCGAAGGTGGTGAGCGCCCGGCGCACCGGGTTGGTGATCCGGGTCCAGGCCAGCGCGATCAGGGCCACGACGGCGAGGGCCGCGGCGGTTTCGATCAGGGCCTTGTTGGCTTCCGGCCACTGGATGCCGATCAGATCGTCGATCAGCGCGATATGGGCGCCGAGAAACAGGAAGGCGATGGCAAAGCCGATGTGGAAGATATAGCCGCCGATATAGGTGACGGGCGCTTCCTTGATCAGGCCCTTGCGCGGCACCGACCGGGTGAAGATCGTCTTGAGACCCTGCAGGACGGGGCTGCCCTTCGGCTTGGCGAGGTCTTTCTTCCGGCTCAGGACCACGATTTCGACGACGCGCAGAAGCAGGCCGCCAATCAGGATGGTCAGGGCGATGTCGAAGCCCGGACCCCGGGCCCACATCAGGAGATCGAAATACGGGTTGTTCATGATTTTTTCTCCAGATCATGCGCATCGACGGTTTCATGCGCCCGTGCCGCGCGCGCCTTGTTGGCCCGGCCGATGGCGCCGCCGGCCACGCCCAGCGCCGCGCCACCGGCGACGGCGGCGGCGGCAAACTTGCGGTAGTCGCCCGCCGGGGTGGACAGCGGCTTGTAGAACCCGCCGTTGTCCCAGAAATCGGGCTCGGTGCAGCCAAGGCAGGGGTGGCCCGACTGGATCGGGAAGGAGGTGCCGTCATTCCACTTGACCGTGGCACAGACCGAGCGCGTGGTCGGCCCCTTGCAGCCGAGCTTGTAGAGGCACCAGCCCTGCTTGGCGCCTTCGTCGTCGAAGCTCTCGGCGAACTTGCCCTTGTCGTAGAACGGCCGGCGGTAGCAGCGGTCGTGGATGGTTTCGCCATAGAAGGCTTTCGGGCGGCCGAGATCGTCGAGCTCGGGCAGGCCGAAGGTGAGGAAATGCGCCAGCACCGAGGTCATCACGATCGGGATCGGCGGGCAGCCGGGCACGTTGATGATCGGCTTGTCGGTGACAATGTCGCCGACCGCGACGGCCCCGGTGGGGTTTGGATCGGCATGCGGGATTCCGCCGTAGGCCGCGCAGGTGCCGACCGCGACGATGGCCGCGGCGCCCTCGGCGGTTTCCTTCAGCATTTCAACATTCGAGATGCCGGCGATGCAGGAATACCCCTCATTCTTTGTCGGAATCGAACCATCGACCACGACGAGATATTCGCCCCAGTTCGCCTCCATCGCCTGTTTGCGGGCCGCCTCCGCGGCATGGCCCGAGGCCGCTTGCAGCGTGTGGTGGTAATCGAGCGAGATGGCGTTGAAGATCAGGTCTTCGATCGTCGGCGCATAGCTGCGGGTGATCGATTCCGTGCAGCCGGTGCATTCCTGGAAACTCAGCCAGATCACCGAAGGCCGCCGGGCGCTTTCGAGCGCATGGGCGATCTTGGGGGCCAGCATCGGCGGCAGGGCCATGGCCGAGGTCAGCGTGGCGCAGTATTTCAGGAAGCTTCGTCGGCTGATCCCGTGTGCTTTCATCAGCTCCGGGAGCATGGGTTGGTCTGCCATCGCGTGCCTCCTTTTCAATGTGTCTGGCCGTCGAGCTCCTCAAGCCGGGCCGCCAGCCGCGTCAGACCCGTTTCGGCATCTTCACGCTGGGATTTCAAAATTTCGGGCAGGAATGTCACCTCGACGAACCGCGACAGCGTTTCGCCGTTCGGGTCATAATGATCGATCCGCCAGACGCCGGGAATGCCGGTCTCTTCCACCTGCGACCGGCCGGATAGCTCAAGCGTGGCCGCAACCTCGCCTTTGCCGAGCACCGCGTCGAGCATCCGTTCGTCGCCGGCGGCAAAGGGCAGGGCGCCAAGGTCGATGGTGGTGGCGGTGCCGTCCGCAAGGAGCTTTTCGAGGGCGGCAAGGATCTCATTGAGCACGGGGCGGGCATTGCCCGTCGAAACATGGGATTTCAGTTCCGCCAATGCGTGGCCATGCCGCGCGCTGCGCAGGTCGATGCTCAAGGCCGGTCCTCCCCTGGTCCTCTCGTCAACGCGTCACTTGTGAAAACAGCTGCACTTTGCCGCGTGCGGCGGGACGGGGATTTGATCTGCGTCAACCCGGCATACGTATATAATTTATTGAATTTGTTGGGGTTTCGGGCAGGTCAGCCGCGCCAGCGCCGGACCAGCTCGAGCACCCGCTCGGCGGCAACCGGCACGGCGGCGGCCACGGCGGGCGTCATCGTCTCGCCCACGGTCAAGTCCGCGGGCTGAATCCCGACGAGGGCGCGCTGCGGCGGCACCGCGCCGCGCAGGCGCAGCCCGTCCATCACGTCATCGAGGCCGATATCGTGCGGATTGCGGCCACGGGTCCGCAGGAAGCGGTCCATCTCGGCGCCCTCGAACAGCGCGATGGTTCCGGGGGCGGCGTCGAGATAGGCGGAATCAATCACCACCATGGCGTCGGCATCTTCCATTTCGACCATCAGCGTGAGCCCCATCGTGCCGCCGTCGAGCGCCCGCAGGCCCAGTGCACCAGCCTCGGGCGAAGCGGCCAGATGCTCAGCCACGCGCACCCCGGCGGCCTCGTCGGTCAGCAGCACGTTTCCCAGGCCCAGAACCAGAATTGTGTCCTTGCTCGTCGTCATGCCGGCGAGCATACTGGCTCGCGACCCTTCGGCAAGGCAGGACTGGAGCCATGTGCCTGACTGTTCCCATGCGGATCGAGGAAATTGACGGCGGCCGGGCCCGTTGCTCGGCACTGGGCGAGGAGCGTTGGGCCGATCTGATGCTGGTGGCGGGCGATCCGCCGAAGGTGGGCGACTATGTTGCGATCCACCTTGGCTTCGTCCAGCGCATTGTGCCGGAGCACGAAGCCCTCGAGAGCCAGGCGTTGTTTGCCGAGATCGCCGCAACCCTCGCACGCGAAGGCTGAGCGCGCGCCTGACCAGAGCACAAAAAATGGCCCGACCGTGATGGGAACGGCCGGGCCACCATTCGGCCCCGGGGCGGATAAAAGGGACGTGAAATCCGCCGCCGGGGACCTTGCTGTTCGGTCAGTCCTTGCTGTCGGACTGGCCGTTCATCAACCGGTTGTCTTCCTGCAGTTCAAGCCAGATCGCATTGATGATGGCGAGGCCTGCGGCAAGGCTGAGGCCGAGGATCCAAGCGAAATACCACATGTTCGGTCTCCTTGTTCAGTAGGTCGAGTTGGCGGGCGAGGTGACTTCTTCCTCGGTGACCTTGCCCCACAGAACCTTGTAGACCCACGAGGTGTAGGCAAGGATCAGCGGGACGAAGATGACCGAGACCACCAGCATCACGAACAGGGTCTGATGCGAGGACGAGGCATCCCACACGGTGAGCGACGAGTTCGGGTTGGTGTTCGAAGGCAGGATGAACGGGAACATGGTCAGACCCACGCTCGAGATCACCCCGACGATGCTGATACCAGACCACAGGATCGTCGAGATCTCCTTGCCCGACTTCAGGCCGAGCGCCGCCATCAGCATGCCGCCGATGCCAAGCACCGGGGCGATGATGATCCACGGCCGCGCGCCGTAGGCCGCCATCCACGAACCGCCTTTGGCGACGTCGGAGAACAGCGGGTTGGACGGGCCGTTGGCTGCAACCTCGCTGGTGATCGTGTATCCATCGATCCCCATCGCGAGCCAGACGCCGGCCAGCGCATAGGCTGCCGCGGCAACCACGGCGGCGACCGCCCCGATCGTGCGGGCACGCTGTTGCACCGGCCCCTCGGTCTTGAGGTTCAGCCAGGCCGCGCCGTGGGCGATCAGCATGCTCAGCGACACCACGCCGGCGAGCAGCGCGAAGGGACGAAGCAGACCGAAGAACTTGGCCGCGGCCGAGCCTTCATAGACCGGCAGCTGGTCCGGGGTCAGGTGGAACGGCGCGCCAAGGATGACGTTGCCGACCGCCACGCCGAACAGCAGTGCCGGAACGGCCCCGCCGACGAAGAGCGCCCAGTCCCAGGCGTTGCGCCAGGTGGCCGAGTCGCGTTTCGAGCGGTATTTGAAGCCGACAGGCCGCAGGATGAGCGCGGCGAGCACCGCGAACATCGCGAGGTAGAAGCCCGAGAAGCTCATCGCGTAGAGCGGCGGCCAGGCCGCGAAGATCGCGCCCCCGCCAAGGATGAACCACACCTGGTTGCCTTCCCAGACCGGGCCAACCGTGTTGATCGCGATCCGGCGTTCCATGTCGGTCTTGCCGACGAAGGGAATGAGCGCGCCCACCCCCATGTCGAACCCGTCGGTGACGGCGAATCCGATCAGCAGAACGCCGAGGAGGATCCACCAGATGACGCGCAAGACGTCGAGACTGATCAATTCATGCAAAATCATGTCATCTTACTCCGCAGGGGTGGCCGTGGGAGACGCGTTGGCGCCCGTGCTGCACTTCAGCCGCTCGGCATGGTCTGCCATCCAGCTGTCGGTTTCCGGCACATCCATATAGGGGCCCTTTTTGATGTATTTCAGCATCAGACCCATCTCGATGATGAACAGCACGCTGTAGAAGAGCACGAAGCCCACCAGCGTCAGCAGCACCTCACCGGCACCGAGGGCCGAGACCGACATCGCCGTCGGCAGCACCCCGTCCACTGTCCAGGGCTGGCGACCAAACTCGGCGGTAAACCAGCCAAGCTCGGCAGCAAGCCACGGGGCGGGGATCATCCACACCGCAAGGCGCAGGGCCGGACGCGGGAAGTCCATGCCCTTGAACGAGGCGCGCCAGAAGAAGTAGGCCATCGTGCCGATGAAGCCGAAGCCCAGCGCGACCATGATCCGGAAGGACCAGAACAGCGGCCAGACCGGCGGCACCGTATCCCACGACGCGGCCACGATCTGCTCTTCCGTCGCGGTGAGCGGGTCATCGGTGTATTTGCGCAGCAGGAAGGCATAGCCGAGGTTCTGCGAATGATCCTCGAACTGGGCCACCACGGCCTCGTCGGGGGTCTGCCCCCTGGCTTCGCGAATCTGCATCAAGGCGTCGTAGGCGATGAGCCCGTCGCGGATCTTGGCTTCGTTCTGCGCGACCAGGTCCTTGATGCCCGGGATTTCCTCGGTCAGCGAGCGCGTGCCGATGAGGCCCATCACCCACGGGATTTCGATCTCGTAGTGATTTTCGCGGGCTTCCATATCGGGAATGGCGAAGAGGTTGAAGGAGGCGGGGGCTTCCTTGGTCTCCCACATCGCTTCGATCGCGGCCATCTTCATCTGCTGGTTGCCCGACACGTCGTAGCCCGATTCATCGCCCAGCGTGACGACCGAAAGCGCCGACGCAAGGCCAAAGGCCGAGGCCACGGCGATCGACCGGCGGGCCAGCTCGATATGGCGGCTGCGCAGCAGGTACCACGCGGAGACACCGATCACGAAAACGCTGGCGGTGACGTAGCCGGCCGAAACGGTATGAACGAATTTCGCCTGGGCGACGGTATTGAAAAGCACCTCGAAGAACGAGGTCATCTCCATGCGCATGGTCAGCGGGTTGAACTCGGCGCCCACCGGGTGCTGCATCCAGCCGTTGGCGATGAGAATCCAAAGGGCCGAGAAGTTCGACCCGATGGCCACAAGCCACGTGACCACAGCGTGCGCGGGTTTCGACATCTTGTCCCAGCCGAAGAACATCAGGCCGACGAAGGTGGCTTCCATGAAGAAGGCCATGAGCCCCTCGATCGCCAGCGGCGCGCCGAAGATGTCGCCCACATAATGCGAGTAGTAGCTCCAGTTCATCCCGAACTGGAATTCCATGGTGATACCCGTTGCAACGCCGAGGACGAAGTTGATGCCAAACAGCGTGGCCCAGAACTTGGTCATCTGCCGCCAGATCGGGCGGTTGGTCATGACGTAAACCGTCTCCATGATCGCCACGATGATCGAAAGACCAAGCGTGAGCGGCACGAAGAGGAAGTGATACATGGCTGTCATGGCAAATTGCAGCCGTGACAGCTCGACGATACCGAACTCCATTTCTCTCTCCTGTGTCGGGGCCCCGGTGTGAGGCCATCAGGTGTCGTTTAAAGCCATATCGAGAATGTGACTTTGCGGCAGATCAAATACCCATAATGCGGGAAAGATCAAAACCTGAATGGCAGATGTGACTTTATGTCATATCCAGCGCTTTTGCCGCCGCATCGATCTCGACCTGCCGATGCGCGGCAATGACGATGGCCGTGTCGGGCAGCGCGTGCCGAAGGCCGGCAAGCACAAGGCGCGCGGTCTCGGTGTCGAGCCCCTCGGTGGGTTCGTCGAGAAGCAGCAGTTCGGGGCGACGAAGGAGCGCGCGGGCCAGCACCAGCCGCCGCGCCTGACCGCCCGACAACCCGGCGCCGCCCGGGCCGATTTCGGCATCCAGCCCGCCGCGCGAGGCGACCGCATCCGACAGGGCGCAGACGCGCAGAGCCTCCGCCAGCGCCGCGTCGTCGGCGTCGGGCGCGGCAAGGCGCAGGTTGTCGCGCAGGCTGCCGGCGATCAGGCTCGCCCGCTGCGGCACCAGCGTGACACGCGCGCGCAACGCGTTTTCCGGCCAGGTCTCGATCGGGTGGCCGAAAATCTCGGCTCGCCCGCCGCCCGCTCTGGTCAGCCCGGCGGCAATTTGCAAAACGGTGCTCTTGCCCGAGCCGGACGGGCCGGTGAGCGCAACGGTTTCGCCGGGCCGGACGGTGAGCGACAGGTTTGAGAAGACAGGCTCGGCGGCGCCGGGGCGCTGGAACGACAGCGCCGACAAGGCCAGCGCCGCCGCGCCGGGAACGGGGGCCGGGGCCGGTGGCGCGGCGGGCGGGGCCGGGGCGTCGATCACCGGTTCGATCCGGGCGGCGGCGAGACGCATGCGCCCCAGTTCGGTGATCGCCCGGTGCATCGGCG
Organism: Paracoccaceae bacterium; assembly: GCA_024763335.1. Classification (GTDB taxonomy): domain Bacteria; phylum Pseudomonadota; class Alphaproteobacteria; order Rhodobacterales; family Rhodobacteraceae; genus Sinisalibacter. Next base: position 4,284 of record JANTFS010000061.1, on the reverse strand, counting down.
CAAGCGTCTCGGCAAGCCCGAGGGCCGCGAAAACGCCCATCGCCGCGATCGCCGGGGTGAGCACCCCCGCCTGCGCCAGACCGAGCCCGATCCAGAGCGCCGCCGCGGTGGCGCTGGTGGCGACCAGGCTCAGCGCGGCAGCCGAGCGGCGCCCGATCGCGTCGAGCCCGGCGAGCAGGCCGCGCCTGTCGTCATCGGCCTCGCGGACGGCGGCGATTTCAGCCGGCAGCCGGCCATGCACGGCCAGATCGCTGCGCGCGCGCACGAGGTCGAGAAACCGGGCGCGGAACCTCTGTGCGGCCCGCTCGGCCGCGGCTGAGGGCGCGGCGGCGCGCGCGGCCGACCATGCGAAGACCGCGAGCGCGCCGAGCAGGTAGATCGCGAGGATCGCCGCGGCCACGCGCGGGTCTGCAAGCCAGGCGATCACCACGAAGGCCAGCAGATGCGCGGCGAGGCCCGCGCCGATCGGCAGGATCAGCCGCAACGGGATGCCGTCGAGCGCATCCACGTCGGCGGTGATCCGGTTCAGGGCCGTCGCCCGGCGCAGGCGGATCATGTCTTCGTAAGGGGCGGCCGAGAAACGTTCGAGCAGGCGGACACGCAGCGAGGCGAGCACCCGCAAGGTGGCATCATGGGTCGTCAGGCGTTCGCCGTAGCGCGCGGCGGTGCGCCCCAGCGCGAGGAACCGAACCATGGCGGAGGGGCGGAAGACGTCGAAGGTTGCGCCGGTGCCCGCCAGCCCGGCGGCGGCCGCCGCGGTGATGAACCAACCCGACAATCCGAGCAGCGCTGTGCCCATCACGAGCACCACGAAGGCGAGCGTGAGGCCATAGAACAATGGCCGGCGCTGGCTTTGCACCATCAGGAAAAAAACCCGAAATAACGGCCTCATAGCGCTTCCCCGATCTCGATCGCGCGGTCCATTCTCGCGGCCAGCGTGGCGTCATGCGTGGCCACGATCACCGCCCGGCCGGCCCGGGCCTGGGCGAGCAGGGCCTCGGTGACAATCCGCGCCGTTGCCGCGTCAAGGTCGGCGGTGGGCTCGTCGGCCAGCAGCAGATCGGGGCGGGCGTGCAGCGCGCGCGCCAGTGTCACCCGTCGCGCCTCGCCGCCCGACAGGCCCGCGCCGGTCTCGCCCAGTCGGGTCTCGGCGCCGTCGGGCAGGGCGGCGACAACATGGTCGACGCCGGCCTGCTTGAGCGCCGGTCCGATGTCGCCCGCGCCGTTCATCGCAACGTTGTCGTGCAGGCTTGCATCGAGGAAATGCGGGGTCTGCGGCATCCAGCCGAGCCGGCTGCGCCAAGCGTCGGCGGTGGTATCATCGAGCGGCTGGCCGTTGACGATGATCTCGCCCGAGGCAGGGCGCAGGAGCCCGGCAAGAGCCAGCAGCGCCGTGGTCTTGCCGGCGCCGCTCGGCCCGGTCAGCGCGAGGGTCTCGCCCGGGGCGAGGGTGATGTCGGGCAGCTCGACGAGCTCCTGACCGCGCCTGATCCGGACCCCGCGCGTGGCCAGCGACAGCGGCCCGGGCAGGGGGGCGGCCGTGGCGCCGGTGCCAAATGCGGGCACGCGGTCCGCCGCTTCCCAGGCCTCGATTTCGGCGGCCACCGCCGCTGCGGCGGCGCGGTCGTGCCAGGCGGCGGCGAGGTCGCGCAGGGACTGGTAGAATTCCGGCGCCAGCATCAGCAGGAATATCACGATGAAGGGCGAAAACGGTGCCCCCCAGGTGCCGAACGAGATCGCTCCGAGCAGCGAGAAGCCGAGGAACACGGCCACCATCGCCACCCCGATGGCGGCGAAAAGTTCGAGCACGGTCGACGAGAGAAAGGCAATCCGCAGCACCGCCATCGTGCGTTGCCGCAGGCTCTCGGCCTGAGCGGCGAAACCTTCGATCAGGGGCGCCTGAGCGTTGAGAAGCCGGAAATCGAGCAACGCGGCCAGCCGGTCGGCCATCAGGTCGTTGAGCGAGCCGATCTCGCGCATCTGGCGCTCGCTCGCGGCCTGTGCCGCCCAGCCGACCAGCGCCATGAACACCGGGATCAGCGGGCCGGTGGCGAGAAAGATCAGCCCCACCGCCCAGCTCGAGGCGAAGGCAATCGCGAGGATCACGATCGGCACGACCATGACCCGGGCCCGGGCCGGCGCGTAACGGGTGATGAAGGGCAGCAGCAGGTCGATCTTCTCGCCGGCAAGCGCGGCCACCGCGCCCGGCCCGCCGAAGCCCAGACCGGGGCCCTCGGATGCCTCGCGGTGCAGCAGCCGGGCGCGCAGCTCGGCGGTGATCCGGTCGCCGGCACGAAACAACAGGCCCGAGGCGGCATGGTCGAGCCCCGCGCGCAGCGCCCCGGTGGCCAGGAAGATCAGCACCGCGAGGCTGGGCGACAGCAGCGCCGGCGGCACAAGCACGCCGGCAATCGCGGCCGAAACCGCGCCGGCCTGCACCAGCCACAGCAGGTTGGAGACAACGACCAGCGCCGCCGCCCGCGTCAGCGCCGGGCGCACCGGCGCCGTCAGCCGCCCCATCGCATCTTGCTCTTGCCGTGACAGAGCTCTGCCCCCCCATCTTGCGTTTGCATGAAATTCGCACGAAAAATGCGGATTATAGCCTCGACTTTCCCAGATGTCGTGATCTAGATCAGATACAAGAGGCCGGCACCGTGTTTCTTTGTCGCAAACCGAATATGCCTATTTCTGCGGGGATGAACCCTTGCGCCTGACGACCCGAACCAACCTCGCGATCCGCGCGTTGATGTATTGTGCCGTGCACCGGGACGAAACCGTCCGATCGGCCGAGATTGCGCGGGCCTGCAATTCATCGGCCAACCACCTTGCCCAGGTGGTGAACACGCTGCATGCCCATGGTTTTGTCAATGCCACGCGCGGCCGGCTTGGCGGTGTGCGGCTGGCGCGGCCGGCGCGGGCGATCAATATCGGCGAGGTGTTTCGCCTGTTTGAGGCCGACGTGCCGTTCACCGAGTGTTTCGCGCCCGAAACCAACACCTGCCCGCTGGTTCGTGCCTGCCGGCTGCGCAACGCGATTCGCCGCGCGCTCGACGCCTTCCACCGCGAGATGGATCTGGTCACGCTCGAAGACCTCGTCAAAGGCAACTACCTGCTCGAAGAGATCTTCGGCGTTGTCGACCCGCACGACGGGCCGATCTGCGCGACGCCCTCGCAACCGACCGAGAAGTAGCCCCGGCGGGTTGACAGCGGCGGCATGACCGGACAGCGTGGCCGGCGCCTTGTCAGATCAATGGGGAACGCCATGAAATTCGTGCGCTTTGGGGAGCGTGGCTCCGAGAAACCGGGCCTGATCGACGCGACGGGCATGCTGCGCGATCTCTCCGGGCAGGTGTCCGACATTGCCGGCACGGCGCTTGGCCGGCTCGACCAGCTCGCCGCGCTGGACCCGGCAACCCTGCCGGCGGTCGAGGGGTCCCCGCGGCTCGGGGCCTGTGTCGGCGAGATCGGCAAGTTCATCTGTATCGGGCTCAACTATTCCGACCACGCGGCGGAAGCGGGCATGGATCTGCCGCCGGAGCCGATCATCTTCGCCAAATACACCTCCGCCGTCTGCGGCCCGACCGATCCCCTGATCATCCCGCGCGGCTCGCAGAAGACCGACTGGGAAGTCGAGCTCGCGGTGGTGATCGGCAAACGCGGCAAATACATCGACGAATCCGAGGCGCTGTCGCATGTCGCCGGGTATTGCGCGGCGAACGATGTCAGCGAACGCAGCTACCAGATCGAACGCGCCGGCCAGTGGTCGAAAGGCAAATCCTGCGACAATTTCGGCCCGCTCGGGCCATGGCTCGTGACCCCCGATGAGGTGGGCGACCCGAACGCGCTGGGCATGTGGCTCGACGTGAACGGCGAGCGGATGCAGACCGGCTCGACGGCCAACATGGTGTTCCAGGTGCCCTTCCTGATTTCCTACCTGTCGCAGTTCTTCACCCTCGAACCGGGCGACGTGATCTCGACCGGCACGCCGCCGGGCGTGGGCATGGGGATGAAACCGCCGCGCTTTCTCAAGCCGGGAGACGTGGTGACGCTGGGCATCGACACTCTGGGGCAACAGCGGCAAGTCTGCGTGGCCGACAGCTGAGCCCGGGCGGCGCGCGACCGGTTCAGCCGGTAACCCCGCCCAGAACCCGGTCGCGCAGCCCCGAGCGGTAGAGCACGCGGATCACCCGAAGCGGCAGCAGGCGCAGCGCGAACCGCGCCACCGGATACAGCGCCGCCGGCGACCATGGCCGCCCGGTTGCCCGCAGGGCCCGCAGATACCAT
>JANTFS010000060.1 GCA_024763335.1 Paracoccaceae bacterium | reverse complement strand
ACTGACCGACGCCGATGGGAAACCCCGAACCGGTGGCCTCGCCCAGTCGGCCGTGCGCCGCCTACCGGAGGCGGACTTCGCGCGGATCGTCAACCTCGGGCTGCCGCCGGATCTCGAAGAGATCGAAGACCGCCGCTATGATTCCGGGCCGGGCCTCGCCGAGGAGTCCATCGTCTTCGAGCGGCCGGTATTCGAGCGGCTCACCCGCCGCCCTTACCGGGATGTCGCCTTTCGCCGTAAGGTTCGTGAGGCGTATCGCTATCGTTGTGCGATGTCAGGATTGATGTTGCGCAATGGCGGCGGGCGCCCGGAAGTGCAAGCCGCCCATATTCGCCCGGTCGAGCACAGGGGCAGCGATTCCGTGCGCAATGGCTTAGCTTTGTCAGGTACGCTTCACTGGATGTTCGATCGCGGCCTGATTTCGGTCGCGGAGGATCGCGAAACGATACTGGTCTCACGCAACAAGGTGCCAGGCGAAGTCGTCGAACGATTGCTCGCGCCGGGACGCAAACTCCTCAAACCCACCGATCCTCGAAATGCACCTCACCCGGAAAACCTGCGATGGCACCGTGAAAACGTTTTCGGGCAAGTCGCCGCCGACGGCCCGGCCCCTTGGCAATAATCGCCCTGGAGCCGTATGCCACCTCTCACCTCGCCGAAGAATTGGACGCACGACTCCGCCACTCGCCCTTGCCCCCTCGCCCTGCCTCTGCCACACCTAGGCAAGACCGGAGACCGCGATGTTCCTGCCCTTTTTCGACGCCCTGCGCGCCCACAAGGTGCCCGTGTCCTTGCGGGAGTATCTCACCTTTCTGGAAGCGCTGACGGCCGGGCTCGTGACCTATGACGTCGAGGGCTTCTACTACCTCGCCCGCGCGGCGATGGTGAAGGACGAGCGCAACATCGACAAGTTCGACCGCGCCTTTGCGCAGGCCTTCGAGGGGCTGGAGCAGATCAGCATCGGCGAGGTTCTGGACGCCGTCGACATCCCCGGCGACTGGCTCGAAAAGCTCGCCGAGAAGCACCTCAGCCCAGAGGAAATGGCCGAGATAGAAGCTTTAGGCGGCTTCGACAAGCTGATGGAAACGCTGAAGAAACGCCTTGAAGAGCAGGAGAAACGGCATCAGGGCGGGTCGAAGTGGATCGGCACCGCCGGCACCTCGCCCTTCGGCGCCTATGGCTACAACCCCGAAGGCGTGCGCATCGGCCAGCACGAAAGCCGCCACCAGCGCGCGGTGAAGGTCTGGGACAAGCGCGAGTTTCGCGATTTCGACGACACCGTCGAGCTGGGCACCCGCAACATCAAGGTGGCGCTCAAACGGTTGCGCAACTGGGCGCGCGACGGGGCGCATGAAGAGCTCGACCTCGACGGCACGATCCGCGCCACCGCCGAACACGGCTACCTCGACGTGAAAACCCGGCCCGAGCGGCGCAACGCGGTGAAGGTGCTGTTGTTTCTCGACGTCGGCGGCTCGATGGACCCCCACGTCAAGGTGGTCGAGGAGCTGTTCTCAGCCGCGCGGGCCGAGTTCAAGCACCTTGAGTATTACTACTTCCACAACTGCCTCTACGAAGGCGTCTGGCGCGACAATGCCCGTCGCTGGCAGGCGCAGACCCCGACATGGGACGTGCTGCACACCTACGGGCCCGACTACAAGGCGATCTTCGTCGGCGACGCCTCGATGAGCCCCTACGAGATCGCCTATCCCGGCGGCGCCAACGAGCATTGGAATGCGGAGGCCGGCTCGGTCTGGCTGACCCGCGCCCGCGAGGCCTGGCCCGAGCATCTGTGGATCAACCCGGTGCCGGAGACGCACTGGCGCTACACCCAGTCAATCGCGATGATCTCGGAAATATTCGAGGGCCGGATGGTGCCGATGACGCTGGAGGGGATCGAACGGGGGATGAAAGAACTGGGGCGTTAGAGCGGGCCGATAGCGCCGAAATGCCGCGTCGCAGCACGAAATTTCCGCCTATTCCCGGCATGTTACCGTTTTTCCGGAAAACCGGTTTTCCGGAAAACTGGAAAACCGGATTTGCCGCTGGCAGTCGGGCCGCTCAGGCCCGCCGACGCCACACCAGGCCGCCAAGCGCGATCAGGGTGACGCCGCCGAGACCGGCACCGGCGAGGAAAGTGGCCGAGGGTCCGAACCCGTCCCACAAGACCCCGGCCACGACGCTCGCGACCAGCGTCGCCAGCCCCGTTGCCAGGTTGAGCACGCCAAAGGCCGTGCCGCGCAGCTCAGCGGGCACCGTGTCGGCCACCACCGCGGCGAAGGCGCCTTGGGTGAACCCCATGCTCACGCCCCACAGGGCGATGCCCGCAAAAACCCCCACGAGCCCCGTTGAAAGCGCCATTGCCAGATCGCCGGCGACGAGCAGAGCGATCCCGGCCGCCAGCACGGGCATCCGCCCGGCACTGTCGCTGAGCGCCCCGGCGGGATAGGCGGCGAGCGCATAAACGATGTTCATCACGATCAGGACCAACGGGATCAGGGCCGCAGTCAGGCCGGCATTGTCGGCCCGCAGGATCAGGAAGGCCTCGGAGAAGCGCGCCAGCGAAAACAGCGCAGCCACGCCCGTAACCGCCCAGAACAACGCGCCAAGCCGGGCGAGTTCGGCCCGCGTCAGCGGCGGGCGCGGCGGTGCGGTGGCATCGCGGGGAGGTTCGCGCACCCAGATCGCCAGGATCGAGACCGAGATCACGGCCGGCAGGATCGCGGCCCAGAACACCTTGGGGATGTTGTCGGCCGTGACCCACATCAGCGCGATGGCAAGGAGCGGCCCGAGGAAGGCGCCGACCGTGTCGAGCGTCTGGCGCAGCCCGTAGGCCGCGCCGCGCCGGTCTTCTGGCGTGAGATCGGCCACCAGCGCATCGCGCGGCGCCCCGCGGATTCCCTTGCCCACACGGTCGACGAAACGCGCCGCGACGATCCAGCCAAGGCTGCCGGCGAGCGGAAACACCGGTTTGGTGAGCGCCGCCAGCCCATAGCCCAGCACTGCGAGCGGCTTGCGCCGGCCCATCCAGTCCGACACCGCGCCGGAGAAGACCTTCACCACCTGCGCCGTGGCCTCGGCGATCCCCTCGATCACCCCCACGGCCAGCATCGAGGCGCCGAGCCCGGCAACGAGGTAGACCGGCAGGAGCGCGTGGATCATCTCCGACGAGACATCCATGAACAGCGAGGTGAGCCCAAGCGCCCAGACCCCGCGCGGCAAAGGTTTGCGTGACATTCGGTTCTCCCGCTTGCGCGATGCCCCGCGCTCGCCCAGACTGCCCCAAGTGCGCGACGACGGAAATGCCTCTCGCGCCCGTTCGACACATATTCGCTCAGAAAGGGCCCGCGTGATCCGATTTGTCAAACGTCTTTGGGCTGCCGCCCCCGTCGCGACGGTGATCCTCGCGGCCGCGCTCGTCGTGGCTGGCTTTTTTGCCGTCCGGATGACGGCGTTCTGGATCTACTGGCGCGACCCGGCCCGGCATGAACAGGTGATCGAGGGCTGGATGACGCCGGGCTACATTGCCCATTCCTGGAAGGTGCCGCGCGACGTGGTCTTCGATGCGCTTGACGCGCCGAAACCGCGGCCGGGCAGCCCCAAGACCCTCAACGAGCTGGCCGAGCTTCGGGGGGTGCCCGTCGATGCGCTGATCGCGACGGCCGATGCCGCCATCGCCACGTACCGCGCCGGGGAGCCGGACCGTGAGTGAGACCGTCTTTGCCCTGGTCGGCGCCTATGGGCCCTGGGTGATCTTCGCCTCGGCCTTCCTGTCGTGCCTCGCGCTGCCGATCCCGACATCTCTGATGATGCTGACCGGGGGCGCCTTCGTCGCGACCGGCGATCTCGACCCCTGGGGAGTGGTCGCCGGGGCCTATGCCGGCGCGGTGATCGGCGACCAGACCGGCTATCTGATCGGGCGCACCGGGGGGGTGGCGATCCTGTCGCGGCTCGCCCGCGCCCCGGCGCGGGCCGCCGTGCTGGAGCGGGCGCAAAAACTCGTCGACCGGCGCGGCGGGCTTGGCGTGTTCTTCTCCACCTGGCTGGTGGCGCCGCTCGGCCCCTGGGTCAATTTCATCGCCGGGGCCACGCGGCTGGGCTGGGCCCGGTTCACACTCTGGGACGTGCTGGGCGAAACCATCTGGGTGAGCGTCTACGTCGGCCTCGGCTACGGGTTCGCAAGCCAGGTGGCCACCGTCGCCGAAGTGCTGGGCGATGCCGTGGGCCTGGTGGTGGCGCTGGTTGTGGCGGCGGCGATGGCGCTGTGGATCCGCGCCGTGCTGCGGGCGCAGGCGGCGAAGGAGAAGGCCCCGGCCAGAGCCCGCTGACGCCCGCCTCAGCGCCCTTCGAAGTTCGGCGCGCGTTTTTCGAGGAAGGCCAGAACGCCCTCCTTGAAATCCCGCGAGCGGCCGCATTCGCCCTGGGTCTTGGCTTCCAGCGCCAGCTGGTCGTCGAAGGTGTTGCCCAGCGAGGCGCGCATCACCTTCTTGATCGATTTGTACGACAGCGTCGGGCCGTTTGCGAGGTAGCGCCCGCGGGCCTGCCAATGGCTTTCGAAATCGATATCGGGCACCGATTCCCAGATCATGCCCATCGCCGAGGCGTCGTCGGCCGAGATCTTTTCCGCAAACAGCGCCGCGCCCATGGCCTTCGCCAGCCCCATGGCCCGCGGCAGGATGTAACTGCCGCCGGCGTCGGGGATCAGCCCGATCCGGCTGAAGGCTTGCAGGAAATAGGCCGACTGGGTGGCGATCACCACATCGGCCGCGAGCGCGATGTTGGCCCCAGCCCCGGCCGCCGGACCGTTGACCGCGGCGATCACCGGGATCTCGCTGTCGACGATGGCGCGCAGGAGCGGCTCGTATTCGTCGCGCAGGGTGCGTTCGAGATCGACATTGGCGGCATTGGCCCGGTCGCCAAGGTCCTGCCCCGAGCAGAACGCCTTGCCGGCCCCGGTGAGCACCACGACCCGCGCCTCGCCCCCGGCGCGCTTCACCGCGTCGGCGATCTCGGCACGCATCCGGGTGTTGAGCGCGTTCATCTTTTCGGGGCGATTCAACTCGATCACCGCAAGCCCGTCGTCGACGTCGTAGCGGATGGTGTCGTAGCGCATTTCCGTCTCCTCATATACCGGGGGTGAGACTATCCAAACGCGGGCGGATTGGGAAGAAACAGAGCCGACCTCATGGTCGGGATTTCAAGCGGGCGCGCGTTTTCCGTTGCGGAAAACGTGGCGGTTTCCGATGCGGAAACCGTGGCGAATTCCGCAGCGGAATTCGCCCCGCCTCACCCCTTCATCAACTCATCGAGCCGGGCCTGCTCTGCCGCCGACAGCGCGTCGCCCGGCTCGGGGCTTTGCGCCCGCCGGCGCAGGTAGAGCCCCGCCCCGGCAAGTGCCAGCACGAAAAGCACCGGTCCCGCCCACCACAGAAGCAGGTTTGCGCCTTCCTGGGTGGGTTTCATGAGCACGTATTCGCCATAACGGTCGACGATGAAATCCATCACCTGCTGATCGCTGTCGCCGGCCACGAGCCGTTCGCGCACGAGAATACGCAGATCGCGGGCAATGTCGGCGTTGGATTCGTCGATGTTTTCGCCCTGGCAGACCACGCAGCGCAGCCCGGCCGAAATATCGCGCGCGCGCGCCTCGAGGGCCGGATCATCGAGCACCTCGTCGGGATTCACCGCCAGGGCCGGGCTGGCGATCAGCGCCAGTGCAAGCAACAGCTTCTTCATTCCGCCGGCACTCCCTGGATCTGCGCCCGTGCGGCGCCGGCGGCGACGCGATAACGCCGGTCCGACAGCGACAAGAGCCCGCCCAGCGCCATGATCAGGGTGCCGGCCCAGATCCAGTTCGCGAAGGGCTTGATGAAGGTGCGCACGGCCCAGCCGCCGCCCTCCTGCGGATCCCCGATCACCAGGTAGATGTCGCGCCAGAAGCCGTTGGCGATGGCCGCCTCGGTGGTCGGCATCCCCTGCACCGGATAGACACGCTTTTCGGGGTGCAGCAGCGCGATCAGCGCATCGCCCTTGTGCACCTCCATCGTGGCCGTGGTCGAGATGTAGTTCGGCCCCTGCTCGCGGTGCACTTCATCGAGGGTAATCGCATAGCCCGCGACCTCGAAGGTCTCCCCCACCTGGGCCACGCGGATATCCTCCGCCTGCCAGGCCAGGAGCCCGGCAATGCCCATGAATGTGATCCCGAGCCCGGCATGGGCGCTGGCCTTGCCCCAATCGGCCCGCGGCAGCCGGGTCAGGCGCGAAAGGCGCTGACCGATCGGCCCGCGGCCGGTGCGGCCGAACAGATCGGTGAGGGCCCCGGCCACCAGCCAGGTGCCGAGCAGGAAGCCCACCGGTCCGAGAATGGTTCGGCCGGTTTGCAGCGTCCAGGCAAGCAGCGCGACGGCAACCGCGAGCCCCATCGCCGGGATCAGCGGCTTGATCACCCGCCCCAGCCGGGCCCGCTTCCACGGCAGCATCGCGCCGACCGGCAGGATGATCGCCAGCACCACCATGAAGGGCGTGAACGCCGCCTCGAAGAAGGGCGCGCCCACCGAGAGCTTGCGGCCAAAGAACATCTCGGCGGCCAGCGGCCAGACCGTGCCGATGAAGACGACGAAGGACGACACCGCAAGCAGGATGTTGTTGACCACCAGTGCCGTCTCGCGGCTGACCATCGAGAACACGCCCCGCGCTTCCATCGCCGAGGCCCGCGCCGCATAGAGGATCAGCGCCCCGCCGGTGAAGAAGGCAAGGATGCCGAGGATGAACACGCCGCGCGTCGGGTCGGAGGCGAAGCTGTGGACGGAGGTGATGATGCCCGAGCGCACGATGAAGGTGCCGATCAGCGAGAAGCCGAAGGCGAGGATCGCCAGCAGGATCGTCCAGCTTTTGAGCGCCTCGCGTTTCTCCACCACGATCGCCGAGTGCAGGAGCGCGGCGGCAAAGAGCCACGGCATGAAGGAGGCGTTCTCCACCGGGTCCCAGAACCAGAACCCGCCCCAGCCAAGCTCGTAATAGGCCCACCACGAGCCAAGCCCGATGCCGATGGTGAGAAAGACCCAGGCCGCCAGCGTCCACGGCCGCACCCAGCGCGCCCAGGCCGCATCGACCCGGCCCTCGATCAGGGCGGCGACGGCAAAGGAGAAGGCCATCGAAAGGCCGACATAGCCGAGGTAGAGGAACGGCGGGTGAAAGGCGAGGCCAGGGTCCTGCAACAGCGGGTTGAGGTCGCGCCCGTCAAATGGCGGAACCTGCAAGCGCAGGAACGGGTTCGAGGTAAAGACGATGAAGCCGAGGAAGGCCAGGCCGATCGAGCCCTGCACCGAAAGTACGCGCGCCTTCAGCCGCGGCGGGAGCCCGCCACCGAACCAGGCCGCCGTCGCCCCGAAGAGGGCCAGAATCAGCACCCACAGCATCATCGACCCCTCGTGGTTTCCCCACACCCCGGAGATCTTGTAGAGCATCGGTTTGGCCGAATGCGAATTCGCCCAGACCACGTGCAGCGAGAAATCCGAGGTGACGAAGGCATGGGTCAACGCGCCGAAGGCGGCGGCGATGAAGATGAATTGCAAAGTGGCGGCCGGGGCTGCCACGGCCATCCAGCCGCTCCAGCCCTTCTGCGCCCCGATGAGCGGCACGATCGTTTGCACGATGGCGACGCCCAGCGCCAGGATCAGCGCGACATGTCCGAGTTCCGTAATCATGGGCGGACATTATGCAGTTTCGCACGCGCCGCCAATCCCATGCGCGCCAATGTCGCGAAAAAGTAATCGCCGGCGCCCGCCGCCGTCAGACCAGCACGAAAGCCAGCGCCGATCCGCCCAATGCCAGCGCCACCGGCCACAGGAACCCGATGCCGTGCCGGCCGAAAGACCGGTGAATCACCGCGAAATGCAGCACCGCCCCCACCACCGGCAGCGCCAGCGCCGCCACCAGACCCGCCGGGGGCCACGGTCCGAACCCGGTCAGCTGCGACAGCCACCAGCCGCCGGCGATCAGCCCGGCGCCGAGCCAGCCATGGGCCATGCCCAGCGCCAGCGGGGTGGCACGCTCGATCCAGAGCCACAGGAAAGTTGCCGCGATCATCAGCGCCATCAGCGCCAGCGCGCCCGACAGGATGGTCAGGCTCGCCCGATCGCCAAGCCCGGCGCGCGCCATCTCCAGCACCGCGATGATGAGGGCCAAGAGCCCGGCCGCCTGTTTCATCCTGAAAGCACCTCCCGCACCGCCTTGTCGAGATCGCCCGCCGCGCGGTTGTAGCGCTCCAGCGCGCGGTTGAATTTCGGCCCGCTCAGCAAGGCCTTGAGCCAGCGCCGCAGTCCCCGCATCGTCATGCCCCCGGTCGGCCGCCATGCGGCAGGCGCTCGCGGATGATCGTGGTAATCTCGATCAGGATCGCCGAGTTCTTGTCGAGCACCGCCCGCGTGGCCTGATCCTTTTGCAGATCGCGCCACAGGAGGTAGAAGACCAAAACCACCCAGGGCCCGTGCTCTGTCAGCAACGAGACGAGGAATTCCGTGGTCATCAGCCGCGCCCTTGCCAGGCATCAAGCGCCGGGTTGGGATCGTCGGCCGCCTCGGCGCCCGCGTCGAGCGCCTCGAGCGCCCCGATATTGCGCATGACGGCATTGGTGCGCAGCATCGTCTCGGCCAGCGAGCGCTGGAATTCCTGCCCCTTCATCTGCTGGCGCGCACCGAAGTAGAAACTCACGATCGCCCCCATCAGCCACCACAGCGGCTCGGGCACCAGCTGGATGCCCTGCATCCGCGCCGAAAACCACACCGGGTCAACCATCGCCGCGACGAACAGCCCGAGCGTGCCCAGCGCGAGCGCCGGGCGCGGCACCCGGTTGAGCGCATCCATGAACCGGTCGAAGACCCCGCGCTTGGGCCCGGCAAACTCGGCCGCGAACTGGTTCAGCGCCGCGGCCCGCCAGGCGGCATCGCGCTGCGCCCCGGCTTCGGCGTTCTCGAAGAAGACCTCGGCGGTGTCGCGGATCGCGTTGGTGCCACCGCCGAAGAGCGCCGCCGCGATCGCCGCCACGCCCGACATCAGCCCCATTGCGCCACCCGGGCGCGATGCTCGGCCTCCGTCAGGCGCAGGGGCGGCGAGATGAAGGCCTCGGCGCGGATGATCCAGCCGCCCTTGCCGCCATCGCGGCGGCGGGCATATTTGCGGCTCGCCGGGCGGGCATCAGCCAGCCGGTAATAGTAGTTGCGCCGGGCAATGCCGTAGGCATCGGCGATATGGTCGGGGGCTGCCGCGGCCGCGCGCCGGGCGGCCGCCGCCGTCTGTGGCCCGATCGCCCCATCGACGCGCACCGGCTCACCCATCCTGCCCAGAAGCCGCTGCAGGATGCGCACCGCGTTGGCCCCGGAATTGACATACATGTCAAACACCGATGGCTGCAGCACCTCGGGCAGCATCGAAATGCGCGGGCGCTCGAAGTAGTCGCGGATGAAGATCTCGCGCGCCTGATCGCGGCTGAGGCGGCGCACATCGCCGGCGGTCACCGCGCCGTCGCCGTCGAGATCGATCCCGAGCGCGCGCAGGGTGTGGATCGTCACGCCGTGGTTGGTGGCCCCACCCGGATCGTCGGGATCGTTCACAAAGCCGCCTTCGCGATCGAGGATCTGGTCGGCAATCTCGCGGACCGAAAGCATCGCATGCCCCCACAGTTGAAACCTGGGGTCAGGCTGGTCGGGCCGGGTTAATTTCCGCGAAACCGGGCGGGCGGCTCATCGCGCCGGAGCGGCGCTCTTCGCCATGGCGACGACGGGCCGAAGGCGCGAAGGAGCCCCTGCGTCAGGATCCCGGTTCCTGGTAGAGGCCCTCGTCCTTGAGCGAATCAAGCACCTCTTTCGGCATGTAGCTCTCGTCGTGCTTTGCGAGAATCTCCGAGGCTTTGAACACGCCATCGACGTAGACGCCGGTGCCGATCATGCCCTGGTTCTCGGAAAACAGGTCCGGCAGGATCCCGGTGAAGACCACCGGCACCGATTCCGCCCCGTCGGTGACAATGAACCGGACCGTCTCGCCCTCGCCGCGCACGATGCTGCCCGCTTCCACCAGACCGCCGATCCGGAACACCTCGTTCGGGGCCGGCGGCTCGGCGAGAATCTGGGACGGATCACGGAAATAGTTGATCCCGTCGCGCAACGCGTAACCGATCAGCGCCGTCGCGATCGCAAGCGCCACGAAGGCCACCACAACGATCTGGATGCGGCGCTGTTTCTTGAGACCCTTCATTCCTGCCATGTGATCCTCCTTACGGAAACACCGGGGCCATCATCAGCCCGGTCGTCTCGTCGTGTCCCAGCATCAGATTCGCATTCTGCACGGCCTGACCCGACGAGCCCTTGGTTAGATTGTCGAGCGCCGACACGACAAGCGCCCTGTTCGCCTTGCGGTCTCCTATAACACCAATCTGGCAATGGTTCGAGGCGGTAACATGCCCCATCCCCGGCGCCTGGCCGAAGGGCAGAACGGTGACGAAGGGCTCATCGGCATATTGCCGCTCAAGCGCGGCGTGAATCGCCTGCGGATCGCCCTCGACGTAGCAGTCGGCAAGGATCCCCCGGCTCGCAGGCACGAGATGCGGCGTGAAGATGATCTCCACCGGCCGGCCGGCGAGCAGCTCAAACTCCTGGTCGAACTCGCCCAGGTGCCGGTGCTTGCCGCCAAGGGCATAGCCTTCGACATTGCCGGCCCGCTCGGTAAAGAGCATGTTTTCCTTCAGCGCCCGCCCCGCCCCCGAAAGACCGTTCTTGAGATCGCAGATGATCCGGTCGAGATCGATCAGCCCCTGCCCGATCAGCGGGCGCAGCGCGTATTGCACGGTGGCCGCGTTGCAGCCCGTTCCCGCCACCAGCCGCGCCGCACGGATCTCGTCGCGGTAAAACTCCGTCAGCCCGTAGACCGCCTCTTTCTGAAGCTCCGGCGCCACATGCGGCCGGCCATACCATGTCTCGTAGGCCGCCGGGTCGCGCAGGCGGAAATCCGCGCCGAGGTCGACCACCTTCACACTGCGCGGCAGATCGCGCACCAGGGCCTGGCTCAGCCCGTGCGGCAGCGCGGCAAAGACCAGATCGACGCCGGTGAAGTCGATCTCTTCCATCTTCACCAGCGCCGGCAGATCGAGATGGCGCAGATGCGGATAGACCTCGGCCATCTGCATCCCCGCCTTGCGGTCGGCCGACAAGGCGACGATGTCCATCGCCGGATGTGTGGCGATGATGCGCACCAGCTCCGCGCCGGTGTAGCCCGAGGCTCCGAGAATGGCGATTTTGTGGGTCATGTCGGTCTCGTATCGGTTCGTGTCGATATGGGGGCGGGCCGCGCCCGCTGCAATCATGCGGCCTCGAAGGTGATCTTGCGCCGCAGGAACTGGGTGGCGCGATCGCTCACCTTGCGCGGATCGCCGGTGGTGAGCAGTTTGGCCGTCTCACCCGGGCCGGTCATGCCGGGATGGCGTCGAAGATAGTCGGCGAGGCTCTCGGCAACGAGGCTGGCCTGGCTGTAGACCGTCACACCGGGCCCGAGCGCATCCTGGAACACGTCTTCCATCAGCGGGTAGTGGGTGCAGCCCAGAACCGCCGCCTGCGGATCGGGCATCTTGCGCTTCAGCGCATCGACATGGGAGCGCACCAGCGCCTCGGCGAGGATCATGTCGCCTTCCTCGATCGCGTCAACGACGCCGCCGCAGGCCTGCGCCTCGACATCCACACCAATCGCGCGGAAGGCCAGTTCGCGCTGGAACGCCCGGCTCGCCACCGTCGCCGGCGTGGCAAACAGCGCCACGTGCTTCACGGCCACTTCCCGCGGCGGCGAGTTGTCGCCCCAGTCGCGCTCGGTCAGCGCCTCGATCAGCGGCACGAACACCCCCAGCACCCGCTTGTCGGCCGGCAGCCAGCGCTCCTGCATCCGGCGCAGGGCGGCGGCCGAGGCGGTGTTGCAGGCGAGGATCACCAGATCGCAGCCCTCGTCCCAGAGGCGCGAAACGGCGCGGGTGGTCAGATCGAAAATGTCGTCGGCATCGCGCACCCCATAGGGCGCGTGGGCATTGTCGCCGAAATAGACGAAAGGCACGTCGGGCAGCCGCTTGACCAGCGCATCATAGACCGTCAGCCCGCCAAGACCTGAATCGAATACTCCAACCGCCATCTCCAGCCCTCTTCGCCTGCCCCGCGCGTTCTACGACCATTCCCGCAGCAACGCCAGCGAAAGCCGGAACGGCGCGCCAAGGCCACGCCCCCGCCTCGGCAAGCCGGCCGCACCGGCGCAGAGGCCGCGCGGGCGGGCGTTACTGCGCCGCGAGCGCGGCCTGCGGCCCTTCCGGCCCGCGCCGAAACTCGGCGAGAAGCTCGCGCCGCGTCGCCGCCGCCGCTGCCGCACTCGCCGCCTTGACCGCCCCGAAGCCACGGATGCGCAGCGGCAATTCGGCCAGCCCGCGGGCAATCTCTTCGGTTTGCGGTGAAACGGCGGCGAACACCTCCGCCATGTCGGCCTCGTAGTCGCGAATCAGCTGCCGTTCGAGGCGCCGCTCGGCGCTGTAGCCGAACGGGTCCAGCGGCGTGCCACGCAGCCATTTGAAATGCCGCAAGACGCGCATGGCAGGCAGGATCCACGGCCCGAACCGGCGTTTCTTCGGCCGCCCGTCCGGCCCCGGCCGCGACAGAAGCGGCGGCGCGAGATGGTAGCTCAGACGCAGATCCCCCTCGAAGGCCGCGGCGGCCTGCGCCCGCGTCTCCAACAACAACCGTGCCACCTCGTATTCATCCTTGTAGGCCAACAGCTTGTGATAGCCGAGCGCGACGGCCTCGCGCAGCGCCTCCGGCGCCGCCGCGACCATCCGGCGATAGCGCCGGGCCAGCCGCGGGCCCTGATAGGCGACAAGCTGCTCGGCCCGCAGCGCGATCCGGTCGTCGAGCGAGCTGGGCGCCGCGTCCGGCGGACCGCCGGTCTGGCGCGCGGCCGCATCGGGATGCAGCACCGCCCAGCGCCCAAGGTCAAAGGCGCGCTGGTTCGCCGCCACCGCCTGCCCGTTGAGCTCGATCGCCTCGAAAATCGCCGAGCGCCCGACCGGCACCAGCCCGCGCTGCCACGCCGCGCCGAGCACCATCATGTTGGAAAAGATGCTGTCGCCCAGCAGCACACGCGACAGCTCGCTGGCGTCAAACAGCGTCAGCCCATCTTTAAGCTTTGCCTCAAGAGCAAGCGCCAAATCATTGCCAGGAATGTGCAATTCCGGATCCCGCGTGAAGGCGCCGGTGATCGTTTCGTGGCTGTCGACCACGGCGCCCGTCCGCGTCGGATGGGTCAGCCCGAGCGTTGCCGCGCTGGCGGAGACGACGAGATCGCCGCCGATCAGCGCATCGGCCTCCCCGGTCGCGACCCGCACGGCGGTGATATCCTCCGGGGCCCGCGCGATCCTCAGGTGCACCGTCACCTCGCCGCCCTTCTGGGCAATCCCGGTCATGTCGATCAGCGCCGCGCCGCGCCCCTCCAGATGGGCGGCCTGCGCGAGAATTGCCCCGATGGTCACGACCCCGGTGCCGCCGACGCCGGTCACAAGCGTGTTCCACGTGCCGCGGATCTCGGGCAACTGCGGCGCGGGCATGTCAGGCAGGTCCACCTCGGCCCTCGGCTGCCGGCGCGGCCGGCCCCCCACGACCGTCACGAATGACGGGCAGAGCCCGTTGAGGCAGGAAAAGTCCTTGTTGCAGGCCGATTGGTCCACCGCGCGCTTGCGGCCGAACTCCGTCTCCACCGGCACCAGCGCCACGCAGTTCGACTGCACGCCGCAATCGCCGCAGCCCTCGCAAATCTCGGTGTTGATGAACACCCGTTTGTCGGGGTCGGGAAAGGTGCCGCGCTTGCGCCGCCGACGTTTCTCCGCAGCACAGGTCTGTACATAAAGAAGGACCGTGACACCCTTGATTTCCCGCAGTTTTTTCTCAACCTCAATAAGCTCTTCGCGCGGGTGCCTTGCAACCTCTCGGGGGA
>JANTFS010000059.1 GCA_024763335.1 Paracoccaceae bacterium | reverse complement strand
TTCCACGGCTATCTCATTGGATTCCTGACCATCCCGGCGTTCATCGTCACGCTCGGCGGCTTGTTCGTCTGGCGCAACGTGGCCTGGTTCCAGACCCGGGGCCAAACCATCGGGCCGCTTGACGAGCGGTTCCAGTCGCTTGGCGGCATCGGCGGCACCCTTGGCGAAACCGGGAGCTGGATCTTCGGTGCTCTGGCGGTTTCGATCGCGGTGTATGGGCTATACCACGCGCGCCACGCAAAAATCCGGCACGACTTCCCGGTCAAGCCACTCTGGGCCGAGTTCACGCTCGGCGGGATCATCGGGGCCGCGATTCTGGGCTTCGTCTGGATTCTGAACAATTATGAAAAGCCGGTTCGCATCCTCCAGCGCGAGTTCGAGGCGCGCGGCGAGATCATGCCGCAAGGTTATACCGAGGGCTATGGCATTCCCTATTCGGTTCTGATCCTGATCCTCGTCGCGGTTGTCATGACCATGGTGGCGACCCGAACCCGGCTGGGCCGATACATTTTCGCAGCCGGCGGCAATCCGGAAGCGACAATGCTGGCCGGTATCGATATCCGCCTGCTGACGGTAAAAGTATTCGCGATCATGGGCGCGCTCTGCGCGGTCTCGGCGGTGGTCGCTTCCGCCCGCCTGACGTTCCACACCAATGACATCGGCACGCTTGACGAACTGCGGGTGATCGCGGCGGCGGTGATCGGCGGCACGGCGCTGTCCGGTGGCCTCGGCACCATCCACGGGGCGATCCTCGGGGCATTGATCATGCAGTCGCTGCAATCCGGCATGGCCATGGTTGGCGTCGATGCTCCGTTTCAGAACATCGTCGTGGGCGTCGTTCTCGTCTTCGCCGTGTTCGTCGACATCGTCTATCGCAAGAGAGCGGGGATCAAGTAATGGAAAAGGAAACGCCGCTCGTCGAAATGCGCGACATGCAGAAAGCTTTCGGCGGAATCCGGGCCGTCGATCATGTGACCGTCGATGTTCATGCCGGCGAGGTCGTGGGCATTCTCGGCCACAACGGCGCAGGCAAATCGGTGTTGATGAAGATGCTGTCGGGCGCGATCAAGCGCGACGGTGGCGAGATATTGGTGAACGGGCAACCGGCCGATATCAACAACCCCCGCGATGCCCGCGATTACCAGATCGAGACGATATATCAGTATCTTGCACTTGCCGATAACCTCGATGCTGCGTCCAACTTGTTCCTTGGGCGCGAGCTCACTACCCCCCTCGGATTTCTCGATGATGCGAAGATGGAGGCCGAGACCCGCAAGATCATGAGCCGCCTGACGCCGAACTTCCGCCGCTACACGACGCCGGTCTCGGGGCTCTCGGGGGGGCAACGCCAATCCGTGGCGATCAGCCGGGCGGTATATTTCAACGCCAAGATCCTGATCATGGACGAGCCGACGGCGGCGCTGGGTGTCGAGGAAACGCGAATGGTGGCCCAGCTGATTGGCGAGCTGAAGAAGCAGGGCATCGGCATATTTCTCATCGATCACGATATTCACCAGGTCAAAACGCTCTGTGATCGGGCCAGCGTGATGAAGAATGGAAAACTCGTGGGAACGGTGAATGTCGATGAGGTGTCCGAGGATGATCTGCTCGGCATGATCATCCTGGGCAAGAACCCGCGGGAAAACGCGGCCTGAATGATTTTCGCCGCGGCGGCTGATCTGTCCTACACGTCTTGGATGAGTTTTCGCTAACATCTGCATGATCGTTGGCAAAATCTTTTTACCAGTCGGCAGAAATCGTTTGAAATCTGTTACTAGCTCCTTACTGTTGCCAACCAGCTTGGGCCGGGTTTAGGCTCGCCCGAGGACTCAGAGTCAAAACAGATGATAATGACGACAGATCGGAGGAGGATATCTCACATGGAGCGTCGTAAGTTTCTGACGGGTGCCGCGCTTGGCACCGCCGCGACCACTTTGGCCGCACCGGCGGTGGCCGCCAGCCACGCCAAGACCATGACCATCGTCTCGACCTGGCCGCGGGACTTCCCGGGCCTCGGCGTTTCGGCCCAGCGCCTTGCTGCGCGCATTACCGAGCTTTCGGAAGGCGCGATCCAGACCGAATACTTCGCCGCTGGTGAGCGCGTGGGCGCACTCGACGTGTTTGACGAAGTCGCCTCCGGCAACTCGCAAGCCTACATCGGCGCCGACTACTACTGGGTCGGCAAGCACCCGGCCCTGGCCTACTTCACGGCCGTGCCCTTCGGCATGACCTTCACTGAGATCAACGCCTGGATTCGTTTTGGCGGCGGCCGCGAGCTGTGGGACAAGGTGCAGGACCAGTTCGGTCTCTACGGCCTTCCGGCTGGCAACACCGGCACGCAGGCCGGCGGCTGGTTCAACAAGGAGATTGAATCGGGCGACGACTTCAAGGGCCTGAAGATGCGTATCCCGGGCCTCGGTGGTCAGGTGCTCGCCAAGCTCGGCGCCTCGACCGTGTCGCTCCCGGGTGGTCAGATCTACGAAAACCTCGTGTCGGGCACCATCGACGCGACCGAGTGGGTCGGCCCCTACAACGACTACTTCATGAAGTTCTACGAAGCTGCCAAGTACTACTACACCGGCGGCATGCACGAGCCGGGCTCGCAGCTTTCGCTGACCATGAACAAATCGTGGTGGTCGTCGCTGACGCCGACCGAGCAGGCCATCGTGACGGCTGCCGCTCATGAAGAGAACGGCAACCAGTACTTCGAGACCATGGCGCTCAACGGCGAATACCTCGCAAAGCTCGTCAACGAGCATGGGGTTGAGGTGCGTTCGTTCAATGAGGATGTCTGGGATGCGATGGGCGAAGCCGCCGAGGAAGTCTTTGCCGAGATTGCGTCGTACGACGCGCTCGCGGAAGAGGTGAACAACGCGGTTCAGGACAAGATGCGCGAAATCGGTGAAGGTCTCGCGCTGTTCGAAGGCCAGTTCGTGAACCAGCGCAACCGGATTCTCGGCCTCTGAGGTTCTGACCTCGGAATAGAAAATCATAAGGGCGGGGCCTTGGCCCCGTCCTTTTCCCTCGCGGACACCACTCCCGCCAGATCTTCCTTAAAAAGAGGGACGACCTATGGTCAGCGATAGCGCCCCTACCGAAATCCCCCGCCACGGGCGGCCCGCACCGATTGTTCGGATGTTTGGGTGGTCCGTCCTGACCATCCTCGCGGCGTTTCTCATCAACAACGCATTGGTTGTGTATTTTGGTTTTCCGGGCCTTCGCGGTTTCGGAGCTGAAGGCGCAGGCGGCGCATGGGTCCACGCGACGATCTATGTCATCGCAATCGCGGCTGCGGGAGCTATCGTCGGGTCGAGCCTGTCACGCTCACTTCGCTGGGACGCACATCTCATCCACAGCTTCAACGTCTATCTGATCCGGGGCTTGTTCTGGGCGGTGTTTTTCATCGGTATCGCGGATGCCGGGATTGCCTTCCTGCGAGCCGAGGAACTCGTCACGCCGCTGCTGGGCGAGGCGGCAGGGCACAATTTCGCCCGGGCAAGCTGGGTCGGCCCCTGGATTCACGTTCCGCTGATCGTCGCGGGCTTCGTCGTCGCGCTGTTTACCCGCACTCTTGGTTTCACCTGGCTGGCGCTGCTGATCGTGGCGGCCGAGCTGCTGATCGTGATCTCGCGATTCGTGTTTTCCTACGAGCAGGCCTTGATGGGAGACCTGGTTCGTTACTGGTATGCCGCGCTCTTCCTTTTCGCGTCGGCCTACACCCTGTTTGATGAGGGCCACGTGCGTGTCGATGTGATCTATGCCGGCCTTGGACGTACCAAGCGTGGCGCCGTCAATACCGTCGGAACGATCATGCTTGGAATGACCACGACTTGGGTGATCATTGCGATTGCCTTCAACGGACCGCAATCGATCATCAATGCGCCGGTCAAAAATTTCGAAATCAGCCAGTCGGGCCCCTTCGGCATGTACATCAAGTACCAGATGGCCGCCCTGATCGGCGTTTTCGCCATCACGATGCTGATCGAGTTCGTGAGCTACCTGTTTGACGCGGTTGCAGATAAACGCGATGAACCCGGCCACCGTGAACCAGCCGCGGCCGCGGCTCATTGATGAGGTAACGTCAGATGGAGCTTTTCTTTCTCATTCTTCTGGTCGTTATCATGGCCACCGCGTTGGGCTCGGGCTACCCGGTGGCCTTCGCCTTGCCGGGCGCCGCGATCATCACCATTGGCCTTGCGGCCGGCTCCGGCTGGATTTTTGCCGGCAACACCGAGGCCTATTTCCATTCCGGCGGGCCACAGCAGTGGCTTCAGGCCGGGGTGACGAACCTCAGGGGCGTCTATTGGGAGGTTGAGCGAGACACGCTCATCGCCATTCCACTCTTCATTTTCATGGGGATCATGCTTCAGCGCTCCAAGATCGCCGAAGACCTGCTGGTCACCATGGCGCGGCTGTTCGGCCCGGTGCCGGGCGGTCTCGGCATCTCGGTCGTTTTCGTCGGCGCGCTTCTTGCCGCCACCACTGGCATCGTTGGCGCAACGGTTGTGGCAATGGGCCTGATCTCGCTGCCCGCCATGCTGCGCAACAACTACTCGACGCCATTGGCCACCGGCACGATCGCGGCTTCGGGCACGCTGGGGCAGATCATTCCGCCGTCGATCGTGTTGATCATCCTCGCCGACCAGCTTGCCTCGGCTGCCGATCAGGCTTCGACGATGCGCAAGGCGCTCTACAAGGAAGCAACCGGCGAAATCTCGATGCCGTCGATCTTCGACGTCGCCGGCACAAGTGCGGGCGAGATGTTCCTCGGCGCCTTCATTCCCGGCCTCGTGCTCGTCGGTCTCTACATGCTCTACATTCTGGTGTTTGCGGTACTGCGACCGAAGGCTGCCCCGGCGGTGCCGTATGACGGAAAGTTCGACTTCGCATTCTGGCGGGGTGTGTTTCTCACGCTCGTGCCGCCGCTCGCGCTGATCTTTGTCGTGCTTGGCTCGATCATCACCGGCATTGCAACCGTGAACCAGGCGGGTGCCATCGGCGCGGCCGGGGCTCTGATCATGGCCGGTTACCGCCTGCCGGAAAAGGGATCGCGGCGATTGTTCGCGCCCGCGCTGGTTGGTCTCGCCGGTCTGGCCATCATCGCCTATGCGCTGGCAAACTATGAGATGAACGTGAAGGCCATGGACACCCCGGCGGATCAGATCGGGATCACACTTGGGGTGATCGGCACCGGGCTGCTTCTCATCTCGTTGGTCTGGTCGGGCATCCGCGCCTTGCGCGTGGAACACACCCTTCAGACAGTGATGCTCGAAACAGCCAAGACGACATCTCTGGTTTTCATCATTCTGCTCGGCGCCGCCATGCTGACGGCCGCATTCCGTGCATTTGGCGGTGAAGAGCTGGTGCGGGAATTCCTCGTGTCGCTGCCTGGCGGGTTCTGGACCCAATTCATCATCGTGATGATGGTGATCTTCCTGTTGGGCTTTTTCCTCGATTTCATCGAAATCGCCGTTGTGGTTGTGCCGATCGTGGCGCCGATCCTGCTCGCCGATCCCGGGGCCAACATCACCGCCGTCTGGCTCGGGGTGATGATCGGTCTGAACATCCAGACGAGCTTCCTCACTCCGCCGTTCGGGTTCGCCCTGTTCTACCTGCGCGGTGTGGCGCCGGCAGTTGTGCGGACGCTGCAGATCTACAAGGGCGTGATTCCCTTCATCGCACTCCAGCTCATTGCGTTGAGCATCGTCGGATCCTATCCGCCGCTGGTGAACTATCTGCCCAATCGGGTGAGTTTCCTGTCCGAGACAAGTCCGCCGCCCCGGAACCCGAAGCTGCAGATTTGCCTCGAAGACTACGTCGGGCGGAAGTTTGCGGAAAGCACGCAGGTGACAGATGCAATCGCGGCGGCCCGGATGCTTGATCTGACGGCGCTGCCGAAGGATCTGGCGGGGACGGTTTCAGAGAGCATTGATGCCGCCGAGGAGGCCATATCTGCCCATGCCGGTATTGCCGTCGCCGCGGCGGCGGTCGAAGCTGCCGCAGTGGAGTACCGCCCGCAGCTGATCCGCGTTCGCTCCCTTGAGAAGCAGATCCGCAAGGCCGAAGCCGACGCAGCCGAAGTCTCGACGACGCTCAACCGGATGGGTCCGGATGGCGACGCGGCGACGCGGGCGCGTCTGGAGGAAAACCTTGCCCGCTACGAGGCTGAGATCGAAACGTTGCGCGGCCAAATCCCGGCAGACTGGGAAGAGGTCCACAAGGCGTTCACCGAACTGACGCAAGCCGAGGACAAGGCGCGCAAGACCTACCGGCGCGCTGCCGATACGTCATTCGAGGATGTGGCCGAGGTTCTGGCGGTGCTGCATGCCAACGACGCATTTGCCGCGCTGGAGGCTCCGCTCAACGACGCCCGCGCGATCTTCGAAACCGGCGAGGGCGATGCCGCCGTCGACGAGATCAAGGCGCTCGAAAAGATCGTCGGAGCGGTCGACGGTGCAGGTGACGTCAAGTCTGCGCTTTCGAAGGCTCGCCGAGCGCTCGACAAGGGCAAGCGCGACGATGCGCTGGAGCAATATCAGAAAGCGCTCGACGAATACGCGTCTCAGAAAGCCTGGCGTGCCGATGCAGCGTCCCTCGTCCCGGGACTTGAGGCCTATCTCGATGGGATCAAAGGCACGCTTGGGGTTCGGGCGCAGGACCGTCTGACCCGCGAACAGGCCCTCGAAATGGCAAGCTGCACGGCCCACCACCGCGATGTTTCGCTGAACTTCTGATCGCGGCTTGGCAGAAAAACAAACCGGCGCGGATGCCCGCGCCGGTTTGTCTATGAAAGGCGCCGGGCGGCGAGATAGCTTGCGCCGGCCATCAGCGCGGCAGTGGCGAGGCAAGCCGGCAGCCCGCCAAGCTGGTAACTGAGCCCGGACAGCAGCGTTCCGGCCAGTCGCCCGGCTGCATTCGACATGTAGTAGAACCCGACATCCATCGTGACGCGCTCGGCGCCCGTGAAGGCGAGAATCAGGTATGAGTGCACGGATGAGTTGATCGCAAACACGAAGCCGAAGACGAGCAGGCCCGCGATCAGCACCGGCATGAGCCACGGCCCATTGGCCCAGGCCGCAAGCGCAAGCAGGGCCGGGACGAAGGCAAGAATGCCGACCCAGGTCACCGAAAGGCGGACGACTTCGGGTTCCGAGCGCTGCGCCCCCTTGAGAAGTTTTGGCGCCGCTGCCTGCACGAAGCCATAGGCGATGATCCAGAACGCCATGAAGCCGCCGACAAGGAAAAATGCAAGGCGCGCGCCTTCCGGGGTGCCGTCCGACAGAGCGGCCTGAAAATAGATCGGAATGCCAACCACAAACCATGTGTCGCGCGCCCCGAAGAGGAAAAGGCGCGCGAGCGAAAGCCGGTTCACCCGCGGGTCGGTGGCAAAAACGTGGGCGAATTTCGCGGATTTGGAGCCCTTGGGCAGTCCAGGGGGCATGAAGGCGGCCACGGCGACGAGGATGATCGCGAGGACAGCCCCCATGCCGATCACGGCGGCCTTGAACCCGGCCAGGGCAAGCAGCGCAGCCCCAAGGAAAAATCCCACGCCCTTGACGGCGTTCTTCGAACCGGTGAGGAGCGCGACCCACCGAAACAGGCCACCGTCTTCCGTTGGGGCCAGAAGTTTCACGGCTGATTTCGAAGACATCTTGGAGAGGTCCTTGGCCACGCCGGACAAGCCCTGCACGACCATCACGAAGGGAACCGAAAGCGCCATGGCCCAGCCCGGGTCAAGCTGCGACAAGGCCCCGAGCGCGATGATCTGGAGCGAAAGCCCCGCGTATAGCGTGGCTGTCAGCCCGAACCGCGCGGCAATCCAACCGGCGGAGAGGTTCGTCACGATCCCGGCGATTTCGTACAACAAGAACAGCCAGGCCAGCGTCAGGGCCGAGAACCCGAGTTCGTGGAAGTGCAGAAGCACCAGCATCCGCAGGGCGCCATCGGTGAGCATGAAGGCCCAATAGGCCGCGGTGACGGCGATGTAGGCGTTGAGGCCTTCAGGACGGCTGCGGGACTCGGTCATTCATGGCCCTCATCGGTCGGTTTGCCTCGGGGCAGGGGGCTGGCTCGATCAAATGGATTTAAGCACCATCCGGGTCACATCTGCCAAGCGGCAGGAATAGCCCCACTCGTTGTCATACCAGGCATAGATTTTCACCTGAGTCCCGTTCACGACCATTGTCGAGGGCGCGTCGACGATGGAACTGCGTGAATCGTTCACGTAGTCGGCCGAAACCAGCGGGCGCTCCTCGTAGCCCAGAATGCCGTTCAACTCTCCCTCGGCGGCGGCTTGCAGCAGCGCGTTGACTTCCTCGACGCTGGTCTCCCGTTCAACCTCAAACACGCAATCGGTCAGCGAGGCGTTGAGGAGGGGGACCCGGACGGCATGACCGTTCAGCCGTCCGACGAGTTCGGGGAAAATCTGGGTGATGGCCTTGGCCGAGCCGGTCGTCGTCGGGATCAGCGAATTGAGTGCCGAGCGAGCCCGCCGCAGGTCTTTCGCCGGGCGGTCGACGATCGTCTGGGTGTTGGTCACGTCGTGGATGGTGGTGATGGCGCCGTGGCGGATGCCGAGGCTTTCGTGGATCACCTTCACCACCGGCGCGAGGCAATTGGTGGTGCAGGAGGCAGCCGTCACGAGATCCTGCCCCTCGTAGATGTGATGGTTCACGCCATAGACGATGTTGGCGGCGCGATCTTCCTTGACCGGCGCGGACACCACCACCTTCTTGACCCCGGCCGCATAATAGGGGGCAAGTTTCTCGGCGGTGCGATGTGCCCCCGTGCAGTCGATCACAAGGTCAATGCCCAACTCGGCCAACGGCAGTTCGTCGATTTTCCACGCATCCCGCACGGTCATGCGCGCACCATTGATGGACACGCTTTCCCGGTCAGACGCGATCGTGGCATCCCAACGGCCGTGCACGGTGTCGAATTCCAGCAAATGTGCGTGCTGATCCGGGGTGCCCGCGGGATCATTCAAAAGCACGATCTCGCCCGGCACGCCGTTGTCAATCAGGTCACGCAGAACAAGCTTTCCGATCCGGCCAAGGCCGTTGATGGCGATCCGTGTCATGGCAAACCCCGCGCAGTGTTTCGGGCACGGGTTATGTCACCAGTGTAACGAAATCATGACAACCGGGGTTCAAAGCCCGTCGCGCGCCACCAGCTCCATCGTGTGCGTGTCTTCTCGGGCCGTGGTGTCGACACCGAGCGTATCGCGCATGGTCACGACCGTGCCAATCATGATGAGAGCGGGGCCCTTGAGCTTTGCCGCCCTTGTCCTTTCGCCAATATCGGCAAGCGTCCCGACGACGACCCGCTGCGTGGTGCGCGTCCCGTTGTCGATCACCGCGATGGGCATTTCGGCGGGCACACCCTGCTCGATTGCCTTTGCCGCGATCTCGGCAACGAACCTCAGGCCCATGTAGACGACCACCGTTTGGTCGTGCCGTGCCAGGCGCGTCCAGTCATGCGGAAGAAGGCCATCCTTTCCGTGCGCGGTGACAAAGGCCACGGCTTGCGCGTGGTTGCGATGGGTCAGCGGAATCCCGGCAGACGACCCGCAACCGGCGGCGGCGGTGATGCCGGGCACGACGACGACGGGAATGCCATGCGCGGCCACGTCTTCAAGCTCTTCACCGCCGCGGCCGAAGATGAACGGATCACCGCCCTTGAGCCGCAACACGCGTTTGCCTTCCTTGGCGAACTTGATGATGAGCGCAGTCGTTTCATCCTGCGTCAACACGTGGTTCCCTGCCTGCTTGCCAACGTCGATCCGTTCGGCATCGCGACGCACGAGGTCGAGGATCCCGTCGCCGATCAGCCGGTCATAAAGAACGACGTCGGCGTGCTGCATCATCCGCAGGGCCTTGAAGGTCAGAAGATCCGGGTCGCCCGGCCCCGCGCCCACCAGCCAGACCTCGCCCCGGCGCAGGTTCTCAGTGCCGCCATTGACCAGATCGGCCTCGATGAGCTGTTCGGCGAGCGCCTCGTCACCGGCAAGAAAGGCATCTCCGGCCGGACCTTCGATCATGTTTTCCCAAAACCGCCGCCGCGCCGTTCCGCCGCGAATGGCCGCATAGATCCGGTCGCGGTAGCCCGAAAGGAACTGCGCGAGCCGGCCATAGGCGGCAGGCAGCATGGCCTCGACGCGGGCGCGCAGGATGCGGGCAACCACCGGGGCCGCACCGCCGGTCGAGATCGCAATGGTCAGCGGGTCGCGTTCTACCACCGAGGGGGTGATGAAATCGCAGAATTCTTTCTCGTCGGCCACGTTCGCCAAGGCCCCGTGCTTCTTTGCCCATTTGTACAGCGAGGCATCGCGCTCAGGGATTTCCGAGGCCCCATAGGCGACGAGGCAGCCGTCGAAATCGGCCTCCCGTGGGGCGCGATCATGGTGGATGAGGTTGTCCTGCCCAATAAAACCACGCACCTCGTCGCCCGGATCGGGATCGAAGCTGTGCACCTCGGCTCCGGCCGACAGCGCCCTTTCGATCCGGCGCGCAGCGACCGTTGTGCCACCGTCGACGATGACCTTCTTGCCGGCGACGTCGAGAAAGATCGGAAGGTAGTCCATCAGCCCTGTTGCCTCGCCCAGTCGCCCATCGCGTCCGAAAGCGCCAGCGCGCTGTCCTGGTCCAGATCGACCTGCGTGATCCGGCGCCCTTCACGCAAGATCAGCCGCAGCATCTTCATCCCGCCATCGAAGGTGACCTCGCGCAACTCTGCCTTTCGGCTGTAGGGCAGCTCGTAATTGGCGATTTCGCGAAGGTCATCACTCATACTTCAATCCCCGCGTGAATGCGGCTTCCAGCAGCCATTCCCATTTTTTCGGGGTGTCGCGGAAATCCGGTTTCAGATCAAACTCAAGATGCATGATGCCGCTCTCGCCGGCATGGGCCACGAGCTTTTCCAGTTCGGTGAAGCTCGTTACTTCCGGGTGGCCGATGATCAGATCGCTCAGCCTCGCGTGGTTGGTTTCAGTCATCTCAGCTTCCTTCTACGCGGTTGTGGAAACGGACCCGGTAGACGACGCGGGGGCTGAACTCAACCGCCTTCGCATCAAACCCGGTTCTATCGTGCAGCACGTTATTGCAAAGCACGCCCTGTCCCTTCCCGAACCTGATTGAGATCGTCATGGGATCGGGCTTTTCAAGTGTGGATTGCAGGAAAGCAACCGCTTCGCGGGTCAGCGGATCGTCCCGCCACGCGATCGACCGGGTTCGCGCCGTGTAACGCATCTGCATTTCACCGGTCTCGGCATCGGGGAAGAACACCGGGCCGACGGACGCGGGGCGGTAGCTGCCCCCCTCCTCGTTGGGCGGTATCGTCATCGCCTCGGGGTGCATCAATGCGCGCACGTAGTCGGGGTTTTCGTCCATGAGCCGGATGAAGGCGATGGTGTGGTCGAGGAACTGATTCGATCCGCCGTCATCGGCCGGTTGTGCCGTGTGCAGCACCATCGCACTGATTCGGTCGTCCGGGGCGTTGTAGTAGCCATCGGTGTGCCAGTTCATCTTTCGCTTCGAATAGGGGATGTAGCCGGTTTGTGACGGCGCATCGCTTTCCCGCAGGGCAACGATGCCGTCGCCGCCCGCTGAGCGATGCTTTTCCGCGATTCTCAGGCCGAAGGATTCGGCAAAGTCCCGCAGCTCGGCGCGGTGGTCTGAAGAATCAGGAACCTCATAGAGCGCAAGATTCGCCGCCTTGCAGCGCCGGATCAGCTCGGATTTTTCCGCTTTCGACGGATTCGCGAGGTCGGAAATCTCCACGAAACCGGTGGATTTGGCGGCCTCCGCCGCCGTCAGCCGATCATCCCGCCATTTCCGATAAAATTCATCGGCTTTTGGCGCTTGCCAAAAAAAGCCGTTTTGTTCTTGCGTGTTAACCACCGCACCCTCCCCGTTGCGAGTATTCCGACAATTTTTGTCGGTAATATCCTTCTGTTTGTTTTGCACCTGCGGCAACTTTTTTCTTTTACATTCGATTATCCGGATGTGTAGATTATTGGCAATGTTGTTCGTCAGCGGCTGTCGAAATGGTATGCGTATGGGAGGATTCCACGCATGCCTTTTCTTTCAGGGCGGACTTTGGGAATTCGGTCGTGAGACCATTTAGCGCGAACACTCTTATGGGAGGATCAAATGAAAGACGAATCGACCGACAAGGGGCAGCACGCAACCCCCATGCTTGACGAACTCGAAGGTGGCAAATGGCCGAGCTTCGTGACCGGCCTCAAGCGCCTGCGTGACGCCGAGGACAAGAACTACTCCGACATGGCCAACGACCTCCTTGGCCAGCTCGAGCATTCCTACGAAGAGCGTCTCGGCTTCTGGAAGGGCGGCACCGTTTCGGTTCTGGGCTACGGCGGCGGCATTATCCCCCGTTTCTCGGAAGTGGCGGACAAATTCCCGGCCTCGAAAGAATTCCACACGCTGCGCGTGATGCCTCCCGCGGGCTACCACTACACCACCGACCTGATCCGCCAGATGTGCGACATCTGGGAAGAGCATGGCTCCGGTCTCATCGCGTTCCACGGCCAGTCGGGCGACATCATGTTCCAGGGCACGACGACCGAAGGCACCCAGAAAGCCTTTGACGCGCTCAACGAGATTGGATTTGACCTCGGCGGCGCCGGCCCGGCCCTGCGGACCGCGATGTCCTGCGTCGGCCATGCCCGTTGCGAACAGTCGTGCTACGACGAAGTTCGCGCCCACCGCGTTCTGATCAACGCCTTCCTCGACGAGATGCACCGCCCGTCGCTGCCCTACAAGTTCAAGTTCAAGTTCTCGGGCTGCGCCAACGACTGTGTGAACGCGATCCACCGCGCCGACTTTGCGGTGATCGGCACCTGGCGCGATGACATCAAGATCGACCAGGAGAAGGTCAAGGAGCACGTCGCCACCGTTGGCCGCAAGTACACGATCGACACCGTCGTTTCGATGTGCCCGACCCGCGCGATCTCGCTCAACGACGATGACACGCTGGAAATCGACAACCAGTCGTGCGTGCGCTGCATGCACTGCATCAACGTCATGACCAAGGCGCTCAGCCCGGGTGATGACAAGGGCGTGTCGATCCTCATCGGCGGCAAGCGCTCGCTGAAAGTCGGCGACCTCATGGGCACCATGATCATCCCGTTCATGAAGCTCGAGTCGGACGAAGACTTCGAGAAGCTTGAAGAGTTTGGCGAGACCGTGATCGAATTCTTCGCCGACAACGCGCTCGAGCATGAGCGTGTCGGTGAAACGATCGACCGGATCGGCCTGCCGGCGTTCATCGAGGCCGTTGGCGTCGACCCGGATCCGAACATGGTCAACCACCCGCGCACCTCGTCCTACGTCCGCACTGACGACTTCGACGAAGAGGCGGAGAAGTGGTTCGCGCGCAAGGCCGCGGAAGCTCAAATCAGCGCCGAGTAATCGGCGCCACCCTTTACGTTCAATAGGCCCCGCGTCCGCCTTCGGGCGGCGCGGTTTGGGAGGAAACTTATGAATACGCAAGCTGAAAAGCCCCGCATGCCCGATGAGGTTGGTGTCCCGGATCCGTTCCCGTACATGCACCCGGTCATGAAGGCCAACTACGGCAACTGGGATTGGCATGATCGTCCGCGTCCGGGCGTTCTGCACCATGTGTCGAAGTCGGGGGATGAGATCTGGACCGTTCGCGCTGGCACCCAGCGCCAGATGGACGTGTTCACGATCCGCAAGCTTTGCGACATCGGTGACGACCTGGCCGACGGCCACGTGCGCTTCACCACCCGTTCGAACATCGAATACATGGTCGCGGACGAGAGCAAAGTTGCCCCGCTGATCGAAAAGCTCGAAAGCGAAGGCTTCCCGGTGGGCGGCACCGGCGCCTCGGTGTCGATGATCTCGCACACCCAGGGCTGGCTGCACTGCGACATTCCCGGCACCGATGCCTCGGGCGTGGTGAAATCGCTCATGGACGTGCTCTACGACGAGTTCGTTCAGGAGAAGATGCCGAACCGCGTGCGTATCACCACTTCGTGCTGCCAGATCAATTGCGGCGGCCAGGGCGACATCGCCGTGAACGTGCAATACACCAAGCCGCCGCGCATCAACCACGACCTCGTGGCCAACGTCTGCGAACGCCCCGCCGTTGTGGCCCGTTGCCCGGTTGCGGCGATCCGCCCGGCCATGGTCAACGGCAAGCCCTCGCTGGAAGTCGACGAGAAGAAATGCGTCGCCTGTGGCGCCTGCTACCCGCCGTGCCCGCCGATGCAGATCAACGGCAAGGAAGAAACCCGGATCGCGATCTGGGTGGGCGGCAAGCACTCGAACGCCCGTTCGA
>JANTFS010000058.1 GCA_024763335.1 Paracoccaceae bacterium | reverse complement strand
TCGATCGACGTGCAGCTTCTGCGTATTCTCGAGGAAATGTCGGCCGGTCGGCAGGAAAGCCTGAGCGAGTTGCACACCGACATTGCGGCGCTGACCAAAGCAATCCGCCAGCTCGGCGGTGGGCGCGGCTGACATGGCCCTGACCCGCCGCTCCACGCGAAACGTTTCCGCGTCGATCTGGCCGGGCTTCGTTGACGCGATCACCGCGCTTTTGCTGGTGCTGATGTTCGTGCTCACGATCTTCATGGTGGTGCAATGGGTTCTGCGCGAGACGATTTCGGGGCAGGCGCATGAGCTCGATGCGCTGTCGGCGCAGGTGGCGGAACTGGCCGATGCGCTCGGGCTCGAACAGGCCCGCAGCGCCGAGTTGACCGGCGAGGTTGGCCGTCTCAACGCCACGTTGGGCGAGGCGCAGGCGCAGGCCGAGGCACAGGCCGCGCTGATTGCATCGCTGACCTCGCAGATCGCCGCGAAGGATGATGAGCTTTCGGCGCAATCGGCAAAGATCACGGCCTTCGAGGCACAGGTTGCGGCGCTTCTGTCGGAACGCGACGCGGCTCTGGCCGAGGGGGTGCAACTGGCGGCGCAGGTGGATGATCTCGAAGCGGCCAAGGCGCAGTTGATCTCGGAACAGGAGGCATTGAACCTCGCGCTGGCGCAGGCGCGCAACGAGATCGACGCACAAGTCGAGGCGGCCCGTCTCGCCGCCGCGCGGCGCGAGGCGCTTCAGGCGATGATCGCCGATCTCGAGGCCACGGTGGAGGAGCGCGATGCATCCCTGGCCGTCACCCTGGCCCAGCTTCAGCAAAAGGAAACCTCGCTGGCGCAGGTTCTGGCCCAGCTCGAGACCGGAAAGGCCTCGCTCGCCGATGCGCTGGCCCGGCTGAACGACAGCGAGGCCTCGGTCGCGGCGCAAGGCGAGCAGATTGCCACGCTGGAACGACAGCTGAGCGACGAAGAAGCCGCCCGGCTGGCCGAAGCGGCGGCGGCGGCGGAATTGCAGCGTCGGCTGGACGAGGCCAGCTCGCGCCTCAGCGACGAGGAGGCGGCGCGGTTGGCGGAAGCCGCGGCGGCGGAGGAATTGCGAAAACGGCTCGCGACGACGCAGGACGAAATCGACGCCGCCGAAGCCGCCCGGCTGGCCGAGCTGGCCGCTGCCGAGGCGCTGCGGGCACGTCTGGCCAATGCCGAGGCGCGCCTCAGCGACGAGGAGGCCGCGCGGCTCGCCGATGCCGCCGCCGCGCAGGCTCTGCGCGACCGGCTCGCGAATTCGCAAGACGAGCTGACGGCGATGACGCTGGCTCTGGAGGAGCAGCGCCGCAAGGCCGAGGAGACCCTCACGCTGCTGGCCGCCGCGCAGGCCGCCAACGCCGATCTCGATGCCAAGCTCGCCGCGGCGCTGGCGGAACTGGACGCCGTGCAGGGCGATGCCGCGGACACCGCCTCGCTGCGCGAGAAGCTTGCGCAGGCGCTGGCCGCCAAGCTGGCGGCGGAGAGCAAGGCCGACACCGCGATGAGCGAAGCCGAACGTCAGGCGGCCCTGCTGTCGGTGGCCAATACCGCCTTGGCCGAGGAAAAGGCGGCCTCGGCGGAGGCGCAGCGCAGGATGGCGCTGCTCAACGAACAGGTGGCGGCCCTGCGCGCGCAGCTTGGATCGCTGCAACAGGTGCTCGACGAGGCGGCCAACCGTGACGCCGAGGCGCAGGTGCAGATCGAGGCGCTGGGCTCGCGCCTCAACGCCGCGCTGGCGCAGGTCGCGGCCGAGGAGCGCCGCCGGGCCGAGCTCGAAGAGGCCGAGCGCAAGCGGCTCGAAGAAGAGGCCAAGAAGCTGCAGAACTACCGCTCCGAGTTTTTCGGGCGGATGCGGGAAATCCTCGGTGATCGCGAAGGCGTGCGGATCGTGGGCGACCGCTTCGTCTTTTCCTCGGAGGTGCTGTTTGATCCGGGCAAGGCAGATCTGTCCGAGGGCGGCCGGGAGCAAATCGCGCAGGTGGCCAAGATCCTGTCGGAGGTGGCCGACGAGATACCGCCGGAGATCGACTGGATCATCCGGGTTGACGGCCACACCGACAAGACCAAGCTCGGCCCGTCCAATCCTTACAAGGACAATTGGGAACTGAGCCAGGCCCGGGCGCTTTCGGTGGTGCATTACATGATCGAGGAACTGGGCTTCCCGCCGGATCGCCTTGCCGCGACCGGGTTCGGGGAATTCCAGCCGGTGGCCGAAGGCGATACGCCGGAGGCCTATGCCGCGAACCGGCGGATCGAGTTCAAACTCACCGAGAAATAGGCCGGGGGCGCGTCAATCGCCGATCACGATGGTGGTGCTGCGGCTGTCGAGCAATGCGCCGGCCCGGCGCAGGGTGGCGGTGACGCGCCAGAGGCCGGATGGCCAAAGCCCGTCGACCCGGCGCTTTCCGGAGGCGCGAAACATCTGGGCGGTGGGGCGTTCGATGGTGATTTCACGCGAATGGAAGGGGGCGCCGCCGGGGGCGGTCAGGGTGATCTCCACCACGTCGCCCGGACGGGTGCCGAAGGTGTAGGCCCACCCCACCAGCGCGGGGGCGTCCGGGGGCAGGGTGGGATGATGCGCCGTGCCCGCCTTGATTGCGGCGTAGGCGGGAACCTCCGGCGCGGCTCCGACGGCGATCACCCCGGCGGGCTCATAGCCGATCGGGGCCTGCCACAGGTCTTGCGCCGGCGCCGCCGCGCCGTCGGCGCAGATGTTGCGGCCCTCGGGATTGAACGGGTCAACCACGGCGCCGTCCTTGCGCAGCGACAGGTGCAGATGCGGCATCTCGGTGCGGCCCGAATACCCGACCTCGCCCAGAACCCGGCCGGCGGCGACCCGGTCTCCGCGGCGGACCGCAATACTGCCCTGTTTGAGGTGGCAATACTGGCTTTCCCAGCCATCGCCGTGGGCGATGACCACGCCGTTGCCGCAATCCTTGCCGTCGAGCTGCTCGGGCGGGGTTCCGTCAAGGCCGGTGTCGGGCATCCCGTCGCGCACCGCGCGCACCACGCCGGGCGCAGCGGCGCGCACGGCCACGCCCGCGGCGAGCGCGGCCCGGGAGGGCAGGGCGAAATCCGTGCCCTTGTGCCCGTCGTAGCTCATCGTCCCGCAGGCAAAATCGCGCGCGCCCGGGCCCGGGTCGGCGTCGACATAGTTCTGGATGAAACAGGTTTCGCCAAGGACGCATTCAAGCGGCAGGGCGAGGTGCAGATCCTTGGCCTGCGCAGGGGTGTGGGCCACGGCCAGCGCCGCAACCGCAAGCGCCAGCCCGGCGGCGAGGCGCCGGGTGCCGCGCGGCGGCTGAAACGCCCAAGCGCGCCACCCCGGGCGGGCGGCTGGCGCGCCTGTGCGGTTGCCCCGGGTCAATCTGCCGTCAGAAGCGGCGGCTTTTTGCGCGTGGTGATCTGCGGTTTCCGCGGTTCCTCGATGCGCAGGTCGATCTTGCCGTCCTTGACGCCGACCTTGACGATCCCGCCCTTGGTGAGCTTGCCAAACAAGAGCTCTTCGGCCAGCGGCTTCTTGATGTGCTCCTGGATCACCCGGCCGAGCGGGCGGGCGCCCATCTTGTCGTCATAGCCCTTCTCGGCCAGCCATTCGGCCGCCGGTCGGGTGAGCTCGATGGTCACGCCGCGGTCGAGCAGTTGTGCCTCGAGCTGGAGGACGAATTTCTCGACGACCTGCAGGATCACCTCCTTGCCGAGCGGTGCGAAGGTGATCACGGCGTCGAGCCGGTTGCGGAATTCCGGGCTGAAGGTGCGCTCGATGGCGGCGGTATCCTCGCCCTCGCGACGCGAGCGCCCGAAGCCGATGGCCTCTTTCGCCTGCTCCTGCGCCCCGGCGTTCGAGGTCATGATCAGCACGACATTGCGGAAGTTGACGGTGCGGCCGTTGTGATCGGTCAGCTCACCGTGATCCATCACCTGAAGCAGGATGTTGTAGACATCCGGGTGTGCCTTCTCGATTTCGTCGAGTAGCAGCACGCAATGCGGATGCTGGTCGACCCCGTCGGTCAGCAGCCCGCCCTGATCGAAGCCGACATAGCCCGGGGGCGCGCCGATGAGACGGCTGACCGCATGTTTCTCCATGTATTCCGACATGTCGAAGCGCAAGAGCTCGACGCCGAGATTGTCGGCCAGTTGCTTGGCCACCTCGGTCTTGCCGACGCCGGTGGGGCCGGCAAAGAGGTAATTGCCGATCGGCTTTTCGGGCTCGCGCAGGCCGGCGCGGGCGAGCTTGATCGACGAGGCCAGCGCCTCGATCGCATCATCCTGGCCGAAGACCACGCGCTTGAGTTTCGCCTCGAGGTCGCGCAGCGTTTCGGCGTCGTCTTTCGACACGTTTTTCGGCGGAATGCGGGCGATCTTGGCCACGATGGCCTCGATATCCTTCACCCCGATCGATTTCTTGCGCTTCGAGGCCGCCAGCAGGTGCTGCGCCGCGCCGGCTTCGTCGATCACGTCGATCGCCTTGTCGGGAAGCTTGCGGTCATTGATATACCGGTCCGACAATTCGACGGCCGTCTTGAGCGCGTCGTTGGTGTATTTGATGTGGTGATGTTCCTCGAAATGGGGCTTGAGGCCCTTGAGGATCTTGATCGTATCGTCCACCGTCGGCTCGCTCACGTCGATTTTCTGGAACCGGCGGCTGAGCGCGCGGTCTTTCTCGAAGTGCTGGCGGAACTCCTTGTAGGTGGTCGAGCCCATGGTGCGCAGCTTGCCGCCCTGAAGCGCCGGCTTCAGCAGGTTCGATGCATCCATCGCGCCGCCCGAGGTTGCCCCCGCGCCGATCACGGTGTGGATTTCGTCGATGAACAGGACCGCGTCGGGGTGCGCTTCCAACTCGGCCACGACGGCCTTGAGGCGCTCCTCGAAATCGCCGCGGTAGCGGGTGCCGGCCAGAAGCGCGCCCATGTCGAGCGAGTAGATCGTGGTGTTGGCCAGCACTTCGGGCACGTCACCCTCGACGATTTTCCATGCCAGCCCCTCGGCGATCGCGGTTTTGCCCACGCCCGGGTCGCCCACCAGAAGCGGGTTGTTCTTGCGCCGGCGGCACAGCACCTGGATGCAGCGCTCGACCTCCTGGTCGCGTCCGATCAGCGGGTCGATCCCGCCCTTCTGGGCCTTGGCATTGAGGTCGACGCAGTATTTCGCCAGCGCCGTGTCGCCCTCGGGGGCCTCTTCCACGGCGTCCTGATCGGCGCCCGTATCTTCGAATTCGGGCGTGCCGGACACCGGGCGGGCCTCGCCATAGGACGGATCCTTCGCCACCCCATGGGCAATGAAATTGACCGCATCATAGCGGGTCATGTCCTGCTCCTGGAGGAAGTAGGCGGCGTTCGATTCGCGCTCGGCAAAGATCGCCACAAGCACGTTGGCGCCGGTCACCTCGGTGCGCCCGGAGCTCTGGACATGGATCGCGGCGCGCTGGATCACCCGCTGGAACGCTGCCGTGGGCACCGCTTCGGAGCCCTCGATATTGGTCTCCAGCGTGGTGAGATCCTCGTCGATATACTTCACCAGCGTGGCGCGCAGCTCTTCGAGATTGACGCTGCAGGCCTTCATCACCCGGGCCGCATCGGGCTCGTCAATGAGCGCGAGCAGCAGGTGCTCGAGCGTTGCAAGCTCGTGGCGGCGTTCGTTTGCCTGCGCGAGCGCTGCGTGGATGGCCTGTTCTAGCGTGTTGGAAAAGGATGGCACCTTGTTCCCTCCTGGTTTCGTGAGAGCCTGCCCGGAAGTCTGCCCGACCGGTACACCCCGACCCTGTTGCGATACATTTAAAGTTCGGTTTTCCGAGAGCGTCTTCAAGACTTTTCTTGTCAATTTTCCTTGCGGAGGCCGGTTTGCGCAGGAAATGGGCGGGCTGGCGCGGCGCTGAGCAGGCGCAAACCGGGCCATGAAACGCGCCGAGTCGCGCCCCGGGGGGCTTCGCAAGCGCCGCCGCGCCGCCTCCGCATTGCCGGAATCGGGCGGTCCGGACGACGATGCGACGCGGGGCGTCGGGGCCGCCCCGCGGTCAGAACCTGTCCTTGGCGGCCCGGATATGGGCGAACACCTCGACGTCGGAGGCCCCGTCCATCCCCACGGCGCGTTTGACCTCGTCAAGCCCCGCGCGCAGGAACGGGTTGGTCGCCTTTTCCTCGGCCAGCGCCGACGGCACGTTGGGCGTGCCGATCGCACGGGCTTGTTCCGTCCGCCGTGCGCGTTCGGCCAGCGCCGCGTTGTCGGGCTCGATCGTGCGGGCAAACCGCGCGTTCGCGGCAGTATATTCGTGGCCCGAGCAAACCAGCGTGTCATCGGGCAGGGCGGCCAGCCGGGAGAGCGTCGCCCACATCTGGGCCGCCGTGCCCTCGAAAAGCCGGCCGCAGCCGAGCGCCATCAAGCTGTCGCCGGTGAACACCGCGCCGGCCTTCGGCACATAATAGGCGACATGGCCGGTGGTGTGGCCGGCGGCGTCGAACACCTGCACCTCGCGCCCCCACATGTCGTAGGTGTCGCCCGGCTCAACGGCGGTGTCGAGCGGCGGCAGACGATGCGCGTCGCGCGCCGCGCCGATCACTTCGGGATGATAGGCCGCAACCAGCTCCGCCACCCCGTCGATATGGTCGCCGTGGTGATGGGTGATGAAAATATGCGTGAGCTGCCAGTTTCGCCGCTCCAGTTCCCGCTGGATCGGCCAGGCCTCCGGCGCGTCGAACAGGGCCGTCGCCCCGGACTTCCGGTCATGCAGCAGGAAGGCGTAGTTGTCGGCAAGGCAGGGGACCGTTTCGATCTCAAGCGTCATGGCAGTCTCCTCATCGGCAGGAGGATGTTGCCCAATCGGCCGCGCCGGTGCAACCTGGCGGGATGACCGACAAAGCGGATATGCGCCAGGTTCATAGCAATGCCGAGGCCTTTGGCGACGGGCGGCTTTCCGCGCCCGCAGCGGTGCGCAACAGCGCGGCCATCGTCGCGGCCTTGGCGGGCTGGTTGCCCGAAAGCGGCACGGTGCTGGAACTCGCCGCCGGCACCGGCGAACATGCCGTCGCGCTGGCGCGCGCCAATCCCGGCCTGATCTGGCAGCCCAGCGATGTGGCGCCGGAGCGGCTGGCGAGCATCGACGCCTGGCGCGCGGTCGCGCAGTTGCCCAACCTCAACGCTGCAACCGCGCTGGACGCCACAACCGCAGACTGGTCGGTCGAGGAGCCGGTCGCGGCGGTGTTCCTCGCCAACCTGATGCACCTCCTGCCCGAGCCGGCCGCGGCCCGGGTCATCGCCGGTGCCGCGCGCGCTCTGGTGCCGGGCGGGAGGGTCCTGCTCTACGGGCCGTTTCGCGAGGGGGGAGCGTTTCGCTCCGAGGGCGACGCGCGGTTCGACGACAGCCTGCGCCGGAGCGATCCGGCGATCGGTTACAAGGACGTCGAATGGATCGAGGCCACGGCGGCGCGGGCCGGGTTCGCGGCGCGGGCCCGCCTCGAGATGCCGGCCAACAACCTAATCGTGGTGCTCGACAAGGCCTGACCGCGCCGGGTGAGCGGCCGCCCGGGGCTGGCACCCGACAGCGGCGACGAAACATGCCGGCACTCCGCACGCGGCCCGCTGGCGAATCTTCCGCGATCGGATAGTCTGCGGTCATGCATCTCGATGTTCAGGCTCTCAAGTCGTTCTACTATCGCTCCGCGCTGGGCCGGGCGGCACAGCGGGCCGTGCGGGGGCAGGTGCTGGAATTCTGGCCCGAGGCCAAGGGGCAGACGGTGGTCGGCTTCGGGTTTGCTGTGCCGTTGTTGCGCCCCTACCTTCGCGAGGCGCGACGGGTGGTCGGGCTGATGCCGGGGCCACAGGGGGTGATGCCCTGGCCCGCCGGGCTGCCGAATGTCTCTGTGTTGTGCGAAGAGACGCTCTGGCCGGTCGATACCGGCGCCATCGACAAGCTGATTCTCATGCACGGGCTCGAGACCTCGTCCGATCCGGTCAGCCTGCTCGACGAAGCCTACCGCGCACTGGGCCCGGGCGGGCGGGCGCTGTTTGTCGTGCCGAACCGGGCGGGGCTCTGGTCGCGCTCCGACCGCACCCCGTTCGGCTTCGGCCGGCCCTACACGCTGCGCCAGCTTGAGATTCAGCTGCGCGACCACGGCTTCTCGATCGAGCGCGCCGCGGCGGCGTTGTATCAGCCCCCGTCGGCGCGCCGGTTCTGGCTCAAGACCGGGCCGATGTGGGAGCGCACCGGGCGCCGCATGCCGATGGCGCTGGCCGGGGGCGTGCTGATTGTCGAGGCGACGAAGCAGATCCCGGCGCCGCGCCGCCCGGGCCTGAGCGAGCGGGTGAAACGGCCGCTGGGCGTGCTCGAAGGCCTCGGTCTGCCGGAGCCCAGCCGCAAGCTTTGAGCCCGTCGGTGGTGGAGATTCGTCACAAATCAACGGAAAATGAGGAGCCGGACCGGCCCCCGCCCTGCCGCATTACGCCGCAGGCAAGTTAAAGGATTATGAATAGGCATTTAATGTTGGCGTTAAACCTGTCCAACAGTGTTGCGAGATCACCGTGCCTCTGTTAGACCCACGCCGATTTCAGGTGGCTCGCATCCCGCGCGGCATCGCAAGGCCGCCCCGGTCTGCCCCGGCAGACAACGATGGGGCTAAAGACATCGGAAGGGTGGACGTGTCCGAAGCTTCGATCTCAACTGGCATCGCCCAGCGCTACGCAACGGCGGTTTTCGAACTGGCCAAGGAAGGCAAGACTCTCGCTGAGGTGGAGAAAGATCTGGATGCGCTTGAGGCCGCTCTGGCCGAAAGCGCCGATCTTTCGGCGATGATCACATCGCCGATCTACCCGCGGGATTCGCAGGCCAAGGCAATGACCGCACTGGCGAAGAAGATGGGGCTTTCGGACTCGATGACCGGCGCCCTCGGCCTGATGGCCGAAAAGAGGCGCCTGTTCGTGCTGCCGCAATTCATTGCCTCGCTGCGCGCCGCCATTGCCGAAGACAAGGGCGAGGTGACCGCCGAGGTCGTCGCCGCGAAGGCGATGACGAAGGCGCAGCAGGACAAGCTCGCCAAGGCGCTCAAGGCCGCCGTGGGCAAGGATGTGAAAATCAATCTGGCCGTCGATGAAAGCCTCATCGGCGGTCTTGTCGTCAAGGTTGGCTCGAAGATGATCGACAGCTCGGTCCGCTCGCGCCTGAACGCACTGCAGAATTCCATGAAAGAGGTCGGATAAGAATGGGTATCCAAGCAGCCGAAATCTCTGCGATCCTGAAGGACCAGATCAAGAACTTTGGCCAGGAGGCCCAGGTGGCCGAAGTGGGCCGTGTGCTTTCCGTCGGTGACGGTATCGCCCGCGTCTATGGCCTCGACAGCGTGCAGGCCGGTGAGATGGTCGAATTCCCCGGTGGCATCCGGGGCATGGCGCTGAACCTCGAAGAAGACAACGTCGGGATCGTGATCTTCGGCTCGGACCGCGACATCAAGGAAGGCGACACCGTCAAGCGCACCAACGCCATCGTGGACGTGCCGGTGGGCGATGAGATGCTCGGCCGCGTCGTCGACGCGCTCGGCAACCCGATCGACGGCAAGGGCCCGATCAAGGCGAAAGAGCGGTCTGTGGCCGACGTGAAGGCGCCCGGCATCATCCCGCGTAAATCGGTGCACGAGCCGATGGCGACGGGCCTGAAATCGGTCGACGCGATGATCCCGATCGGCCGCGGCCAGCGGGAACTCATCATCGGCGACCGCCAGACCGGCAAGACCGCCGTGGCGCTTGACGCGATCCTCAACCAGAAGAGCTACAACGAAGCCGCCGGCGACGACGAATCGAAGAAGCTCTACTGCATCTACGTTGCCGTCGGCCAGAAGCGCTCGACCGTGGCGCAGCTGGTGAAGAAGCTCGAAGAGAACGGCGCGATGGACTATTCCATCGTCGTGGCCGCCACCGCCTCGGACCCGGCGCCGATGCAGTATCTCGCCCCCTACACCGCCACCGCGATGGGCGAATATTTCCGCGACAACGGCCGCCACGGGCTGATGATCTACGATGATCTCTCCAAGCAGGCCGTTGCCTACCGCCAGATGTCGCTGCTGCTGCGCCGTCCGCCGGGGCGTGAAGCCTACCCGGGCGACGTGTTCTACCTGCACTCCCGCCTGCTCGAGCGGTCGGCCAAGCTGAACGAAGACCACGGCTCCGGCTCGCTGACGGCGCTGCCGATCATCGAAACCCAGGGCGGCGACGTGTCGGCCTTTATTCCGACCAACGTGATCTCGATCACCGACGGCCAGATCTTCCTTGAGACCGAGCTGTTCTACCAAGGCATCCGCCCGGCGGTGAACACCGGCCTGTCGGTGTCGCGGGTTGGCTCCTCGGCCCAGACCAAGGCGATGTCGTCGGTTGCCGGCCCGGTCAAGCTGTCGCTCGCACAGTATCGCGAGATGGCCGCTTTCGCCCAGTTCGGCTCCGACCTTGACGCCGCGACGCAGCAGCTGCTGAACCGTGGCGCGCGTCTGACCGAGCTGATGAAGCAGCCGCAGTATTCGCCGCTGACCAATGCCGAGATCGTCTGCGTGATCTACGCCGGCGTGAACGGCTATCTCGACAAGATCGACGTCAAGGACGTGGGCCGTTTCGAGCAGGGCCTGCTTGCGCATCTGCGCACCAAGCACAAGGATCTTCTCGACGACATCACCGACAACGACCGCAAGGTGAAAGACGAGCTGGCCGACAAGATCAAGGCCGCCATCGACGCCTACGCCGACGGCTTCGCGTAAGGTTGGGGTGATCTCAAGAGGAGGCTGGCCATGCCAAGTCTTAAGGACCTGAAAAACAGGATCGACAGCGTCAAGTCGACCCGCAAGATCACCAAGGCCATGCAGATGGTGGCCGCCGCGAAACTGCGGCGGGCACAGGATGCGGCCGAGGCATCGCGGCCCTATACCGAGCGGTTCAATTCCGTTCTGGCCGGTCTTGCCAAGGCCGCGGCCGGGTCCGAGGCGGCGCCGAAGCTGCTGCGCGGCACCGGGTCGGACCAGGTGCACCTGCTGGTGGTGATGACCGCCGAGCGGGGGCTTTGCGGGGGCTTCAACTCGTCGATCGTGAAGCTCGCCAGAAGTGCGGCCGACCGGCTGCTGGCCGAGGGCAAGACGGTGAAGATCCTCACCGTCGGCAAGAAGGGCCGCGAACAGCTCAAGCGCGACTATTCTGACTTCTTCCTCGATCACGTCGATCTGAGCGGCGTGCGCAACCTCGGCTATGACGACGCGCAGAAGATCGCCAACGACATCATCGCGCGTTTCGAGGGTGACGAGTATGATGTGGCGACGATCTTCTTCAGCCGCTTCCAGAGCGTGATCAGCCAGATCCCGACGGAACAGCAGATCATCCCGGCCACATTCGAAGAGGTCGAAACCGAAGCGGAGCATACCGGGCTGGTCTATGACTACGAGCCGTCGGAGGAGCAGATCCTCGCGGCCCTGCTGCCCTCGGGCGTGGCCACCGCGATCTTCTCGGCGCTGCTTGAAAACGCCGCCTCCGAGCAGGGCGCGCGGATGTCGGCGATGGACAACGCCACGCGCAACGCGGGCGAGATGATCGACAAGCTGACGATCCAGTACAACCGGTCGCGTCAGGCCGTCATCACCAACGAGCTGATCGAGATCATCTCGGGCGCCGAGGCGTTGTAAGGGCGGATTGATGAAGTCGGGTGTCTATCTCACAGCGATCCGCGACCGGGGAGGACTACGGCAGAATCTGCCGGCTTACGCCTTCAACGGCGCGCATTTGCTGTGGGCCAGATACGTGGCGAAACGGGCGCAGTTCCGGGTTCGGTTCGGGGCGCAGCGGGTGACGCTGAAGTATTTCCC
Organism: Paracoccaceae bacterium; assembly: GCA_024763335.1. Lineage (GTDB taxonomy): Bacteria > Pseudomonadota > Alphaproteobacteria > Rhodobacterales > Rhodobacteraceae > Sinisalibacter. The sequence continues at coordinate 2,513 of JANTFS010000058.1, read as the reverse complement.
GGGCCGGCAGGGGGCCGGGTCGCAGGGCGTGTTCTTCTTCCGCGAGCACTACGAACCGCTTCTCGAATTCGGGCACATCTTCTTCGAGCCCGGTGGCGTGGCGCTGGATGTCGGGTCCAATCAGGGGGTCTATGCCTGCGCCTTCGGTCTCGCGGTGGGCAACACCGGACGGGTCATCGCCGTGGAGCCGATCCCGCGCCAGGTGGCGCGCATCGGCGAGAACCTCGGTCTGAACGATTTGCGCAACGTGCGCGTCGTCGAGGCGGCGATTTCCGATCACAACGGCACCGCCGAGCTTGATCTTTCGGCCGGTGACACCTCGGCCAGCATCGTGACGGGCTTCGGCAATGACCGGATCGCGGTGAAAACCACGACCATCGACAGCCTGGTGCAGGACTTTGGCCTCGATCGGGTCGATTTCATCAAGCTTGACGTCGAGGCGGCCGAGCTTCTCGCCCTTCGGGGCGCGGTCGAAACGCTGACAACACATCGGCCGACACTCTGCATCGAGGCGGCCGACCCGGTTCTGTTCGACGAAATCCGGGACATGATGTCCGGCTTCGGCTATGTCTGCCACAAGTTCGACGCATCGGGGCGCCTGACCCCGGTGACCGACCTCGGCAAACCCGAGGCCAACGTGTTTTTCCTGTCGCGCGAAACCGAAGCGCGGCTGCGACAAGAAGGAAAGATGGCCTGAGCGGATCAGGCCAACCTTGAAACCCGCGTGGCGCGCGCGCCTGCGGCAACTGGACCAAACCGGCTGGCAGCATCGCTGGCAAACGATGGAGACGAAGACATGGCAAAGGCAACCGGCAAGGTCACCCAGGTGATCGGCGCTGTCGTGGACGTGCATTTTGAAGATAGCCTGCCGGCGATTCTCAATGCGCTCGAAACCGACAACAACGGCAAGACGCTCGTGCTCGAAGTGGCACAGCACCTTGGCGAAAACACCGTGCGCACCATCGCGATGGATGCCACCGAGGGCCTCGTGCGCGGCCAGCCGGTGACGGACCGCGGCGAAGCGATCTCGGTGCCGGTGGGCAACGCAACGCTGGGCCGCATCCTCAACGTCGTCGGTGAGCCGGTCGACGAAAAGGGCCCGGTCGAGGCCGAAGAATACCGCCCGATCCACCAGGACGCGCCGAAGTTCGAAGATCAGGCCACCGAAACCGAGATCCTTGTCACCGGCATCAAGGTGATCGACCTGCTCGCCCCCTACTCGAAGGGCGGCAAGATCGGCCTGTTCGGCGGCGCCGGCGTGGGCAAGACGGTTCTGATCATGGAGCTGATCAACAACATCGCCAAGGTGCACTCGGGCTACTCGGTGTTCGCCGGTGTTGGCGAGCGCACCCGCGAGGGCAACGACCTTTACTGGGAAATGATCGAATCCAACGTCATCAAGCCCGACAACCTGTCGGAGAGCCAGGTGGCCCTTGTTTACGGCCAGATGAACGAGCCTCCGGGGGCGCGGGCCCGCGTGGCGCTGACCGGTCTGACGCTGGCCGAGCAGTTCCGTGACGCCTCCGGCACCGATGTTCTGTTCTTCGTCGACAACATCTTCCGCTTCACGCAAGCCGGTTCCGAGGTGTCGGCGCTTCTGGGCCGGATCCCCTCCGCTGTGGGCTACCAGCCGACGCTGGCCACCGACATGGGCGCGATGCAGGAACGCATCACCTCGACGAAAGCGGGCTCCATCACCTCGATCCAGGCCGTCTACGTGCCCGCCGACGACCTCACCGACCCGGCCCCGGCCACGACCTTTGCGCACCTCGATGCGACCACCGTTCTCAACCGGGCGATCTCCGAGCTTGGCATCTACCCGGCCGTGGACCCGCTCGATTCCAACAGCCGGATCCTCGACCCGGCCGTTGTTGGCGAAGAGCACTACCAGGTGGCGCGCGATGTGCAGAACATCCTGCAGCGCTACAAGTCGCTTCAGGACATCATCGCCATCCTCGGCATGGATGAACTCAGCGAAGAGGACAAGCTGACCGTGGCCCGCGCCCGGAAGATCCAGCGCTTCCTCTCGCAGCCGTTCGACGTGGCGAAGGTGTTCACCGGCTCCGATGGCATTCAGGTGCCGCTCGAAGATACGATCAAATCGTTCAAGGCGGTGGTGGCCGGCGAATACGACCACCTGCCGGAAGGCGCCTTCTACATGGTCGGCGGCATCGACGACGTGATCGCGAAGGCAGAGAAAATGGCGGCCGAAGCCGCCTGATAGGAGGCCTCGATGGCTGACATGATGCAATTTGACGTGGTCTCGCCCGCCCGCCGCCTCGCCTCAGGCGAAGCAACGGCGGTCCAGATCCCCGGCGTCGACGGTGATTTCACGGCCATGGTCAACCATGCGCCGACAATCGCCACGATGCGCCCGGGTATCGTCACCGTGCAGGCGCCCGGCGGGGAGGAAAAGTTCGTCGTCACCGGTGGCTTTGCCGAGATCTCGCCGGAAGGCGCGTCGGTGCTCGCCGAGCGGGCCATGCCGGTGAGCGAGGTCACCCAGGAGGTGC
>JANTFS010000057.1 GCA_024763335.1 Paracoccaceae bacterium | reverse complement strand
CGCCGGCCCGTCATCAGGCGGATGTCATGCTCGGCATAGAAGCTCTCGGGCCGGAGAAAGAGCCGGTCGAGCTCCATCTCGCCCAGAAGGTAGGCTTTCGAGAGCGGTGGGCGCTGGTAGGGCGGCACGGGCTCCTCGCCGATCACCGTGATCTGGCCCTCACAGCCCAGCCCCCGCAGCTTGGCCGCCAGAGAGGCGGCGGCTTGGCCCGCACCGACAACGACGATATGGCTCATGGCGATTCCCTTGCGCGCAGCTTCAGTGAGAAACCCTACCGCGCGCGCCGACCGTCATGCAAACGCCGTGCTCGCGGGCTTCCGTCCCTCCGGACGGGCCCGGAGCGGGGGTGTATTCAGATCGAGGCGACGACCTTTTCCATCATCTCGCGGACCTTGCCGGCCACAGATTTCAGCTCGTCGTTGTCGATGCCGGCCATCGAGGCCAGAGGGTCGACGGCGGAAACCTCCACGCCACCATCCACCGCGCGCAGGATCACGTTGCACGGCAGCATCGCGCCGACCCTTGGCTCGAGCCCGATCGCCTGCCAGGCCATGTTGGGATTGCAGGCGCCAAGGATGCGGTAGTGGTCCATGTCCTTGTCGATCTTCTTTTTCATCGTGGCTTTCACGTCGATCTCGGTCAGCACCCCGAAGCCCTGCGCGGCCAGCGCCTCGCGGGTGCGCTTGTCAATCTCCTCGAAGTCGGCGCCTTCGAAGGTGCGGTCGATGGTATAGCTCATGCGTCTCTCCTCTTCATTCGGGAGACATTTGGCCTCGCCCGTGGCCTGCGTCAATCCGGCCCACGCCGGAAAGGCCCCATCGAGGTGAGAATCTCGATGTCTTCGTCCACGGCCTCCGCCTCGCGTTCGATGAACTCGGCGACGGCACGGCGAAATTTGTCGTCTGCGACCCAATGCAGCGAATGGGTCGGCACCGGCAAGTAGCCACGTGCCAGCTTGTGGTCGCCCTGCGCGCCGGCCTCGACCTTCGCGAGCCCCTGAGCAATCGCGTAGTCGATGGCCTGATAGTAGCACAGCTCGAAATGCACGAAGGGGTGGTGTTCGATCTGGCCCCAGTAACGGCCAAAGAGCACCTCGCGGCCGATGAAGTTGAGCGCCCCGGCAACGGGTCGGCCCTCGCGGATGGCAAGGGTCAGCAGCACGTCGTCGCGCATCGTTTCATGAACGATGTCAAAGAAGGCGCGGGTCAGGTAGGGCGTGCCCCATTTGCGCGCGCCGGTGTCTTGATAGAACGCCCAGAAGGCATCCCAATGCGCGGGGCGCAGATCGTCTCCAGTGAGGTTGATGATTTCGCCGCCAAAGTCCTGCGCCGCGCGCCGCTCACGCCGGATCGCCTTGCGCTTGCGCGACGACAGCGTGGCGAGGAAATCGTCGAAGCTCGCATAGCCTTCGTTGGTCCAGTGATACTGGCTGCCGATGCGGTGCAGGAGCCCCATGGCCTCGCCCGCCTTGGCCTCGTCTTCGGTGCAGAAGGTCACGTGGAGCGACGAAAGCCCGTTCTCCGCCGCGACCCGCACCGCGCCTTGGACGAGCGCGGCCGCGCCTTCTGCCTCATGTCCCGGCCGGGCGAGAAACCGCCGCCCCGTCGCAGGCGTGAAAGGCACGGCGATCTGGAGCTTGGGGTAGTAGCGCCCACCCGCACGCTCCCAGGCATGGGCCCATGAATGATCGAAGACATATTCGCCCTGGCTATGGCTCTTGGCATACATCGGCGCGGCGGCGATCATCTCGCCATCCTTGTGTGCGGTGATGTAGCGCGGCGACCACCCGGTGCCGGGCCCGACGCTACCGGAGGCTTCAAGCGCATGGAGAAACCGATGCGTTGTGAAGGGGTCGGCCGGGTGCGCGCTGCCTTCGGGGCAGGCGCAGGCATCCCATTGCTCCGGCGGGACCTTGCCCAGCGTCTCGTGAATACGGATTTCGATTGTCGCGTCGCTCATCGCGGGCATTGAGCCTTGCGGGCAGAGGCGCGTCAAGCAATGCCGGGGAGGTAGCCCTCGAAGGTGATGTTGTCGGCGACCTTGCGCGCCGCCGCTTCCTCTTTCGCGCTTCGGATTGTCCAGCACAGAACGGGAAGGCCCGAGGCTTTGAGCTCGGCCACCCGGGGCGCGCCAAGATCGCGGGCCTCATGGCTGATGAAGCTCGCCTCGACACGGGCCAAATCAGGGATCGCGCGCAGTTCATTGCGCCTCGCGGCCGACAGGACACGCCAGGACCACGCATCGAAAGCGCAGGTGGTGAGCCCGCGGGGAACCTGCGGCGCGTGCCGTAACATTGCCGCCACCGAATGGGGGTTGAATGACATGACAGCCACCGGCCCCGCATAATCTGCAAGATCCTGCGCAACGGCTCTTTCGAGCCGGCCGACATCCGGGCCGAGCGCACCGTCCTGATCCTTGATCTCGACAAGCAGCGGCACGCGCCCCGCCACGAGTTGAAGGCCTTCCCTCAGAGTCGGGATGCCCTCGTCGCCGCCCTTGAGCGCGATCTGGCCAAGCGTCTTGGCGTCGCGCTGGCGGATCGGGCCCGTCTCTTCCGTGAGCCGATCCAGTGCTTCATCGTGAAAGACCATCGCCACGCCATCGGCCGAAGGCTGGACGTCGATCTCGATACCATATCCGGCGTCGATGGCTGCCCGCATGGCCGCGCGCGAGTTCTCGGGCCGTCCGGCGGCGCGGTCATGCAGGGCGCGGTGCGCGACGGGGCGGCGCAGGAAAGCCTCGGGCAGCGGTGTCATGCGATCTCGAAGATCCCTTCGATCTCGACCGCCACGCCAAACGGCAGGCTGGCCGCCGACACCGCCGAGCGCGTGTGCCGCCCCGCCTCGCCCAGCGCCTCGACGAGGAAATCGGACGCACCATTGATGACCTTTGGCTGGTCGCCGAAATCGGCGGTGGAATTGACGAAACCGGTGAGTTTGACCACCTGCTTGAGCTTGTCGAGATCGCCGCCGCAGGCTGCTTTGAGCTGCGCCAGCAACGCAATGGCGCACAGCTTGGCCGCAGCCGCACCGGCCTCGACATCCATGTCATCGCCGAGCCGCCCGGTCACGAAGGTGCCATCGTGCATCGAGATCTGACCCGAGACAAAAACGAGATTGCCGCTCTTCATCCACGGCACGTAATTCGCCGCCGGCGCGGGGGCGTCGGGCAGGGTAACGCCGAGCTCGGCCAGGCGTGCTTCATAACCGCTCATCTGTGTTCCTTTCCGTCAGTTTCGGGCCGACGCTACAGCCGATCCCCCGACGCGTCCATGGCCCCGATTCGTGCGGCTGCCCGGGCGGCGTGGGCAAATGCGTCGATTGTCCCGAATTCCCTTGTCAAAAGGGCTCCGACGTCCTAAATAACCCGCTCGGCGTCCGAAAAATTGGAGTATCTCATGGCCCGCGTCACGGTTGAAGATTGCGTTGACAAGGTTCCCAACCGGTTCGATCTGGTGATGCTCGCCGCGCATCGCGCGCGCGAGATCTCGGCCGGGGCGCCGATCACGGTCGAGCGCGACAACGACAAGAACCCCGTCGTGGCGCTGCGTGAGATCGCGGAAGAGACCCAGACGGCCGAAGAACTGACCGAGCGGATGATCGAGGCGAACCAGACCCAGATCGAGGTGGATGAGCCCGAAGAAGACCAGATGGCGCTTCTCATGGGCGCGGAGGCGGCTGACAAGCCCGCCGAGGACGACATGTCTGAGGAAAACCTCCTGCGCGCACTGATGGAAGCCCAGGGCCAGGGCTAAGGACGCAGGATCTTGCCGGGACTGGCCGCGACCACTATAGCCGAACTTGATCCTGAAGAGCTGGTCGCGAAGGTTCGCGCCTACAACCCCAAATCCAATTCGCAGAAGGTCCGTGAGGCCTTTTTCTACGGCATGGAAATGCACGAGGGCCAACGCCGCCACTCGGGTGAGCCGTATTTCACGCATCCCGTTGCCGTGGCGCATATTCTCGCCGAGCAACGGCTCGACGATGCCTCGATCATCACCGCTCTCCTCCACGACACGATCGAGGACACCAAGTCGACCTACGCCGAGATCGAACGCCGCTTTGGGCGCGATGTGGCCGAACTCGTCGATGGTGTGACCAAGCTCACCAACCTCCAGCTCAACTCAAGCGAATCGAAGCAGGCGGAGAACTTCCGCAAGCTCTTCATGGCAATGTCGAAGGATCTGCGGGTGATCCTCGTCAAGCTTGCCGACCGGCTGCACAACATGCGCACGATCAAGCACATGCGCCCGGAGAAGCAGGTTCAGAAGAGCCGCGAGACGATGGATATCTTCGCGCCGCTCGCCGGCCGGATGGGCATGCAGTGGATGCGCGAGGAACTGGAAGATCTCGCTTTCCACGTGCTCAACCCCGAGGGTCGTGCCTCGATCATCCGCCGCTTCATCCGGTTGCAGAAAGAATCGGGCGACGTGATCAACAAGATCACCGCGGATATCCGGACCGAGCTTGATGCTGCCGCGATTGACGCCGACGTGTTCGGCCGGGCCAAGAAGCCCTATTCGATCTGGCGCAAGATGGAGCAGAACGATCTGCCGTTCTCACGCCTGTCGGATACCTACGGCTTTCGTGTCATCACCGATTCCGAGATGGATTGCTACCGCGTGCTTGGTGTGATCCACCAGCGCTGGCGCGCCGTGCCGGGGCGGTTCAAGGACTATATCTCGCAGCCCAAGTCGAACGGCTACCGGTCGATCCACACCACCGTGTCGGGGCGTGATGGCAAGCGCGTGGAGGTGCAGATTCGCACCCGCGAGATGCACGAAGTGGCCGAGGCCGGGGTGGCCGCGCATTGGTCCTATCGCGACGGTGTGCGCGCCGAGAACCCCTTCGCCGTCGATCCCGCCAAATGGCTCGCCGCGCTCACCGAGCGGTTCGAGAATTCTGACGATAGCGATGATTTCCTCGAGCACGTGAAGCTCGAGATGTATCAGGACCAAGTGTTCTGCTTCACCCCCAAGGGCGAAGTGGTGAAGCTGCCGCGCGGGGCGACGCCGCTCGATTTTGCCTATGCGATCCACACCCGCATCGGTGACAGCTGCGTTGGCGCCAAAGTCGATGGCATCCGTGTGCCGCTTTGGACCCGGATCAAGAACGGCCAATCGGTCGAGATCATCACCGCCGAGGGCCAGTCGCCGCAGGCCACGTGGCTCGATATCGTCGTGACCGGCCGGGCCAAATCGTCGATCCGCCGCCGGCTGCGCGAGGAAGACCGCGAGCGGTTCATCAAGCTGGGCCGCGAGCTTGCCCGGGTGGCCTTCGAGCATGTCGGGCGCCGGGCCACCGACAAGGCGCTGACGACGGCAGCCAAGCAGCTGAGCCTCGGGTCTCTCGATGAATTGCTCGCCCGCCTCGGCTCAGCCGAGCTGACGGCGCGCGACGTGGTGGCCACACTCTACCCGGAGGCGCGCGAGGGCGGCGAAATTGACGGCAAACGCGCCGTCGTCGGCCTCGACCCCGGCCAGAGTTTCCAGCTCGCCCAATGCTGCCAGCCGGTGCCGGGCGAACGCATCGTCGGGATTTCCTACCGCGGCCGCGGGGTCGTGGTGCACACGATTGATTGCCACGCGCTCGAGGCGGTGGCCGAGGATTCGGACCGCTGGGTTGATGTGCAGTGGCACTCGGGCCAGCATGCCGCCGTGCACACCGTCAGCCTCGAAGTCACCATTGCGAACGATGCTGGCGTGCTGGGACGGATTTGCACATTGATTGGCGAGCAGAAGGCCAATATCTCCGACCTGAGGTTCGTGGACCGCAAGCCCGATTTCTACCGGCTCGTGATTGACGTCGATCTGCGCGATATCGAGCACCTGCACGCCGTGATGCTGGTGCTGGAAGCCGACAGCGACGTCGCCGAGATCCGGCGGCACAGGGATCTGTCGCGCGCACCGTAACCCAATCGCCCGGAGGCCGTCCGGTGTTCAAACGTAACCCGCGCTCCTATGGCCGGATCGTGCTGGAGTTCTTCTACCCGCGCGGCGGCTGGTATCGCGCGGCCCAGTATGTGGTGCACCGGATTCGCCGGCTGCCCGATCCGGCACACCGCATCTCGCGCGGGATCGCGGCGGGCGTCTTCGTCTGTTTCACCCCGTTTTTCGGAATGCATTTCGTGCTCGCCGCCCTGATAGCCTGGCTGATCCGGGGCAACATTCTCGCGGCGCTTCTCGCCACTTTTGTCGGAAATCCGCTTACCTTTCCGTTGATCGCGGAGATTTCGTTGAGTCTCGGCTCGCGGATTCTCGATCTTCCCCACGACATGCACCTGCCGCAGGTGATCGAGGCCTTCGGTCAGGCGTCGTCGGAATTGTGGCGCAATCTTCTGGCCATCTTCACATCCGACACCACCGATTGGCATGGGCTGCACCGATTTCTCAAGCGCGTGATGCTGCCCTACCTGGTGGGCGGGTTGGGGCCCGGGCTGATTGCCGCGACGGTGGCCTATTTCCTGTCGACGCCGCTCATTACCGCCTATCAAAAGGCCCGGATCAAGCGCCTGCGGAAACGTTACGAAAAGCGGCTTGCCGAACGTGCGGCAAGGGCTGACGCCGACGACGAGGCGCGATAGGGTCGCGCGCAAGGATCACGAGGGAGTCGCGAACATGGAACCGCTGGGAAAGCTACGCCTTGGCGTCAACATCGACCACGTGGCGACGGTGCGCAATGCGCGCGGTTCGGCCTACCCGGACCCGGTGCGCGCTGCAAAACTCTCCGAGCAGGCGGGCGCTGATGGCATTACCGCACACCTGCGCGAAGACCGCCGCCATATCTCCGACCGCGATATCGAGCGGTTGATGGCGGAGCTCACCTTGCCGCTGAACCTCGAGATGGCGGCGACGGACGAGATGCAGACCATTGCCCTGCGTCACCGGCCTCATGCCGCGTGCATCGTGCCCGAGAAACGCCAGGAAGTGACGACGGAGGGCGGGCTCGACGTGGCGGGGCAGGAAGCGAGGATTACCGATTTTGTCGGTCCGCTGGCCGAGGCCGGTATTCGGGTGTCCCTCTTCATTGGCCACGAGGCCGCGCAGATCGAAGCCGCGGCGCGCACCGGTGCCGCGGTAATCGAGCTGCATACGGGGGCCTATTGCGATTTTCACTATGCGGGCGAGACCGCCAAACGCGATGCCGAGCTGGCCGCACTCGCCAGCGGCGCGGCGCTGGCGCAATCGTTTGGCCTCGAGGTGCATGCCGGCCATGGGCTGACCTATGAGACGGTCAAGCCGGTCGCGTCATTCCCGCAGGTCATGGAGCTCAACATTGGCCATTTCCTCATTGGCGAGGCGATCTTCCGCGGGCTTGAGGCGTCGATCCGCGAAATGCGCCGGCTGATGGATGAGGCCCGGGGGTGAGGGCCGTCTGGTATGAGCAATTCGGCCCGGCCGATGACGTTCTGATCCAAGGCGAGCTGCCGACGCCCAGCCCGGCGCTCGGCGAAGTTCTTGTTCGTCTGCACGCAAGCGGGGTCAATCCATCGGATGTCAAGTTGCGGGCCGGGGCGCGGCCCGGGGCGACGATGGCTTTCCCCCGGGTTGTGCCGCATTCCGATGGCGCCGGCGTGATCGAGGCGGTGGGCGGTGGCGTCGACCCGGCCCGCATCGGCGAGCGTGTCTGGGTCTGGAATGCGGGCTGGCAGCGGGCCTTCGGCACGGCGGCCGAGTATGTTGCGTTGCCGGCGCATCAGGCGGTGCATTTGCCGGAGGGCACCAGCTTCGCCGAAGGCGCCTGCCTGGGCATACCGGCAATGACAGCATGGTATGCGTTGTTTCGGGACGGGCCGGTGGAAGGTCAGACGGTGCTCGTGACCGGCGGTGCCGGTGCTGTTGGGCGCTATGCCTGCCAGATGGCGCGGCTTGGCGGCGCGCGGGTCATCACCACAGTTTCCAGCGCCGAAAAGGCGGCGCATGCCATGGCCGAGACGTGGATAAATTACCGCGAGACGAATGTGGCCGAGGCGGTGTTGGACCTCACCGATGGCGCCGGGGTTGATCGGATTGTCGATGTCGATTTCGCCGCCAACCAGCCCGATGCGCTGGAGGCGATCAAGCCCGGCGGCACGATCGCGGCCTATGCCTCGGCGTCCGACCAGACGCCGCCGCTCAGTTTCTACCCGTTCATGTTCAAGAACATCACGTTGCACATGCTCATCGTCTATCGGCTCGACCGGGCCACCCATGCCCGCGGCGAGGCGCAGCTTGCCGAATGGCTGGCCGCTGGCGCGCTGTCGCATGCTGTTGTGCCCGGCGGAACGCTTGCCGATACGGCCGCCGCGCATCGGCTTGTCGAGGCCGGGCGGAAGCTTGGCACTGTTGTGGTGGAGGTGTAGCGCAGTGATCCTTGGCATTGGCTCCGATCTCGCAAATATCGAGCGCATTCAGGGTGTGCTCGACCGTTATGGTGATCGCTTTCGCAACCGGGTCTTCACCGACACCGAGCAGCTCAAGGCCGAGCGCCGCGCCGATGTGGCGGGCACCTATGCCAAGCGGTGGGCGGCGAAAGAGGCCTGTTCCAAGGCGCTGGGAACGGGCCTGCGCATGGGCATCGCGTGGAAAGACATGGCGGTGACAAACCTGCGCACAGGCCAGCCCGAGATGCATCTCACCGGCTGGGCGGCCGAGCGTCTTGCGGAGATGACCCCGCCCGGCCACGAGGCGCTCGTCCACGTTACCCTCACCGACGATCACCCCTGGGCACAGGCCTTCGTGGTGATCGAGGCCCGGCCGATTGCTTGACACGCCCGGTCCTGCCCCTCATATCGCCCTCACCCTAGCAAAAGGCAGCGCATCATGGCCGAGAAGAAAGACGGTATCCTCGAAACGGTGAAAACGATCTTCTGGGCCCTGCTCATCGCGGGCGTTTTCCGGTCGCTGTTCTTCCAGCCCTTCTTCATTCCCACCGGCTCGATGAAAGACACGCTGCTGATTGGTGATTTCGTCTTCGTCAACAAGATGGCCTACGGCTATTCGAAATATTCCTGCCCCTTTGCGATGTGTCCGATCCCCGGGCGCATCATGGGGTCCGAGCCCGAACGCGGCGATATCGTGGTGTTCCGCCACCCGACGCTCAACACGGACTATGTCAAGCGGGTCATCGGCCTGCCGGGCGACCGGATCCAGGTGAAGCAGGGCGTGCTCTACATCAACGACGAGGCTGCGCCGCAGGTGCCTGCCGGCACCTTTGAAGAGATCATGGCGCCGCAGGGCAGCTTCGGCACGGTGCCGAAATGCAGCAATGCGCCGGTTGGCGCGGGGGGAACCTGCGTGAAGGAGCGCGCGATCGAGACCCTGCCGAACGGGCTCGAACATGACGTTCTGAACGTGCGTGACTATCCCGGCTTTCCCGATAACACCGATGTCTACACCGTGCCCGAGGGCCACTTCTTTTTCATGGGCGACAACCGCGACAATTCCACCGACAGCCGCGTCGATCAGCGCGCGGGCGGGGTTGGCATGGTGCCGTATGAATACCTCCTCGGCCGGGTCGATCGGGTAATGTTCTCGGCCGCCGGCAAGCGGCTGGTCTATTTCTGGACCTGGCGGGGCGACCGGTTCTTCAAAAAGGTCGAATGAGGCTGTCGGGCGATCTCAAAGCCTTCGCGCGGCGGATCGGGCATGACTTCGCCCGGCCCGAACTTCTGGTGCGCGCCCTGACGCATGGGTCATTTTCCTCCGAAACCCGGCCCGACAACCAGCGGCTCGAGTTTCTGGGCGACCGCGTTCTGGGCCTCGTTGTGGCCGAGGCGATGCTGGCCGCCGATCCGGAGGCGACAGAGGGCCAGCTCGCCCCCCGTTTCAACGCGCTGGTGCGCAAGGAAACCTGCGCCGATGTCGCCCGCGAGGTCGATCTTGGCACGGTGCTGAAGCTCGGCCGCTCCGAAATGCTGTCGGGCGGGCGGCGCAAGCAGGCGCTTCTGGGCGATGCAATGGAGGCGGTGATCGCGGCGGTCTACCTCGACGGCGGTTTTGAGGCCGCACGCGAGATGATCCTGCGGCTGTGGGGCAAGCGGATCGAAACCGTCGAGGCCGATGCCCGCGATGCCAAGACCAGCTTGCAGGAATGGGCACAGGCGCGCGGTTTGAAGCCGCCGCGCTATGTCGAGACGGGCCGCGAGGGGCCGGATCACGCGCCCGAGTTCACCATCGAGGCACAGCTCGAGACCGGCGAGACGGCCGCGGCCCGTGCAGCCTCGAAGCGGGCGGCCGAACAGGCTGCGGCCAAGGCGTTGCTTGAACGGCTCGGCGGGTGAACGCGGTCGATCCTGCCGCCACCCTGCGCGGCGCGGCATTGATGGTGGTCGCCATGGCGGCCTTCTCCGCAGAGGACGCGCTGTTCAAATCCGTCACCCAGACCCTGCAACCGGGCCAGAGCCTGTTGCTCTTTGGCCTCGCGGGGCTTGCCGTGTTCGTCACCGCTTCGGCCTTCGCCCGCGAGCCGCTTTTCACGCGCCGGTTTCTCGGCCCCCGGCTTCTCACACGCTCGGCTTTCGAGATCTCCGGCCGCCTGTTCTTCGCCTTGGCCCTCGCCTTCACCCCGCTCGCCACCACCTCGGCGATCCTTCAGGCAACGCCGCTTGTTGTCATCGCCGGAGCCGCGCTCATCTTGCGCGAGCACGTGGGGCCGGCGCGTTGGCTCGCGGTGGCGGCGGGGTTCGCGGGCGTGCTCCTGATCCTGCGGCCGGTGCCGGGAGATTTCGAGGCCACGGCGCTCTTCGCCGTGGCTGCCACGCTGGGCTTCGCGGGGCGTGACCTCGCCACGCGCATGAGCCCGCCCGAGGTGTCGGCACGCCAGCTCGGCACGCTCGGTTTTCTCGTCGTCACCGCAGCGGGCGTGCTCCTGATGGCCTTCGATGCTGCCCCGCCGCGTCTGCCCACGGCGTCCGAGGCGCTGCGCCTTGCGCTGACCGGAATCGTCGGCGCCGGGGCTTACCACGCGCTCACCGGCGCGATGCGCTCCGGGGCTATCGCCGTCGTGGCGCCATTCCGCTACGCGCGGATCCTGATCGCGCTGGCGATCGCGATGGCGGTTTTCGGCGAGCGGCCCGATGTCTGGACACTCACCGGCGCCGCAATCATCGTCGGCTCGGGTTTCTACGCGCTGTTTTTCGCACGGCGTTAGGTTGCGGCATTTGTTGCCGTTGCCGCCTCTTCGCCGCGCAGCTACCCTGCCGCGACTGAAAGCAGACGGATTGCCGATGACCGAGCAGAACCCCCTCCAGAAGTTCCCGATGGAGCCAGAAGATATCGACCGGCTGGTGGCTGAGTTTTACAAACGCATCCGTGCCCACCCGATGCTTGGCCCGATCTTCGCGCGTGCCATCGCGCCCGAGGACGGGCCGCAATGGCGGGCCCACGAGGCGAAGATCGCCGCCTTCTGGCGCAACGCGATCGGCATGGACGCCAGCTATGACGGCAACCCGATGCAAATCCACCGCGCCAACCGCGATATTCACCCGGGCATGTTCTCGACATGGCTTGATCTGTTTCACACGACGGCCGCCGACGTGCTGAGCCCCGAGAAAGCCGCCGCAATCTCGGCGCTTGCCGACCGGATCGGCCAGAGCCTGCGTTACGGCGTGACCATGCGCGATCAGGAGCGCGGCGCACCACCGGTCCTGCGATGACATATGCGGCTGGCGTGGGCAGACGATTTGGTCTAAGCCCGCGCCCATGACCCAACGAGCCGGATTTGTCGCCCTCATCGGCGAGCCCAACGCGGGCAAATCGACGCTGACGAACACTCTCGTCGGCGCCAAAGTTTCGATCGTCACCCACAAGGTGCAGACCACGCGGGCGCGTATTCGCGGTGTGGCCATCGAGGGCGATGCCCAGATCGTGCTGGTCGACACGCCGGGCCTGTTCCGGCCGCGCCGACGGCTGGATCGGGCCATGGTCGCCGCCGCGTGGGCGGGGGTGTCGGATGCCGATGTGGTCGTGCTGCTGATCGAGGCGCACCGCGGCATCACCGAGGGCGTCGAGCGCATTCTCGAAGGGCTTTCGGAGCTTCCGAAGAACCGCGTCGTGGCGCTCGCGATCAACAAGATCGACAAGGTCAAATCCGAGGTGCTTCTGGAGCTCACCAAGGAGATGAACGCGCGCTTCCCCTTCGCCGAGACTTTCATGATCTCGGCCGAGAAAGGCTATGGCGTGGCCGATCTGAGGGCGTGGCTCGCCGCGCGCATGCCCGAGGGCCCCTGGCTCTACCCCGAAGACCAGATCGCCGATATCCCGCTTTACATGATTGCCGCCGAGATTACTCGCGAGAAGCTGACCCTGCGCCTGCATCAGGAACTGCCCTACCAGCTCACGGTCGAGACCGAGAACTGGGAGGAGCGCAAGGATGGCTCGGCCCGGATCGACCAGATCATCTATGTCGCCCGCGACGGCCACAAGGGCATCGTGCTGGGCAAGAAGGGCGAAACGATCAAGGCGGTGAGCCAGGCCGCGCGGGCGGAACTGGAAGACTTCCTTGGCCGCAAGGTGCACCTCTTTCTGCAGGTGAAGGTGCGCCCGAACTGGCTCGAAGAGGCCGAGCGGTATTCCGAGATGGGGCTTGATTTCAAGGACGGCAACGCGTGACCCGGCTGGCCTCGGGCATCTGGGTCGGGGCCTACCTTGCGCGTCTTCAGGCCGAGGGCATTCCCGTCTACGTGGTGGCGCGGGGCGATGAAACGGCCGGCGCGGTTGTCGTGAAACTTTCAACGCTGGACGGCAAGGCGAAGGCCTTTCACCGGGTGGTTGACCTGATGAGCGGTGCGCGCAGGTGGGATGTGCTGGCTGAGGGCGCCGAACGAGAGGTGGACGATGCGATCCGCAAGCAGCGGGGCTTCGATCCCGATCTCTGGGTGATCGAGGTGGAAGACGCGCGCGGGCGCCACATGCTCGACGAACCGGGGTTCGCGGACTGACGCCCGCGTCGCGCCTCTCGCCACACGATTTGCCGACATGGTGCCGAGGCGCCGCACAGCTTGCCTGGGCTGGATTTCGGGCCGATACTCCGGCGTCGTCAAAACGGGATCGGAGCAGATGGACTGGCGCGACGAGGGCACGCTACTCAACGTCCGCAAACACGGCGAGACCTCGGCGATCATCGAGGTGTTCACCGCCGCGCACGGGCGGCATGCCGGGGTGGTGCGGGGTGGCACTAGCCGCAAGATCGCGCCTATCTTGCAACCCGGCGCGCAGCTTGACGTCAGCTGGCGCGCGCGGCTGGAGGAGCATATCGGCAGCTTCACTGTTGAACCGCTGCGCAGCCGCGCCGCGGCGGTGATGGACGATCGTGCAGCGCTGGCGGGGCTCAACGCGATGACGGCGCTCTTGTCCTTCGCCCTCCCCGAACGCGAACCGCACCCTCAGCTATATGGCCAAAGCATTGAAGTGTTTGACCTTCTTGGGCAAACGCCAGCTTGGCCGGTGGCCTATCTCCAGTGGGAACTGGCCCTGCTTGAGGAGATGGGTTTCGGCCTTGATCTCTCGGCCTGCGCGGTAACGGGGAAGACCGAGGACCTCGTATTCGTCTCGCCGAAATCGGGCCGGGCGGTGAGCGTCGAGGGGGCTGGCGACTGGGCCGACCGGCTTTTGCCTCTGCCGGCCGAGTTGCAGGGCGTCGTGACAGGTGATCTTGCCGGGCTGGCCGACGGGTTGCGCACGACCGGGCACTTCCTGACGCATGGCCTCGCGCATTCGTTGGGCGACAAGCCACTGCCGGAAGCACGCGCCCGGCTTGTCGACAGGCTTGGCCGGGGTCACGCGTCCTGAAGCGCGAGAAGTGCGGCGGTGAGGGTCGACAACGCGCCGGTGTTTTCGCCTTCGCCCCCGGCGAGTTCGGACATCCCGAGGTATGCGCCGTAGACAAGGCGTGGAAACTCCGGGTTGGTCAGCCCGAGCGCGGCGAGGATGTCGGAGACATAGGCGAGTCGGGCGGCATCTATCCGGGCCACCGCCGCAGACACGTCCGGATCGGACCGTGCCCAGGCCCGCATCGCGCCTTCGACATCGCCACCCTCGGCCTCGCCCTCGGGGCGCAGGATTTCGTCGAGGCGCTGGAGCTTGCGAGTGGGGGGCCCATCAGACGCACGAGCCGCCGCTATCGCGGAGTGTGACGCGGCGATCCAGTGCTGCAGGATCTGGCTGCGAAAATCTGGCACATCTTTGAAATGCCAATAGAAACTGCCCTTCGTGGTGCCAAGCCTGCGGGCAAGTGGCTCGGCCCGAAGCGCCGTCGGGCCAGTGTCGGCCAACGCGGCAAAACCGGCGCGAAGCCAGTCATCCGGGCTGAGGCGAGGGCGTTTCGGCGGCATGATCGAGGCTGCATACTTGAGCGTATGTCAAAGCTATGCGGCATCGCGGCGCGAGGCAAGACAAACCGGCGGCCGGCGCATCGGGGAGAGGTGAGAGGCTGGACATCGACCCAAGCGGGGCTCGTTACGGCTGCTTCCTTCCGGACCTGACCGGGTTGGCGAGGCGCTTGCCCGCGCCAACCTCTC
>JANTFS010000056.1 GCA_024763335.1 Paracoccaceae bacterium | reverse complement strand
CCGCCGGCAAAGACAGGCCTGCGCGATGGCCACGGGGGCATTGGGTGTGATCGTGCTCGGCGCGCTTCATGCGACGGTCGATTTCAGTCTGGAGATTCCGGCAAACACGATGCTGTTCCTCACGGTCGTGGCGCTCGGGCTTGGCCCCTTGCGTCGTTCGCGCGACGTGGCCCCGGCGCGAACGAAACGCGCCGTTTCCGCCGGGGAGCTATCTTTTAGATAGATTATCGTGTAAGCAATACACGCTATGATTGAAGGTCGGAAAAATCTTGGGCTCGGGCCTTACCACGCGGGCGATGATCCCGGCGCCCTGGCGGGCAGTCTGCCCGACGACAGGATGAGCCTGCGCGAGCTGTTCGCCATCCTGCGGCGGCGGTGGCGGCTCATCGTGCTTTCCATGGGCATCGTCATGGGCCTGGCCTTCCTCTATCTCGTGCAGGCAACACCGCGCTATTCGGCCACGACCCTGCTGCTGGTCGATCCGATCGGCAAGGATCTTCTCCATCCCGACGGCGGACCGACGTTTGCCGGCTCGTCTTCGGGGACCGGCGTCGAGATCGAGGTGGAAATCCTGCGGTCCGACGCGGTTTTGCTGGATCTCATCGCGGCGCAGGCCCTGATCGACGATCCCGAGTTCGGGCCGGCCCTGTCGCTGATCGACAAGGCGAGGCTGGCGGTTGGTCTTGCGGTTTCCGAACCGTCCGGCGCGGATCTGGTCAACGCGACGCTGGCCCGCGTGCGCAAGGCCGTGGAGGCGCGCCGGCGCGGGCTGACCGACCTGATCGGCCTGTCTTTCACCTCGCGCGACCCGAAGCGCGCCGCCGATCTCGCCAACGCGCTTGCCGCCCGATACATCGCGTTGCAGGTGGCGGCCAAATCACAGAGTTTTCTGGATGCGACCCGCGTGCTCGAGGGGCAGCTCGATGCGGCGCAGGCGGCCTTGACGCAATCCGATGCGGCGCTGGCGCGATATGTCGACGACAATCTCGACCGGCTCGTGTCGGAAAGCGATGCGCCCGGTGTTGGCCTGTTGCAGGCGCGGCTGGCGCGCGCGAGCGAGGCCCGCCTGAGCGCGCAACAGGCCGCCGAGACCGCCGGCCTCGCCCTGCAGGCGCGGGACTGGAGCGCGCTGGTCGACGCCCTCAACACCGATGCCCTGCGCGCGCTCGAGCGCCAACGTGACAGCCTGAAGCGCCGTCTCGGGGGGCTCGCGGCAGGTTCGGATGAGGGGGTTGACCTGCGGGCCGGGCTCGCACGGATCGAGGACCGGATCGCGGCCGAAGGTGCGGCCGCGCTCGCCGGACTGCGCGCCGATGTGTCGGACTACACCCGGTCGATGGACCTGCTGCGCGAAGACCTGCGGCAGGAACTCCTCACCGGCGATCTCTCACCGGAGACCCTGTCTCAGCTCTACGGGCTGCAGCGCGAGGCCACCATCGCGCAGCGGCAATACGACACGCTCCTTGGCCGGATCCGCGATCTCGAAGCGCAGGCGCTGGTGCAGGTTGCCGACACCCGGGTGGTTTCGCCCGCGATCGCGCCGTCCGGGCCATCCTATCCCAACACGAAACTCGTGCTCGCGCTGGCCCTTGTTGGCGCACTTGGCACCGGCGTGGGGCTGGCCTTGATGAATGAATTCCACATTGGCGGCATCCATTCGGGCGACCAGCTGGCCAACAGCACCGGGATGAAGGTCGGGGCCGTCGTGCCCGAAGTGGCGCTGCGGCAAGGCCAGCTGTCGGTTGCCGATACCGTGATCGACGCGCCCTTGTCGCAGTTTGCCGAAAGCCTGCGGCGGCTTCGGGCGAGCATCGACGGCTCGGTGCCCCGCCCGGCCCTGAGCGGGCTTGTGATCATGGTCTCCTCGGCGCTTCCGGTCGAGGGAAAATCGGTCACGTCGCTGGCGCTGGCGCGCACCTATGCGGGGGCGGGAAAGCGGACCTTGCTGATCGACGCGGACATGCGCAAGCCGACCATTCACCAGCATCTCGGGGTGGAGCCGTCGGAGGGCCTGTTCGAGTATCTCAGCGGCACGAAGGCGGAGGTGACGGCAGAGGATTGCTATGACCTTGATCCGCGCGCGCCGCTGGGGGTGATCTTCGGGCGGGACCGCTCGGGGGCGCCAACCGATGTGCTGCTTCAGTCGGCGCGGTTTCGCGCGCTGGTCGAGGACGCACGCCAGAGCTTCGATGTCGTGGTGATCGACACCCCGCCGATGCTGCCCCTCGTCGACGCACAATACATCGCG
This sequence comes from Paracoccaceae bacterium, assembly GCA_024763335.1. Classification (GTDB taxonomy): domain Bacteria; phylum Pseudomonadota; class Alphaproteobacteria; order Rhodobacterales; family Rhodobacteraceae; genus Sinisalibacter. The sequence continues at coordinate 12,332 of JANTFS010000056.1, read as the reverse complement.
CCGATGGCGGATTGCACGGTGCTGTGCACCCGCGCGGGTGAGACCGGGCAAGCCGATGTCCGGCAGGCGCTGGAACAGTTCACCGACCATGCCGCCGCGGATGCGGCCGTGGTTGCGGCGCTGACCTTTGGCCGACCGCACGCGGGCAGCTACTCCAGATCCGGCTACTACACCACCTGAGCCCGCGAGCCCGGCCGCCGCCATTGGCGCGGCCCGGACGGGAAAACTGCCGCAGATTGTGCAACATACACACAAACAATTTAAAGTTGTATTTCCGCCTTGCCCGGGTTACACAGTCATGACGAGAGTAACCTATTCACACGGTTGAGCTTTTCGACCAATACGGGGCAGGCGCGATGTATGACAGGGCCCAGTGCACGATTGAACCGCGGAGCCCGGCCGCTGCTGTCGCTCACCTCTCACACCGCGCCGGCGGGCTGTATCACCGGTTCGGAAAGCGCCTGTTTGATGCGGGCTTCGTCGTCGCCGTCTCGCCGTTCCTGATCCCGCTTGTCGCGCTTCTTGCGCTTCTGGTGCGCCGCGATGGCGGCCCGGCCTTCTACCGTCAGCGCAGAATCGGTCGTGGCGGCAAGCCGTTCACCTGCATCAAGCTGCGCACCATGGCGCCGGACAGCGATCATCGGCTCGCGGCGGCCCTGCGCGCCGACCCGGCCTTGCGCGCGGCCTGGGACCATGCACAGAAACTCGACGACGACCCGCGGGTCACCCGGCTCGGCGCGTTCCTGCGCAGATCCAGCCTCGATGAGCTGCCGCAGTTTCTGAACGTCTTGAAGGGCGACATGTCACTCGTCGGGCCGCGGCCGTTCCTGCCCGAGCAGGAAGCGCGCTACCGGGCAGGGGGCGGGCGCGCCTATTATGCCCTGCGGCCCGGCATCACCGGGCTGTGGCAGGTGCGCAGCCGCAATGTCGGGCCGTTTGAAAGACGGGTGCATCTTGACGAGGCCTATTTCGGCCGCCTCGGTCTGGGCACCGACATCCGCACCATTCTGGCCACCGTCGGGGTGGTTCTGCGCGGAACCGGGGCCTGATCGCGGGCGTCAGGCGAGTGTCGGCAGGGCGGTATGCAGGGCCTTCGAAACCTCCTCTTCGCCGGCGGTGAGCAGAAAGTCGAGGAAGGCCTCGGCGGCGTTCGACAGGTGCTTGCCCTTTCGATGCACGGCAAACCAGCGGCGGTGCAGCGGAAAGCCCTGCACATCGAGGACGGCGAGTTCTCCCATCGCCAGTTCGTGGCGCAGCGTGTGCAGCGACAGCGACGCGATGCCGAGGCCCGAAACGACGCCCTGCTTGATCGCTTCCGAATCGTCAAACTCCATGTGGGTGCGCAAGGTCACCCCGGCCACGGCGCAAAGCCGCTCGACCGCCAGCCGCGTGCCCGAGCCGGGCTCGCGCCTGAGCAGGTCGGCTTGGGCGATGCGCGAAAGCGGGATGGCTTTCTGGCCGACGAGCGGATGATCTGGCCGGGCGACGAAGGCGATCACGTTTTCAAGGAAGGGCTCGGCGATCATCGTCTGCGCCTCTTCCTCGGGCAGGCTACCGATGATGTAGAGATCGTCGGCGTTGTCCTTCATCCGCGCGAGCAGCGATTCGCGGTTGGTGATCTGGAGCCGCGGCTCGACCTTGGGGTATCGCCGTTTGAAACTGCCCAGAAGCTGCGGCATGAAATATTTCGCGCTCGACACAACCGCGACGGAGAGCCGGCCGCCGACCTCGCGGTGCAGATCCTGAAGGCCGGTTTCCATCTCGGCGAGCCGGGCGAGAATCGCGCGCGCGGCGGCGGCCACTTCCTCGCCCGCGCGCGTCAGGTGCAGGGTCTTGCCGAGGTGTTCGGTCAGCGGCATCCCGATTTTCTCTTCCAGCGTGCGCACTTGCATGGAGACGGACGGCTGGGTGAGGTGCACCTCCTCGGCCGCGCGGGTGATCGAATGGTGCCGGGCGACCGCCTCGAACAGCCGCAACTGCTGGATGGTCGGGGTGATGACGGGTTTAGACATAAGCAAACCTCTATGAAACGCATAAAAACAATTTAGTGTCATCTATCGAAGTGGTCAATTACGACTCCCCCAGGCCTCGATGGTTGGGGCCACGTGATGCGAATGGGAGGAATACGACCGCCATGGCGAAGACATACAACGCAGGGGTGAAAGACTATCGGGAAACCTACTGGATGCCCGATTACACCCCGCTCGACACTGATTTTCTGGCCTGCTTCAAGGTCATCCCGCAGGAAGGCGTGCCGCGCGAAGAAGCCGCTGCCGCCGTTGCCGCGGAGAGCTCGACGGGCACCTGGACCACCGTGTGGACCGACCTGCTGACCGACCTCGACTACTACAAGGGCCGCGCCTACGCGATCGAAGACGTGCCCGGCAACGATGAAGCCTTCTATGCCTTCATCGCCTACCCGATCGACCTCTTCGAAGAGGGCTCGGTGGTCAACATCCTGACCTCGCTGGTCGGCAACGTGTTCGGCTTCAAGGCCGTCCGCGCGCTGCGCCTCGAAGACGTCCGGATCCCGATCGCCTATGTGAAAACCTGTGGTGGCCCCCCGAACGGCATCCAGGTCGAGCGCGACAAGATGAACAAGTACGGCCGTCCGATGCTCGGCTGCACCATCAAGCCCAAGCTCGGCCTCTCGGCCAAGAACTACGGCCGGGCCGTTTATGAAGTGCTGCGCGGCGGCCTCGACTTCGCCAAGGACGACGAGAACGTGAACTCGCAGCCCTTCATGCGCTGGCGTGATCGCTACGACTACGTGATGGAAGCCATCCAGAAGGCCGAGGCCGAAACTGGCGAGAAGAAGGGCTCCTACCTCAACGTCACCGCGCCGACGCCGGACGAGATGTTCAAGCGGGCCGAATACGCCAAGGAACTGGGCGCCCCGATCATCATGCACGATTACCTGACCGCCGGCTTCACCGCCAACACCGGTCTGGCCAACTGGTGCCGCGACAACGGGATGCTCCTGCATATCCACCGCGCGATGCACGCCGTGATCGACCGTAACCCCAACCACGGCATTCACTTCCGCGTGCTGACCAAGATGCTGCGCCTGTCGGGTGGTGACCACCTGCACTCGGGCACCGTCGTCGGCAAGCTCGAAGGCGACCGCGAAGCGACGCTGGGCTGGATCGACACGATGCGCGACAGCTTCATCAAGGAAGACCGTTCGCGCGGCATCATGTTCGATCAGGACTGGGGCTCGATGCCGGGCGTCTTCCCGGTGGCCTCGGGCGGCATTCACGTCTGGCACATGCCGGCGCTCGTCAACATCTTCGGCGACGACTCGGTGCTTCAGTTCGGCGGCGGCACGCTGGGCCACCCGTGGGGCAACGCGGCGGGCGCCGCGGCCAACCGCGTGGCTCTGGAAGCCTGCGTCGAGGCCCGCAACGAGGGCCGCGAACTCGAGAAAGAGGGCAAGGACATTCTCACCAATGCCGCGAAGTCCTCGCCCGAGCTCGCGACCGCGATGGAAACCTGGAAAGAGATCAAGTTCGAGTTCGACACCGTCGACAAGCTCGACGTGCAGCACCGCTGATCTTGACCCATTGGCCGGCCCGCGCGGCGTGACCCCGGGCCGGCACACCAGATACCCGAAAGGAAGTCACCATGAGTGAAATGCAGGACTACAAGTCGTCGCTTTCCGACGTCAACAGCCGCAAGTTCGAGACCTTCTCCTACCTTCCGGAGATGAGCGAAGAACAGATCCGCAAGCAGGTGGAATACATCGTCTCGAAGGGCTGGAACCCGGCGATCGAACACACCGAGCCGGAGAACGCGATGAGCAGCTACTGGTACATGTGGAAGCTGCCGATGTTCGGTGAAACCGATGTCGATCGCATCCTCGGCGAGGCCGAAGCCTGCCACAAGGCGCACCCGAACAACCACGTGCGTCTCGTCGGCTACGACAACTACGCCCAGTCGAAGGGCGCCGAGATGGTCATCTATCGCGGCAAGCCCGTCTGATCGCACTTTCCCCGGCCCGCTGCGGTGGGCCGGGGGCTCTTGGGGAGGAAGTCATGACCACGCAGGACGTGGACCAGTTCAAGGTCAAGCAGGAACCGTTCTACAAGGAAACCGGTAACGAGGTTTCGCTCTACGAGGCCGCCTATGGGCGCCGGATGCCGGTGATGCTCAAGGGCCCGACCGGGGCGGGCAAATCGCGCTTCGTCGAATACATGGCGTGGAAGCTCGGCCGTCCGCTGATCACCGTCGCCTCGAACGAGGACATGACCGCCTCCGATCTGGTGGGCCGTTTCCTGCTCGACAAGGACGGCACCAAATGGCACGATGGCCCGCTCACCCGGGCGGCCCGGATCGGCGCGATCTGCTACCTCGACGAGATCGTTGAGGCGCGCCAGGATACCACGGTGGTAATCCACCCGCTGACCGATCACCGCCGGCAGCTGCCGCTCGACAAGAAGGGCGAGCTGATCGAGGCGCATCCCGATTTCCAGCTCGTGATCTCCTACAACCCCGGCTACCAGTCGCTGATGAAAGACCTCAAGCAGTCGACCAAGCAGCGCTTCGCGGCGCTGGATTTCGACTACCCGGAGGGGGATCTGGAGGCCGAGATCGTTGCCGAGGAAACCGGCATCGATGCCGAGACCGCGAACAAGCTGGTGCAGATCGCCCACCGGACCCGCAACCTCAAGGGCCACGGGCTCGACGAGGGGATCTCGACGCGTCTGCTGGTCTACGCGGGACAGATGATTGCCGATGGGGTCGATCCCAACGCCGCTTGCCAGATGACGCTGGTCACGCCGCTGACGGATGATCCCGACATGCGCCAGACCCTGCAGGCGGCGGTGGAGACCTTCTTCGTCTGAGGGCGTGGGGATGGCCGTTCGCCGGTTCCCCGCGAAGGGGCATGCCCTCGGGGCGCCGCGCCCGCGCGGGCGCGAGCCACGGCGTCGCGCGACGCCGTGCCCGGTCGGAGCGATGAGTGACGGAGGACACGGACAATGACCGTCGATCTCGAGGAATACCGCGCCTGTTTCGCCAAGGCTCCGCCCGAGATGTTCGATACGCTCGAGGCGACCTTCCACGAAGCCGCGCGGGTGATGAGCCCCGCCGGGCTGTCGGACTACATGGAGGGCGCGAAGGGCCTGTGTTCGCTGGGCCGGGGCTATGACCTCGTGCTCGCCTGGCTCGAAGACATCCCCGCCGTGGCCAAGGAATGCGGCGAGGATGTGATCCGCGATTGCCTCGGCGCCGCGATGAAGCTGAGCTCGATGACCTCGGGCGAAGTGATCGCGCTGCTCTTTTCCAGCCTGCCCACCGCCGCACGCCGGCTGGGCGATCCGGAGCTTCTGCGCGGCTACCTTCAGCTGATCCACCAGCTTTCGGCCAAGGCGGCGCGGGGCCTGCGCCCGATGCTCACCCATATCGACGAGCTGCTCTCCAAGCTGACGCTGTCGGGCCTGCGCCGCTGGGCCAACTTCGGCGCCGATGCCTACCGGCGCGATCTCCAGAACCTGGTGAAATATTTCTCGCTGGAGAGCCCGGATTCGCGGAAAATGCTGCAGCAGGAGCGCCGCGGCACGCTGTTCATCGACACTCAGCGCAAGCTCAATTTCTACCTGCGCGCCCTGTGGGGGCGGGATTTCTTCCTGCGCCCGACGGCGGCCGACTACGAGGGTTTCCGGCCCTATATCGAGCATTACGTGATGCACCTGCCCGATGCGGTGGACGATATCGCCGGGATTCCCGGCCTCGAGCTCTACCGCGCGATGACAGCGCATCAGGCGGCGCATATGCAATACACCACCGCCCCGATCTCGGCCGAACAACTGAGCCAGGCGCATATGTTCTTCATCGGGCTGATCGAGGATGCCCGGGTGGAATGGCTGGCCGCGCAGGATTTCCCGGGCCTTGCGAAGCTCTGGGGCCGGCTTCTGCGGCTCGAACACGAGGGCCAGCTCGAGCACGAAACGGTCGAATGGCTTGAGAAGTTTGCCATCCTGCTCAATGACCCCGAGGCGACAACGGGCCGCGACGATCTGGACGCGCTGGGCGCGAAGTTCCACGCCGAGATCGTCGAAAAGGCGCATGACAACATGCTGTCGTGGCACCTCGGCATGGAGCTCTTCCACGTCTTCGCCGCGACCCGCGACATCCCCTCGCTGCGGGTGCTCAACTCCATCCGCATCCCCTATCGCGACGACAACCGTTTCATCTGGGAATTCGAGGAATTCGACTGGGACACCCACGGCGCCGAATATGTGCCCGCCAGCCAGCGGCAGGTGCGCAAGCATGTCTCGGTCATGGAGATGGCCCACGAGGTCGATGCCGAGCTTGCCGGCGACGATGCGCAGGAAGTCTGGGTCTGCGACGACAATTTCATGCCCTACGAGGATGCCGGCGAAGCCACCGTGAGCTTCAACGACATGTGGGGCAAGGAGCCGATATCGGCCCCGTTCCACTACCAGGAATGGGATTACCAGGTGCAGCTGTTCCGCCCCGACTGGGCCACCGTCTACGAGCGCCGGCCGGCAATGGGCGACCCGGAACGGGTCGACGCGATCCTCACCGAGCACAAGCCGATCGCCCACCGCATCCGCCAGATCATCGACATGCTCTCGCCGGTCGGGGTGCAGCGCGTGCGCGGCATGGAGGATGGCGACGAGATCGACCTCAATGCCGCCATCGACGCCATGGTGTCGATCCGCATGGGCGAACAGCCCAACCCGCGCATCACCATGCGCAATGTCATCAAGACCCGCGATCTCGCGGTGACGGTGCTGCTCGACCTGTCGGAAAGCACCAACGATCCGGCTCCCGATGCCGAGGACAAGACGATCCTCGATCTCACCAAGGAGGCGGCAACGCTGGTGGCCACCGCGATCGCCGGGATCGGCGATCCCTTCGCGGTCCACGGCTTCGCCTCCGACGGGCGCCATGATGTGCATTATTACAAGTTCAAGGACTTCAACCAGAAGTTCGACGAAGAGGCCCGGGCCCGGCTTGACGGCATGAAGGGCGGGCTCTCGACCCGCATGGGCGCGGCGCTGCGTCATGCCGGCGCGGGGCTTCTCAAACAGCCCGAGCGGCGCAAGCTCATCCTGCTGGTGACCGATGGCGAACCCGCCGACATCGACGAGCGCGATCCCCAGCACCTGCGGCACGACACCCGCAAGGCTGTCGAGGAGCTTTACGGCAAGGGTGTCTTCACCTATTGCCTGACACTGGACCCGAACGCGGATTCCTACGTCAAACGCATCTTCGGGGAAAACAATTACACCATCGTGGACCACGTGAACCGCCTGCCCGAAAAGCTGCCCACGTTGTTCGCGAGCCTGACAAGCTAGGGAGCCGCCCATGCAAAAGCCCAAGCGCTACGTTGGCATCGACAACGATGTCCGGGGGGGCATGACAGACACCGGCAAGATCATCCGCGATGCCTGGGCCTTCGGGTTCATCCCGGAGACGGAAACCTGCGAGGACTGGCTGCCGCACCAGATCGAGGCGCTTTGGATCAAGGCCAATGCCGAGTGGGAGAAATACGGCTTTCTCGTCGGCGGCCTGCCGCCCGAGATCCGCGAGCGCTACCTGCGCATTCAGAACGAGGCGATCGAACGTGCCAAGGCCGCCGGATGGGATGGCGCGGACGAAGTCGCCGACGATTCGTGAGCGCGCGCTACACGCGTCACAACGAGCTTCCGGTCCTCTCAGCCTGGCCGGCAAAAATCGAGGCAGATTGCTACAACATCGTGCGCCGGGCGCTGACGCGTCAGGGCCAGCCACCGGGCGCGATCTGGCTCGACATGCCCGAGCTGCGCAGCCTGCGGCTGATCCTGATGCCGGACGCCTGGGTCGTCGCGGATGGCGCGCTGAATGACATGCCGGTCGCGGCCTGGACGGATTTTGCCCCGGCCCCCGACCGCGCCCTGCACGAGCCGGTGATCAGCCAGCTGCGCTATTATCACGGCCACGCCGGGCTGATCGTCGGCAAGACCAAGGCCATCATGCGCCGCGAGCTGCGCGGGCAGTTGGGCGATGGCGACGGCGACGGGCGGGTGGTGAAGCTGCGCCGGCCCGGACAGGCGTGATCGTCGCCGACCCACGAAAGCTGCGCGGGCCGGCGACGCATGAAAATCCCGGCAAGGCCGCTGAAGGTGTCAGCCCGGGACGGATTGCGCGGCGCCGGGATGCGCCCGCGCCGACGCCGAGGCGTGGCTGACAATCGCCGGCGCCTCGCCGATCAGCCTGTCGTCGGTCAGGGCATGAACCATGAACAGCGCGAAATCGGTCCGCCGGGTGCGGTTCGATGCAAGCACCGGGTCGCCGACGTGGCGCGCCCACACCGGCAGGCCCTCGCTCCCGCCTTCCTCGAGGTCTGAGCCGCGCACCACCGTCCAGAGCCTGTCGGAGGCGAAGATCATGTCGGTCGCGCGCAGCTGGTCGGAGATGTCGGCCATGCGGGTGGCCCAGCCAAGGAAGGTGAAAAAGCCGAAAATGAGCCTCAGTTTCAGGCCGTAGCGGTCCTGGCCGTCTTTCGAGATGTGCCAGCCGCAGGAGAAGATCAGCCGGGCGCCCGGCTCGGCGTTCTCGAGCACGGCGCGGGCGGTGCCGCTGGCGTAATTGGTGAACCCCCACGGGGCGAGCACCGTCAGCACCCCGTCGCAGCCCCTGACGGCCTGAGCGACGACGGATGCGTCGTCGGTTCGGCCGGGGAAGAGCGTGATCCGGCCCTTGAACCGGTCGAGTTTCGCGACGCTTTCGGGGCGGCAGACGCCGACCACCTCGTAGCCGCGGGCCAGCGCGTGTTCGGTCATGTATTGGCCGAGCTTGCCGGAAATGCCGATGATGCAGATGCGGGTCATGTCTTGTCCTTTCATTCGGGGAAACGGGGCGGCGTTGGCCGCCCCTTGCAGGCTGAGGGTCAGGCGAAGGCCGCGGCTGGCGTCGTCGCCGGGCGGGGGCCACGGATGAGGAGCCAGAGCGCGAAGCCGACCTCTGCGAGCGTGACGATGGCGAGGAAGGTGCCGGTGACGCCGTCGAACGCGTCCGAGCCGGTGACAACGGTGGCGCCGAGCGTGTCGAGCAGATAGCCCGTCGAGCCGAGTGTCATCGCGTGGCCGAGCAGGCGCGGGTAGCGGCCCGAGCGGGCGACAAGCTGGCCGAGGATGGCGAGGTGAAGGGTGAAGAAGATCTGCCAGACCCACACGCCCGCGTCATGCACGGCAAGCATCAGCCCGGCGAGATCGAGCCGCTGGGCCTCGGAGAAGCTCGCAAGCGCGCCGCCCGGGTCGGCCAGCGCATAGGCGCCGGCGTGGAACAGCAGCATCGCGGCCATGACGCCGACCATCGAGAGGCGCGCCAGCGCGGCGGCGAAGGAAAGCGTGGCGTTCACCGGCTTGAACATGAAGTAGAGCATCGCGGTGGCCATGATCTCGGCGATGAGGATGACCACCTCGCCGCCGATGCCCGCCGCGTAGAGGCCGCGGTTGGCGAGGATGTTGGTGAAGGTCGCACCTGCGTCGCCGGGCACGTGGAGCTCGGCGGGCACCCAGAGGATCGAGAAGCCGCCGGCAAGGGCGATGGTGACGTAGACGGCGCCGGTGAGGCGGGCATAGCCGCGCGACTGGGGATCGTTGAAGACGTGCATTTTCCATTTCCTTTCAAGGGGCAAAGCTCTGCCGTCCGCCCACGCGGCCAAGCCGTGGGCGGGGCGATGACCCGGTGTGGTTGATGTCCTGTCGCCGCCGTTGTCGGGGCGCATCCCGGGTTTACCGCGGGAGACATCTCAAGAAAATTGACCAAAGTCGTGGAGATGATATGCATAAACGCATGGATTGGCGGTCTATCAAATTCGACTGGAACCGCGCGCGGGCCTTTCTCGTGACCGCGGAAGAGGGCTCGCTTTCAGCCGCGGCGCGCGCGCTGGGCCTCGCGCAGCCGACGCTTGGCCGTCAGGTCGCGGCGTTGGAGGACGAGCTTGGCGTGGTGCTGTTCGAGCGGGTCGGGCGCGGCTTGCGGCTCACGCCCACGGGCTATGACCTGGTCCGACATGTGCGGGCCATGGGCGAGGCGGCGACGCGGCTGTCGATGTCAGCCTATGGGCAGAACGCGGCGATCGAGGGCGACGTGTCGATCACCGCCAGTGACGCCTATGCGGCGATGCTGCTGCCGCCGATCCTTGCCCGCCTGCACGCCGCCGAGCCGCGCATCCGGATCGAAGTGATCGCCGCGAACGAGGCCTCCGATTTGCTCCGCCGCGAGGCCGACATCGCGATCCGGAACTTTCGCCCGCGCGAGCCCGATCTCGTGGCCCGCAAGCTGCGCGATGCCAAGGGCCGGCTCTACGCAACGCTGGACTATCTGGAACGCCACGGCCCGTTCCGAACGCCGCAGGATCTCCGGCACGCGTCGATCATCGAGCTCGACGGCAGCGGCGGGCTGCAACAATGGTTCAACGCTCAGGGGATCGGGCTCACCGCGGCGAACTTCCCGTTCCGCTGTGCCAGTTTCCCGGCGATGTGGGCGATGGTGAAGGAGGGCTTGGGGCTTGGCCTGATCGACGACAGGATCGGTGACAATGACCCGATGGTGCGCCGCGCCGTGCCGGACTTCGCGCCGTTCGATTTCCCGGTCTGGCTGGTGGCGCATCGCGAGATCCATCGCAGCCGCCGTCTTCGCTTCGTGTTTGACCACCTCGCGCAAGCCCTGGCCTGAGCCTGCGGGTCAGGCCAGATCCTTGACCGGAACCACCGTGTTGCCGCGCCAGGACACGCTTCGGGTGCGCCAGGCGGCGAGCCACAGGAGGGGCAACATCAAGTCACGCACGAGGAGGGCCAGAAAATCGCGCGGGCCGTGCGGCCAGCCGCCGAGCCAACTGAGCAGGAACTCGGCGCCATACCAAATCAGCGCGAGCAGCCCGAGAGACCAGACCGGAACGGCACCCAGCAAGATCAATACACCCAGCACGACGGCGGGCGGGACAAACCCCTGGATCCACTCGATCAGAAACACCAGCGGATAGCCGTCGCGCCGAACCCGCGTCCATCGCAACTGACGCCCCCAAGCATCGGGCAGGCTGCGCGCGCCGATCGGTTGCGCATATGGCCGGCGCACGTAGCGGACCTTGAGGCCCTGCCGCCGGGCCAGCTTGTTCATCGCGACATCGGCGCCGAGATCACGCCCGAGCGCCTCGAAGCCGCCACCGTCCTCGATCACCCGGCGGGGGAACAACACCGCCTTGCCGTGGACAAAACCGAAACCGAGGCTGTCCGCGGCGAGCTGGAAGCGCAGGTGGTTGGCATTCATGAAGGCGCATTCAACCGCGCCCCAGAAGTTCTGTGGCCGCGTCGCGACCGGGGGCGACGACACCATGCCGACCCCCTCCCGCAACTCGCCCACGAGATCGCGCAGGAAGTGCGGCGGCAGCAGAAGGTTGCTGTCGACCATGGCCAACAGCTCGGCTTTGCTATCCCGATATCCCTTGTAGAGGTTGTTGATTTTCGGGTTCACGGCGATCGTGTCTTTCCCGATCAGAAGCCGCGCCGGCCGGCCGGGGTGTTCGGCGATCAACTCGCGAACAAGAGCCACGGCCGGATCATCTTCGCGCTCGGCACAGAAAATGATTTCGTAGTCCGGGTAGTCTTGGTCGAAGGAGCTTGCGAGGGTCTCGCGGTCAAACCGGTCGACGCCGCTGACGGGCCGGATCAACGACAGGAAGGGCGTGCCTGTGGCAGCAGATTGTTTGCGAAAGCCCGGCAGGAACCGCACGGCCGCCAGCATGGCGGTGATCAGGTGCAAAGAGAGCGCGCCGATCAACATCGCCCAAAGAAGGTATTGGATCATGGATGTTCTGCTCTCCACGCGCTTCCATGCAAATCCCGGCGCAAGGCCAGCGATCTGTGCGACGGGCAGATTGCCAGAACCGCCGGGCGAAGGCCAGAGGCAACAGGTCGCATCGGCCCGGGGACACCGCTATTCCGATATGAACCGGCGCAGCATCTCGGCTTCCTGCCCTTCCATGAGCTTCTGCGCGGTCTCCATATGGTCGCGCATGACAAGCCGGGCGGTGTCGGCGTCGCCCGCGCGCAGAGCGTCGATCAGCTCGAGCTGGAACGCCTTGCCCTTTTCCCACAGCTCGAGGTTCGGCGGCGAGTAGAGTTTGCGACAGACCGTCAGATCGGACAGCATGTTGACCATGAAGTCGATCAGAAATCCCAGGAGCGCGTTGTCGGATTGTTCGGCCAGCAGCGCGTGAAACCGCAACGAGGCCACGTGTTGGGCGCGTTCCTCATCGAGGGTGGACGCCGGTTCGGAATACTCGCCGATGATCGCTTCGAGCTGGGCCAGAACGGCAT
>JANTFS010000055.1 GCA_024763335.1 Paracoccaceae bacterium | reverse complement strand
CGGGCGCGGGCCCGGGTTCTGGGCTTGAAACGCGCCATCTAGGCGGTTTTCAAACGGTGCGGCTGCGCCGCGCTCTTTTTTGTTTGATTGGGGGTGTTACCCCCAAACCCCCAAGGTATTTTCCGACCAAAGAAGATGGGGAAGGGCCAGCTGATGTTCCAGACTTTCGAGACCACCGCGAACCCGGGCGCGGGCCCCGGGCGGCTGGCACGGCTGCGCGCGGTGATGGCCCGCGAGGGGCTCGACGGGTTCTTCGTGCCGCGCGCCGACGCCCATCAGGGCGAATATGTCGCCGCCTGCGATGCGCGGCTGGCCTGGCTCACGGGGTTCACCGGCTCGGCGGGGTTTTGTCTGGCCTTGGCCGATGTGGCGGGCGTGTTCATCGACGGGCGCTATCGCACGCAGGTAAAGGCGCAGGTTGATCTGGGGGTTTTCACCCCGGTGCCCTGGCCGGAAACAGATCCGGCCGACTGGTTGCGCGAGGCTCTGCCCGACGGCGGGCGCGTGGGCTACGACCCCTGGCTGCACACCCGCGCGGCGCTGGAAAAGCTCGAGGCCAGCGGCGTCGAGCTGGTGGCGACGAGAAACCTCGTCGACGAGATCTGGGATGATCGCCCGGCCCCGCCGCAGGGCACCATCCGGCCCCATCCCGAGCGCTTTTCCGGCAAATCGCATCGCCAGAAGCGCGCCGAGCTGGCGGCGGCGCTGCGCGCGGCGGGCACGCAGGCGGCAGTGCTGACCCTGAGCGATTCGATCGCATGGCTGCTCAATATCCGCGGCGATGACCTGCCGCATGTTCCGGTGGTGCAGGGGTTTGCCATTCTGCACGATGACGAACGGGTGGATTTCTTCACCCATCCGGCCCGGCCGTCCGGGATCGGCGATCATCTCGGGCCCGAGGTCTGGCTCTACCCCACCAGCGCCTTCGATGCGGCGCTCGACGCGCTGGACGGGCCGGTCCGGCTCGACAAGGCCAGCGCCCCCGACGCGGTGGCGCGCAGGCTGGAGGCGGCGGGAATCGAAATCGACTGGGGCGATGACCCCTGCGTGCTGCCCAAGGCGCGCAAGAACCCCGTCGAGATCGCCGGCGCCCGTGCGGCACATTTGCGCGATGCGGTGGCGATGGTGGAGTTTCTCACCTGGTATGACGCAACCGCCGGCAAACACGCTCTCACCGAGATCGACCTGGTTGTCGAGCTCGAAGCCCAGCGCCGCGCCACCGGCGCCCTGCGTGACATCAGCTTCGAGACGATTTCCGGCGCCGGCCCGCATGGCGCCGTGATCCACTACCGGGTGACACAGGAGAGCAACCGCAGCCTTCGCGCCGGCGATCTGGTCGTGCTCGATTCGGGCGGGCAATATGACGATGGCACCACCGACATCACCCGCACGCTGCCGGTTGGCGAGGTCGGGCCGGACGAAAAGGCCGCCTTCACCCGCGTGCTTCAGGGCATGATCGCGCTTTCGCGCACGCGTTTTCCCAAGGGCGTGGCGGGACGCGATCTCGACGCTCTGGCGCGCTATCCGCTGTGGCTGGCGCATCTCGACTATGACCACGGCACCGGGCATGGCGTGGGCAGCTATCTCTCGGTGCACGAAGGGCCGCAGCGGATCTCGCGGCTCTCGGAGGTGGCGCTGGAGGCGGGCATGATCCTGTCGAACGAGCCCGGCTATTACCGTGAAGGCGCCTTCGGCATCCGGATCGAGAACCTGATCGTCGTGACCGAGGCGGAGCGCCCCGCCGGCGGCGATGCACGCGACATGCTCTGCTTTGAAACCCTCACCCTCGTGCCGATCCAGCGCGCCTTGATCGTCACCGACATGCTGAGCCCCGGTGAACGCGACTGGCTGAACGGCTATCACGCCGAGGTTCTGGCCAAGCTGGGGCCGCGCGTCAGCGATGCGGCGCGCGTCTGGCTCGCGGCGGCCTGCGCGCCGATTTGAGATGTGCCCCGCGGCCACGACCTGCTATGGTCGCGCGTGCAGAAGGAGACAGCGATGAGCGACGGCATCCGTATTCGAAAGAAACCGGGCACATGGGTCCTGCGCGCCTGCGGGGCGGTGCTCGGCGAAAGCGCCGCGGTGCTGGAGCTTTCCGAAGCCGGGCTGCCGGACGTGCTCTATTTTCCGCGCGCCGATCTGGCGATGGCGATGCTCGAACCCTCCGACACCCGCACCACCTGCCCCAAGAAGGGCGTGGCCAGCTATTTCTCGATCCACACCAGCGCGGCGGTGATCGAAGATGCCGGCTGGAGCTATGACGCGCCGCTGGAGCACGTGGCCGAGATTGCCGGCTACATCGCGTTCGACCCCGAGAAGGTCACGGTCGAGGAATTCTGATCCCGGGAGCCGGGCTCAGGAATGTTCCTCCGCCGCGGCATCGGCCAGCGCCCGGTTGAACGCCTTGAGGGCATCGACATGGTGCAACGCGCCCCAGAGCTCGGGCGGCTCGCCCTCCCCGGCGATGGTGACAACCGGGATGAAGCTCACCCCGGTTTGCTCGAACATCGGCATCGCGGCCTCGAGGGTGGCATTGCCGTCGATATAGACGCCGTCTTCGACGAGGGCCCACAGCGCCTCTTGCGGCGCGGCGCCCTTGTCGCCGATCTTGCGCATCACCGAGGCGGCATGCACCGTCGACAGCAGGTAGGCCTGCGGCCCGGCGGCGATATGCACCCCCCGGCGCTCGAGCTGGGTGAGGAAGAACGAGCGCTTGACGAGCCGCGAGGCCAGCGCCGACGACAGCGAGACGCTGGCCATCACCGCCAGCCCGGTCTGCCAGTCGCCGGTCAGCTCGAACACGATCAGGGTGGTCGAGATCGGCGCGCCGAGCACCGCGGCGGCAACGGCGCCCATGCCGGCCAGCGCGT
The DNA here is from genome assembly GCA_024763335.1 of Paracoccaceae bacterium. Lineage (GTDB taxonomy): Bacteria > Pseudomonadota > Alphaproteobacteria > Rhodobacterales > Rhodobacteraceae > Sinisalibacter. The sequence goes on along the minus strand of JANTFS010000055.1, from coordinate 11,724 downwards.
AGAGCGTCTCGGAGCCCGAGACCTCGGGCAGGACCGCCGTCGCGACGATGCCGAAGGCCAGCCCCGTCAACGCCCCGACCATCAGCGACGGGGAGAACATGCCCCCGCCCATCCGGCCGCCCATGGTGATCGCCACCGCGATCACCTTGAGCACGACGAAGACGATGGCCTCGTGAAACAGCAATTGCCCGGTCAGCGCGGCCGAGGTGGTTTCGTAGCCGACGCCGATGATATGGGGAAAGAAGATCGCCAGAATGCCCAGCAGCAACCCGGCGGCGGCGGGCCTGAGAACGCGCGGCATGCGGGTGTGTTGCTGCACCGCATTGGCGAGATCCTCGACCACGAACACCGTGCGCATCAGCACCCCGGCCGCCAGCCCCGACACCAGGCCCAGGATCAGGAAGGCGGGCAGCTCGACATAGAAGGCAACCCCGCCCGCGACCGGCAGGGCAAACTCGGTCACGCCGCCGAACTCGAGGCGGTTGATCACCGTCCCGGCCACGCTGGCGATGGCGATGGGCGCGAAGGCGTGCACCGCGAAATGGCGCAGCACCACTTCGAGCGCGAACAAGGCCCCCGCGATCGGGGCGTTGAACGAGGCCGACACCGCCGCCGCCACGGCGACGCCGAGAAGATCGCGCCCCGAGATCGCGTCGGCATTGATCCGGCGCGCAACCCACGACGAGATCACCGCCGCAAGGTGCACCACCGGCCCTTCCCGCCCGGTGGAGCCACCGGTCGACAAGGTGATGAACGAGGCCAGCGCCGAGCCGAGACCGGCGCGCCGCTCGACCCGACCCTCGAACAGGGCCGCGCCCTCGATCACGTCTGCCACCGAACGCACCCGGGCATCGGGGGTGAACCAGTTGAGCACGATGCCCACCACCAGCCCGCCGATCACCGGCACCAGCAGAACCCAGTACCACGGCATGGTTTCGGCGTGGCTGTGCAGGTGGGCCATGTCATGGGTCTGGTAGAGCGCCGATTGCAGCTTCTCGATGCCGAGCCGGAACAGCAGCGCGGCGAATCCCGCCGCGATGCCGATGATCAGGGCAATGAACCAGAACTGGATCTGCCCCGGGCCCTTGTCGCGCAGAACCTGCCAGGCCCGCCGCAGATCGCGTATCTGGGCCGCAAGCGCCGTCGAAAGATACAATTTCAGTCGTTCAGGCATTCCCGTTGCGCCTCGGGCTTTGCAAGGCCATGGTCCCTGGCCTAAGTTCGGCTCGGGGTTCACGAGGAGAGGATGGCATGTCCATCGACGCCGCGCTGTCCGAGCTTTCGGCTTTTCTAGGCGATCGGCTGAGCCGGTCCAAGTCCGATCTGGAGGCGCATGGCGCCAGCGAGACCCATTTTGCCCTCGCCCCGCCCGACGCGGTCGCCTATCCCGAGAGCACCGAGGAGGTTGCCCGCATCGCCCGCGCCTGCCGCGCGCATGGCTGCCCGATCGTCGCCTTTGGCGCCGGCTCGGCGCTGGAGGGGCATACCAGCGCCATTGCCGGCGGCGTCAGCCTCGATTTTTCGCGCATGAACAAGGTGCTCTCGATCGAACAGGGCGACATGCTGGCGGTGGTCCAGCCCGGCGTCACGCGCGAAGAGCTGAACCGCGAGCTGCGCGCCACGGGACTGTTCTTCTCGGTCGATCCCGGTGCCAATGCCTCGATGGGCGGCATGGCCGCCACCCGGGCCTCGGGCACCACGGCGGTGCGCTATGGCACGATGCGCGACAACATCCGCGCGCTCGAAGTGGTGCTGGCCGACGGGCGGGTGATCCGCACCGGCAGCCGGGCGCGCAAATCGTCCTCGGGCTACGATCTCACCGGGCTGTTCCTCGGCTCCGAAGGCACGCTCGGCCTGATTACCGAACTCACCGTCCAGCTCCACGGCCAGCCCGAGGCGATCTCTGCCGGGGTCTGCGCCTTCGACCGGCTCGATGATGCCGTCGAGGCGGTGGTGACGGTGATCCAGATGGGCATCCCGATGGCCCGGATGGAGTTTGTCGACACCGAAACGGTGCGCGCGGTGAATGCCTATTCCGGCACGGATTTTCCGCTCAAGCCGCATCTGTTCGTCGAGTTCCACGGCTCCGAGGTTTCGGTTGCCGATGACGTGGCGCGCTTTGGCGAGATCGTGGCGGAGTTTGGCGGGAGCGATTTGCGCACCGCCCGCAAGACCGAAGACCGCACCGCGCTCTGGACCGCCCGCCACCACGCCTACTGGGCCTGCCTCGCGCTGCGCAAGGGGGCCACGGCAATCGTCACGGACGTCTGCGTGCCGATCTCGGCGCTGGCCGACGCGGTCGAGGAAACCCGCGACGACATCGCCGCTTCGTCAATCCCCGGGCCGATCCTGGGCCATGTCGGCGACGGCAATTTCCACGCGATTTTGGTGATCGAGCGCGGCAACGCGGTGGAGCTGGCTGAGGCCAAGCGGCTCGCCGGCCGGATGGCGGAGCGGGCGCTGCGGCTTGGCGGCACGATCACCGGCGAACACGGCATCGGGATGGGCAAACTGGGCTTCATGCGGGCCGAACACGGCGCCGGGTGGGACGTGATGGGCGAGATCAAGCAGGCGCTGGACCCCGACAATATCCTAAACCCCGGCAAGCTGCTGCCCGGCACCTGAGGCCGGCGGCCTGGCAGCACCTGTCGGGCAGGTCAGGAAAGTTGCATTTTTCGAACATTTCGCGGCCGAGACCCGCGAATACTTCACGTATCAATGCAGTTTTCCGACAATTAGCCCTGAAGCAGCGCGGCCGCCGCGGCCCGCGCCTCGTCGGTCACCCGGTCGCCCGAGATCATCCGGGCGAGCTCATCCACCCGCGCCTCGGCCCCGAGCGGCTGCACCCGGGTGCGCGTCTCCCCCGCCGCGACCGATTTCGTCACCTGCCAGTGATGCGCGGCCCGGGCGGCCACCTGCGGGCTGTGGGTGACCACCAGCACCTGCCCGCCCTCGTCGGCCAGCGTTTGCAACCGCCGCCCCACCGCATCGGCGGTGGCGCCGCCAACGCCGCGATCAATCTCGTCGAAGATCATCGTCAGCCCCGTCGTGTCCCTTGTCAGGCAGACCTTGAGCGCCAGCAGGAAGCGCGACAGCTCGCCGCCGGAGGCGATCTTGTTCAGCGCGCCGGCGGGGGCGCCGGGGTTGGTGGCGACGGTGAAGCTCACCGAATCGCGCCCCTCCGGGCCCGGGTCGGCCGCGGCGATCTGGGTGGTGAACACCGCGCGGTCCATTTTCAGCGGGCCGAGCTCGACCGCCATCGCCGCGTCAAGCCGGCGGGCCGCCTCCGCCCGCGCCGCGCTCAGCCCCGTCGCCGCCGCCTCGTAGGCGGTTTCGGCCTCGGCCCGCGCCCTGTCCAGCGCCGCCAGATCTTCCACCCCGGCATCGAGCGCCGCGAGCTTCGCCGCGATGTCCTCGGCCAGATCGCCCAGCTCATCGGGCGCGACCCCGTGTTTGCGCGCCGCCGCGCGGATCGCGAACAGCCGGTCCTCGACCCGTTCCAGCTCGGCGGGGTCAAAGGCCAGCGCCTCCAGCGCCGCCTCGACACCCTGCGTCGCCTCGCCCAGCTCCGCCAGCGCCCGCCCGAGCGCCTCGATCGGGGCATCGAGGGCGTCGCCGGCGCGGTCGGCCACCCCTTCGAGCCAGCGCAGCGCATCGCCCATGCGCCCCTCGGCCCCCTCGCCCGGCCCCAGAGCCGCCGCGGCTTTCGCCACGTCATCGCCGATCCGCTGGCCGGCCTGCATCAGGCGGCGGCGGGCGTCGAGCTCGGCATCCTCGCCCGGTTCCGGCGCCAGCCGTCCGAGCTCGCCGCCGGCATGGCGCAGGAAATCCTCCTCCGCGCGCGCCGCTGCCAGCCGCGCCTCCGCCGCCTCCAGCGCACGCCGGGCCGCCCGCAGCGCGCCCCAGGCCGCGCGGGTTTCCGCCCGCGGCCGTTGCAGCCCGCCGAAGGTATCGAGCAGCTCGCGGTGCGCGCGCGGGTTCAGCAGCCCGCGGTCATCCTGCTGGCCATGCAGTTCCACCAGCCTGTCCGACAGCGCCCGCAACACCTCGCCCGAAGCGCGGCGATCATTGATCCACGCGGTCTTGCGGCCGTCGGCCCGATTGACCCGCCGCAGGATAAGCTCGTCCGACACCGGCAGGCCCGCCTCTTCCAGCACCGCCTGCGCCGGATGCCCCGGCTCGAGATCGAACACCGCCACCACCTCGCCCTCCTGCGCCCCGGCCCGCACGAGATCGGCGCGCCCGCGCCAGCCAAGCACGAAGCCGAGACTGTCGAGCAGGATCGACTTGCCCGCCCCGGTTTCGCCGGTCAGCACGTTGAGGCCCGGCTGGAACTCAAGCTCCAGCCGGTCGATGATCAGCATGTCGCGGATGTCCAGGGTGCGCAGCATAAGCGGGGTCGCCTAGAGCCACTCACCCTTGATGAGTTGGCGATACAGGGCCGAGAGCCAGTTGTTGCCCTTGGCCTCGGGTTTCAACCCGTTCTGGCTGAGCAGCGCGTAGCTGTCCTGATACCACTCGGTCGACTGGAAGTTGTGACCGAGAATCGCCCCCGCCGTCTGCGCCTCGTCGGTCAGGCCGAGCGACAGGTAGCTCTCCACCAGCCGGTGCAACGCCTCGGGCGTATGCGACGTGGTCTGGAATTGCTCGACCACCACCCGGAAGCGGTTGATCGCCGCCGTGTAGTGCTTGCGCTTGAGGTAGTAGCGGCCGATTTCCATTTCCTTGCCGCCGAGGTGGTCGAAGGCAAGGTCGAACTTGAGAATCGCCGAGCGGGCGTATTCGGTCTCGGGGTATTTCTCGATCACGTCACGCAGCGCCTGGAGGGCCCGGAAGGTCTGGCCCTGGTCGCGGCCGATGTCGTCGATCTGGTCGTAGTAGCTCAGCGCCAGCAGATACTGCGCATAGGCGGCATCGTCTTCACCCGGATAGAAATCGAGATAGCGCTGCGCCGCCGCGCGGGCATCCTCGAACTTGCGATCCTTGTGATAGGCATAGGCCTGCATGATCAGGCCGCGCCGCGCCCAGTCCGAATAGGGATACAGCCGTTCGACCTCGCCGAACCATTCGGCCGCCTGTTCGAAATTTCCCTGTTCGAGGTCATATTCGGCCCGCTGATAGATCTCTTCAGCCGTATAATCCTCGATCGGCTTTTTCTCGGCCGCGTCGCCGGCGCCAAACAGGTTGGAGAACCAACCGCCGCCGCCGCCGCCGCCGCCGCCCGAACACGCCGTGAGACTCGTTGCCACCGCAAGCACCGCAAGCGCGCTGGTCGCCCGCCTGAATGTGCCTCGATTTCCCCTGTCGCGCCGCATGTCTTGCATGGTCCGCGCCTACCCCGTTCCAAGTGATTCACCCGAGACCTTGTGGCCACGGGCCGAGCTTCCTCCATCCCTAGCACATAAAATCGGGAGGCAAAATGGTTTCAGCCGCGAAAATGTGCCCCCGCGACGCTCTGTGCCAAAGTTCATGCAGCCGATGAATTCCGGTCTGCAAAAGCTTGAGGAAAAAAGGAAAGGGCCGGCAAGAACCGGCCCTTTGAAGACAATCCGCATGGCTGTCAGTTGGCTTGGCGCCGCAGGAAGGCGGGAATTTCCACCCGCTCGTGCTCCGGGTCGGAGGCCGGTTCGTCATGCGGCGGCGCCGAATGCACCGACGGCTGCTGGCGCGGTTCGCGCGGCTGCTCGGCCTGGTGCCCGGTCATCCGGTTGATCAGGGAGTTGATTCCGAAGCGCGGCTTTGCCCCTTCCGGGCCGGGCTGCGTCGGCTGATGGCGCGGCTCGGCGCCCGGGGCGCGTTGCACCGCGGCCTGCAGGCGCTGCACCGCCTCGGGCGACGGCGTGCCCGGCGAAGGCGCCTTCGGGGCGACGAACGAGGCCACCGGCGACTCGGCCGGCGCGGCCGGGCGCGGGGCGACCGCTTCCGGCTCGGGCTGCGGACGGTAGGCCGGCGGCGGCAGGTCGTCGCCCGCGTCCTCGGCCGGGAAGATGTTCTCCGCCTGCTCCTCCTCGGCCGCGGTGGTGGCGTCGATATCGCCATCCCACAGCGAGGGCTGCGGCGCCTCGACGTGATGCCCGGTCTCGATCTCCGCGGCAGCGGCGATCGCCGCCGGCGCCTCGGCTTCGAGCTTTTCCTCGACTTCGGCCGGGGCGTGCAGCGGCGCGGCCATGCGCCGACGCGGCACCGGGATCTCCTGCTGGACCTCGGCGGCGTCGATGCCGGTGGCCACGACGGAGACCCGCATGTTGCCCTCGAGATTGGTGTCGAGGGTCGAGCCGACGATGATGTTGGCGTCCGGGTCGACCTCCTCGCGGATGCGGTTGGCGGCTTCGTCGAGTTCGAACAGGGTGAGATCGTAGCCGCCGGTGATGTTGATCAGCACGCCCTTGGCGCCCTTGAGCGAAATCTCGTCGAGCAGCGGGTTGGCGATGGCCTTCTCGGCGGCCTGAACGGCGCGATCGTCGCCCTCGGCTTCGCCGGTGCCCATCATCGCCTTGCCCATCTCGTCCATCACCGCGCGCACGTCGGCGAAATCGAGGTTGATGAGGCCCGGGCGGACCATCAGGTCGGTCACGCCTTTCACGCCCTGATAGAGCACGTCGTCGGCCATCGAAAACGCCTCGGTGAAGGTCGTCTTCTCGTTGGCGAGGCGGAACAGGTTCTGGTTGGGGATGATGATCAGGGTATCGACCATCTTCTGCAGCGCCTCGACGCCTTCCTCGGCCTGACGCATCCGCTTGGCGCCCTCGAACTGGAACGGCTTGGTCACGACGCCGACAGTCAGAACCCCCAGTTCGCGCGCCGCCTGCGCGATGATCGGCGCGGCCCCGGTGCCGGTGCCGCCGCCCATGCCGGCGGTGATGAAGCACATATGCGCACCGGCGAGGTGATCGACGATCTGTTCGATGCTCTCCTCGGCGGCCGCGGCCCCCACACTGGCGCGCGCCCCGGCGCCGAGCCCCTCGGTCACCTTCACCCCCATCTGGATGCGGCTTTGCGCCTTGGCTTGTTGCAGCGCCTGGGCATCGGTGTTGGCGACAACGAAATCGACGCCCTCAAGGGCCTTGTCGATCATGTTGTTGACGGCATTGCCGCCCGCGCCGCCGACGCCGAACACCGTGATCCGGGGTTTCAGATCATCCTGTCCGGGCATGGTGAGGTTCAAAGTCATAATCTGTCCGCCTGTCCTTGTTTCTTAATACCCTTTTTCGGGCTTACCTGTCCTGCCCCACCGCTGACGGGCGGGTTGCCACTCTGCGATCAAACTTAGCGGCGTTTCTCAATGTCGTCACGAAAAAAACGCGAAAAGGCCGCAAACCATTGGGTTTTTTGCCCCTGTCGGCGTGATCCCGCCGCTGCCGGGCATCGGTTGGCTACCAGTTGTCCTTGAACCATTTCATCGCCCAGCGCAGGCTGCGGGCCGGATAGCTCGTGGCGGGAATGTCGAAATCCCACCATTCGTCCTGCGGATGGGCGGCGAAGAGGCACAGGCCGACGCCGGAGGCGAAGGCGGCGCCGGTGGTGGCCTGAGGCAGGCCCTGAACCCTGAGCGGTCGGCCGATCCGCACCTGCTGGCCGAGGATCTTCGGGGCCAGCCCGTCGAGCCCGGGGATCTGGCTGGCGCCGCCGGTGAGCACGATCTGCTGGCTCGGCAAATGATCGAAGCCCGCGGCGTCGAGCCGGTCGCGCACCTCTTCGAGGATTTCCTCGACCCGCGGCCGCATGATGCCGATCAGCTCCGAGCGGCTCACGGTGCGCCGGTCCTTCTCCCAGTCGCCCGACTGGCCGCCGATCTCGATGCGCTCGCGGTCGTCCATGCCGGTGGCATAGACCCCGCCGTAGAAGGTCTTGATCCGCTCGGCGATGGCCCAGGGCACCTGGAGGCCCTTGGAAATGTCGGAGGTGACGTGATCGCCGCCGAGGCGCACGCTGTCGGCGTAGATCATGTGTTTCTTGATGAAGATCGAGAGCCCGGTGGCCCCGCCGCCCATGTCGATGCAGGCCGCGCCCAGCTCCTGCTCGTCTTCGACCAGCGCGGAGATGCCCGCCGCATAGGCCGACGAGGCGATCCCCGCCACCTCGAGATCGCAGCGCTTGATGCAATAGACCACGTTGCGCACGACGTTCGAATCCACCGTGAGCACATGCATGTCGACCGACAGCCGGTTGCCGATCTGGCCGCGCGGGTCGGACAGCCCGGAGCGATGGTCGAGGGCGAAATTGACCGGCTGGGCGTGCAGCACCTCCCGCCCCTCGCCGATCGGGGGCATTTCGCAGGCCGCGAGCACGCGGGCGATGTCATCTTCGCTCACCGCCGCGCCCGACAGCTCGATCGAGCCCGCCAGACCGTAGCTGCGCGGGCTGGCCCCGGAAAAGGTTGCCACCACGTGATCGACCCGGGTGTTGGCCATCTTCTGCGCGCCCTGCACCGCGGTGCGGATCGCGCGCTCGGTTTCCTGCATCGCGTCGATCTCGCCAAAGCGCACCCCGCGCGAGCGCGTCGTCGCCGCGCCGATCACCCGGAACGCCGATTGCCCGGCGAGCGAGCCCACCCCATCGGCATCGCGAAACTGCTCGGGCCCGTCGAAACGCAGCACGAGGCAGCCGATCTTCGAGGTGCCGATGTCGAGAATGGCGATCACGCCCCGCTGCATCGCGGCACGCCGCATCGCGCGCATGGCTCTTTGTTGCTGATACAGCTCGGTCATCGGGCTCTACTCCAGTGAAAGGCTTCGGATACGGCGCAATTCGGCGACCGCCGGCGGGGCAAGCCGGAGGGTCGGGCGCAGCGGATTGCGCATGTCGACATGGGTGACGTTGCGGGACATGAGGTCTTGCGCCTGATCGAGCGCGAGGACCTGTTCGAGCGCCGCGACGGGGTCCGCCTCGGGCAACAGGATGCGCTGGCCATGGTCGAGAACCATGTCCCAGCGCCGTTCGCTGACGCGCACAAGCCCGCGTATCCTGTCGGCCAGCGGGGTGGCGGCCCGGATGAGCGCGAGCGCCTCCGGCACCGATTGGTCGGCGCCGCGGCCCGCGACCACCGGCAGATCGGACCGCGCGGCGCGATCCGCGAGCGAGGCGACGCGGTGGCCGGTTGCGTCGATCAGTTCGAGCGCCTCGCGCGTGCGCCAAACCGCAACCGGCTGGCGCTCGGTGACACGCACCGCCATCACGCCGCCGGGACGGATGACGATATCGACCGCCGCGATCACGTCGAGCGCGGCCACCTTGGCCTGCATCGCCGGCAGATCGAGATCGAAGGACGAGACCGGGAACTCGACCGGCAGCAGGGCCCGGATCGCCGCGTCCACCACCGGCGAGGCCCCGTCGACAGCCATCAGCTTGACCATGAACTCGGGCCGGGTCTCAACCGAACGGCGGATCTCGGCGACCTTGTCGCTGATCGCCAGACGGTTGGCGGGATCAGACAGGAACCAGCCCGCCGCGGTGAGGATCACAAACGTCGGGAGGCCCACCCGCAACAGCGCGCGATAGAGCGGGGTGAGCCACATCCGGTGGACCCGGTAGGTCAGGCGCGACGGCGCCGGATCGCGCCTGGGGCCCCGGGCGGGCGCCTCGGGGTGCGGCGTCGGCGCGCTGGCGGGGCCAAGGCTCAGCGGTTGCATGAGGCGTCCTCCACCATCCAGGCGCAGAGCTGGCCGAAGGTCATGCCGACCGCCGCCGCCTGTTCGGGCGCGAGCGAGGTGGGCGTCATGCCGGGCTGGGTGTTGGTCTCGAGCAGGATGAGGCCATCGGCGCCGCGGGCCTCGTCCCAGCGGAAATCGGTGCGGCTCACGCCCCGGCAGCCAAGAACCTCGTGCGCCTTCAACGCGTAGTCGAGGCAATCGAGGGTGATCTCGTCGGGGATCTGGGCCGGGACCACGTGGCGCGAGCCGCCCTCGGCATATTTGGCGTGGTAGTCATACCAGCCCTCGGAGATGATCTCGGTCACCCCCAGCGCCTTGCCGTCGATCACCGTGGTGGTGAGCTCGCGGCCCGGCACATAGGCCTCGACCATCAGGAGCTCGGGCATGTCTTCGGCGATCTGCGGCGGCCCGTTGGCGGCCTCCTCGACGATATAGACCCCGACGGAAGAGCCCTCGTTATAGGGCTTCACCACGTAAGGCGGGTCCATCACGTGTTCGCGCGCGATCCGTTTGGCGGGGAACAGCCCGCTTTCGGCCACCGGGAGCCCGGCGGCGCGATAGGCGAGCTTGGTCTTTTCCTTGTCCATCGCCAGCGCCGAGGCGAGCACGCCGGAATGGGTATAGGGGATGTGCAGCCATTCGAGGATGCCCTGCACGCAGCCATCCTCGCCCCAGCGGCCGTGGAGCGCGTTGAAAGCAACGTCGGGCTTGATTTCCTGCAGGCGCGCGCAGAGGTCGGGGCCGGCATCGACCTCCACCACCGTGTATCCCTCGTCGCGCAGGGACGCAGCGCATTCACGCCCCGTCGAGAGCGACACCTCGCGCTCGGCCGAGGGGCCACCCATGAGAACTGCGACGGTGAGGGCTTTCCTGCTCGGTTTGCCCACTGTCTGCCTCGAAATCCGGCCTTTTTGATGGCCGTTGTTTGCTCGTTACTCTGCCGCGGGTTCACCCACGCGCATGATTTCCCATTCTAGCGTGATACCGCTATTTTGGAATACCTTTTTTCGCACCTCTTCGCCGAGACCTTCGAGATCGGCCGCTGTCGCCGCGCCGGTGTTGGTGAGAAAGTTCGGGTGCTTGGGGTTCATCTGCGCCCCGCCGCGCATGGCCCCGCGCAGGCCGGCCTCGTCGATGACCTTCCAGGCCTTCAGATCATGCACGTCGTCGGGTTTGCCGGTGGAGGAAAAGCCGCCCGGGTTGCGGAAGGTGGAGCCCGCGGTGCGGTCTTTCGTCGGCTGCGTCTCATCGCGCCGGGCCACTTGCGTGGCCATGCGCTCTTCGAGGGCGGCCGGGTCGCCGGTTGGGGCTTCGAAGGTGGCGCGGGTGAGCACCCAGCCCTCGGGCAGGCTCGACTGGCGGTATTGGAAGTTCAGATCGGCGGCGGTGAGGGTGACCACCTCGCCCGCGCGGGTGACCGCCTCGGCCTCGACGAAGACATCGGCCACGTAAGAGCCGTAGCAGCCTGCGTTCATCCGCACCGCGCCGCCGATGGCGCCGGGGATGGTGCGCAGGAATGTGAGATCGAGGCCGGCCTGCGCGGCCTTGCGCGCGACATGGGCATCGAGCGCGGCGGCGCCGGCGGTCACGCGGGTCTGGTCGATTTCGATCGCGTTGAAGCCGCGCCCGAGCCGGATCACCACGCCGCGGATGCCGCCATCGCGCACGATGAGGTTGGAGCCCACGCCCATCGGGAAGACCGGCAGGCTTGGGTCGAGGGCGGCGAGAAAGGCGGCAAGATCGTCGCGGTCGGCGGGCAGGAAGAGCACGTCGGCCGGGCCGCCGACCCGCATCCATGTCAGATCGGCGAGGGGGCGATTGGGGGTGAGGGTGCCGCGCACGGGGGGAAGGGGGATGCTCATGGGGCTTGGAGTATCCGGTTGCGCGGGACCGGGCAAGGCAGGACCGGGGGCCAGCCCCCGGACCCCCGGGATATTTGTGGAAAGATGAAGGGGTCAGGGGCGATGGAAGGTGCGCTTGAGCCAGCGCCAGAGGTAGCGCAGCGGCCAGCGCAGGACCGAGGCGCCGGCGGCGAGGACGAGGAGGCCGAGGAGCGGGCCGTTTTCGTATGTGA
>JANTFS010000054.1 GCA_024763335.1 Paracoccaceae bacterium | reverse complement strand
GGGCTCTCGGGCCTGCTGCTCATCGGCGGCGGTTACTGGCTCTACGCCGATCTCGGCACGCCCGGCTATTGGGACATGCCGCTCAAGAGCCGTTTCGAAGCCGCGAGCCAGGCCCGCGCCAACCGCCCGTCGCAGGCCGAGGCCGAGGCGGATCTGCCGCACTGGGCCGGCCCGCCGCCGCAGGCGCCGGCCGAATATGTGGATCTGGTCCAGAAACTGCGCGAGACGGTGGCCGAACATCCCGATGATCTGCAAGGCCAGCTCCTGCTCGCCTCCCACGAAAACGCCCTCGGCAATCATGTTGCCGCGGCCAAGGCGATGGCCCGGGTGATCGAGATCAAGGGCGACCAGGCCACGGCGGAGGATTATTCGCGCTATGCCGATCTGCTGGTGGTGGCCGCGGCGGGCTACGTGTCTCCCGAGGCGGAGGCGGCGATCAACCAGGCCCTCGCTCTGGACCCGCAAGAGCAGGTTGCGCGGTTCTATGCCGGGCTCCTGCACCGCCAGACCGGGCGGCCCGACCTTGCTTTCCGCATCTGGCGCGACCTTCTTGAAAGCTCCGACCCGTCCGACCCATGGGTCGAGCCGATCCTCGCCGATATCATGACCCTCGCGGCGATGGCCGGGGTCGACTACACCCCGCCGAACATGACCCACGCGCTCTCCGGTCCCAGCGCCGCCGATATCGCGGCGGCCGCCGACATGACCCCGGAGCAACGCGCCGAGATGATCAACAACATGGTCGGCCAGTTGATGGAGCGGCTCGCCAACGAAGGTGGAACCGCCGATGAATGGGCCCGCCTGATCAGTGCTCTCGGGGTGCAGGGCGACATCGACCGGGCCGAGGCGATCTGGGGCGAGGCGCGGGTGGTCTTCGCGGCGCGGCCGCAGGATCTCGCGCTGATCGACGCCGCAGCGGCCGGGGCCGGGCTTGGCGATCCGCTGCCCTTCGAGCCGGGGCCGGGGTCGGGGCCGGAGCAGCCGCAGCCCGAGCTGCGCGGCCCCACCCAGGACGACATCGCCGCCGCCCAGGACATGACGCCGGAAGAACAGGCGCAGATGATCGACGGCATGGTCACCCGGCTCTCCGACGAGCTGGCCACCGACGGCGGGCCGCCGGCGAGATGGAACCAGCTGTTCCGCGCCCTCGCGGTTCTGGGCGAGCCGGAGCGGGCCAAGGCGGCCTGGGCGGAGGCGCAGAAGGCCTTTGCCGACGACCCGGCCGGGCTTGCCCAGATCCGCGAGGCCGCCGCTGCCGCCGGGGCCGTGGAGTGATCCACGACGACATCGCGGATTTCGCGGCTGCGCTGGCCCCGGGCACGGCGCTGGCCGGGCTCGATTACGGCGAGAAAACCATCGGCGTGGCCGTCTCCGATGCGCTGCGACAGGTGGCGAGTCCGCTCGAGACGATCCGGCGCAAGAAGTTCTCCGCCGACGCCGCCCGGCTGCAAGAGATCATCGCCGCGCGCGCGATCGGCGGTCTGGTGCTTGGGTTGCCGCGCAACATGGATGGAAGCGAGGGCCCGCGCTGCCAGTCGACCCGGGCCTTCGCCCGCAACCTGGCGCGGCTCATCGATCTGCCGATCACCTTCTGGGATGAGCGTCTCTCCACCGTTGCCGCCGAGCGGGCCCTGCTGGAAGCCGATACCTCGCGCGCGCGGCGCGCCGAGGTGATCGACCACGTCGCCGCCGGGGTCATCCTGCAAGGCGCGCTCGACCGGATGCGGCACCTGTGAGCGAGGCGCCGCTGACTCCCTGCGTGCGGATTTGCGTGATCCATCCCGACAGCGGTCTCTGCATCGGCTGCCTGCGCAGCCGCGACGAGATCGCTGCCTGGGGCCGGCTCGACACCCCGGCGCGCCGCGAGATCATGGACAGTCTCGCGAGCCGGGAGACAGAGCTGACAGGGCGTCGCGGCGGGCGCGCGGGCCGGATCGCGCGCAGCCGCGGCTGAGGCGGGGTGTTTTCAAGATGTGCGCCTGCGGCGCGCCGTTTAGTCTGATTGGGGGCCAGCCCCCAAACCCCCGGGATATTTCTGGAAAGATGAACGGGTCAGCCCGAGGTCGCGGCGCGCGCCCGGGCCAGCTGTTCGGCAAATCCCGCGCGCATCAGCGCGACATCGGCCCCGATGCCGAGGAAGGTGATGCCAAGGGCGGCGAGGCGGCCAAACTCTGCCGGATCGTCATGGATGATCCCCGCCGCCTTGCCGCCCGCCCGGATACGGGTGATGGCATCGGCGATCGTGTCGACCACGTCCGGCGCGCCGGGGTTGCCGCGATGGCCCATGTCGGCGGAGAGATCGGCGGGGCCGATGAAGACGCAATCGACCCCGTCCACCGCGACGATTTCGTCGAGATTGGCGATCGCGCGGCGGGTTTCGGCCTGCACGATCACGCCGATCCGGTCATTGGCGGTGGTGGCGTAATCGGCGATCCGGCCATAGCCCGAGACCCGCGCCACCGACGCGCCGAGCCCGCGCACCCCCTCGGGCGCATAGCGCGTGGCGCGCACCACCTGTTGGGCCTGCTGCGGCGTGTCGACCATCGGCACCATCAGCGTCTGGGCGCCGAGATCGAGCACCTGCTTGATCACCCAATCCGCGCCGACCGGCACCCGGACGACGGCATTGGTCCCCCCCAGCTCCAGCGCCCGCAGCTGCCCGGCGATCCCGGCCGGATCATAGGGCGCGTGTTCGCCGTCGATCAGGCACCAGTCGAACCCGGTGGCCCCGGCGATCTCGCTCACCAGCGCCGAACCGGAATTCTGCCACAGGCCAATCTGCATCTGGCCCGCCTGCATCGCGGCTTTCAGGGGGTTCGCGGGGGCTGGCATGGCACTCTCCTCTCTTGGTCGCGCTCCCGAGGGCTACACCGGGCGCATCAGTCGATCAAACCGGCCCCGCGCCGTGGTCTGGCCGGCAAACGCCCCCCGCGGAGGCGATGGCGGAGCTGTCATTCGAGGTGCCGGCGCAGGAAGTCCGCGAGCCGCAGGTTCGAATCCTTCGTCGCCAGATCGTCGGCGAAGGTGCGCACGCCGGGCCCGCGGAAATCAAACCCGCGCCCGACGCCGGGGTAGATGATCAGCCGCACGTCGCGCCCTTTTTCCTTCATGAACGCCACCCCCGTCTCGATCGAGCGGCGGCGCTGGTATTGTTCGTATTCGCCGATGAAGATCAGCGTCGGGATGTCCAGCGCATCCACGTCCGGGTGGTAGCGATAGACCTGCTCGGGCTCGGGCGCGTTCGGGTCCTGCCAATGCGGGTAGAACGAGGCATAGCAGGCCACGGCATCCTGCTGCCGGCCCCGGTCGACCGCCACGCGCAGGGTGTAGAACCCGCCACGGGTGTGCGACACAAGGCAGATCTTTTCAGACGACACGTCGGGCTGTGCCAGCAGGAAATCCACGCCGGCGTTCACGTCCCCTTCCATCGCCGGATCATGCTCCATCGGAAACGGTTCGACGAAACGCGCTTCGTAGACATCCGGCGCCAGCACCGTGAAGCCGCGCGCGGCGATGCGCACCGCGAGGCGCTTGACGAACTCGTCGAGCCCGCGCCGGCCATGCTGGAACAAAACGCCCGGGTAGCTGCCCACGCCCGCCGGCCGGTAGAGGATGGCCGGCACCTCGGTGTCGTCCTCGGGATTGACATAACTCACCGCCCGCTCGACCACCTCGTGGGTCACCGGGGCGGGCAGGACGCCGCGGTCATACCAGCCGTCGTCCCACCAGAATTTCTCTTCCGCCGGCAGCCGGTTGACCGGCGCCTCGAGCTGGCGGCCAACCACCGTATCGGCCGCGACGCGTGGCAGCGCCGATTGGGCCGAGGCCGATGTGGCGAGGGTCAGACAGCCGGCCGCGAGGGCCAGCAGGATGCGGCGTGTCATGAGCGTTCCTCCCTGAGCGCGTTTTTCGTTCATGCAAACGAAAACCCCCGCGCAGGTCAAGCACGGGGGTTCAGGGCCGGGCCGATGCGTCCGTCAATCCTCCGCCTTGCCCCACCGGGCAAAGGGGAAAGGCCGATCCTCGGTCGCGCCGGTCTGGAACCGCGCAATCCGGGCCACCCAGTCTGCCATATCCTCGCCGAAGTCGGCGATCGGACGATTCTTTTCCTTGGCGAACAGGAGCCACAGAAACTGCACGATCGCCAAGACCCACAACAACGCCTCCGCGACGCCGAAAAAGACGGCAAAAAGCACCATCCAGACGCCGCGCAGCCAGACGTTGTCTGCCTCCGGATCCCAGTTCTGGCCGCCCGGTGGCCCGCGCGGCTCCTCGCGACCCGGCTCTTCGAGCACCGTTGGTTCGACATCGTGGGACTTGGGCGTCTCGGTCACCGGAGCCTCCCGCCGTGTTACAGCACGATGTGATCTCCGAGGCGTTCAACCACCTCGGCGGGCTTGAGCTTGACGAAATCCTTGGCGACATCGACCGTCAGCGCCGCGGCCAGCTTGCGCGGCAGCTCCGCGCGCAGCACGCCCAGCGTCGAGGGTGCGGCGGCCATCACGAAGCGGTCATACCCGCCTTCGGTGAACCGCGCTTCGACTTCGGCGAGGATCGCGTGCACGAAGGCTTCCTGCGCCTGGTCATGCTCGGCCTCGGCCGTGTCGAACGCGTGCTGGCCCATCCCCGGGGCCGCGTTGTTGCGACCGGGACGGTCGGCATAGCGCACCTTCGTTTCGGCAAGTGTCTTTGCGGCAAGGTCTTCAATCTCGGTAAGGCCTTTGCCCGGCCCGGTGTTTTCAAACAGCCGCGCCATTGCATCATCGGCAAGCAGAACAAGGGTTTTGATCGGTTTCATAACGTCCCCCTTTCGACGGGTTACGTGGGTATTTTACCCCCGTTTTTCAAGCCGCACCTTGATGCCCGTCACACTATCAGCCGATCTCGACGGCATTGGCGAAAACCATGTCGATCATCGCCTGCGTGCCCTTGGAAAACTCCAGCGGACACGGATAGGGCACCCCGTCACGCAGGCTGCGCGCAAAGTTTTCGACCTGCCGGACGTATTGGTTTTCGGTCGGCCAGCGTTCGGTGCGAATCGTGCCGTCGAGGCTGCGGATCTCGACCTGCGCCTCACCGAAAATACCGGGATTGAACGGCGCGGTGACGGTGATCGTGCCCCTGTCGCCCTGAAACACCACCGCCTGACGTGGCGCCAGCCGCATCGAGGTCATCGCGGCATAGGTGAAGCGGCCTGCGGGGCCTTCCATCTCGCCGACAACCTGGGCCCAGGTGTCGACGCCGTTTTCACGCTTGAGCCAGGCCGAAAGGGCCACCGGCTCGGCACCGGTGGCATAGCGCACCGACGAATAGGTATAGACACCGATATCGCGGATACCGCCGCCGCCGGTCTCGGGCCGGTTGCGGATGTTGTCGACATCGGCGCGGTTGTCATAGGTGAACACCGTATCGACATGCGCCACCCGGCCGATCTCGCCCGCCGCGATCAGCTCGCGCACCCGGATCCACTGCGGGTGATGCACGATCATGTAGGCCTCGGCGACCATCAGCCCGCTCTGGTCGCGCAGCGCGATCAGCTCGTCGATTTCGCTCGCCACCATCGCGATCGGCTTTTCGGTGAGCACATGCTTGCCCGCGGCGATCGCCTTCTTGGTCCACTCTACGTGCAGCGTGTTGGGCAGCGGGATATAGACCGCGTCGATCGCGTCCCATTCCAGCATCGCGTCATAGTCGAGAAACACGTCGAGCCCGGGGCAGATCGCCTCGAAGGGCGCGGCCTTAGCCGGGCTCGACGTGGCCAGCGCCACCAGACGGTTGCCCCGCGCGGCATGGATCGCCGGCCCCATGTGCTCGGCGGCGAAATTGGCCGCCCCCAGAATGCCCCAGCGCAGCATGTCAGCCATCTCATCCTCCCGAAACGAAAACCCGCCCGAGCATAGGCCCGGGCGGGTTGGTCTTCAATCGGTTGCTTGGCCTCAGGCGGGTTCCAGAAGCCCTTTTTCTGCGGCGAGCTCCTGCATCCGTTTCTGCAGCTTCTCGAAGGCCCGCACCTCGATCTGGCGGATGCGCTCCCGGCTCACGCCATATTGCGTGCTGAGGTCCTCGAGCGTGATGGTCTTGTCGCTCAGGCGCCGCTGGGTGAGGATGTCCCGCTCGCGGTCATTGAGCACCTTCATCGCCTCGGCCAGCATCTCGCGGCGGGTTTCCAGCTCGTCGCGCTTTTCGTAGTCCGCGGCCTGATCGGCATCTTCGTCCTCGAGCCAGTCCTGCCATTGCATCGACGAATCGCCATCGGCCGAGATCGTCGCGTTGAGCGAGGCGTCGCCCCCCGACATCCGCCGGTTCATCGAGATCACCTCGTCCTCGGTGACGTTCAGATCGTTGGCGATCCGCTTGACGTTCTCGGGCCTGAGATCGCCCTCTTCGAGGGCGCCGATGCGGGCCTTGGCCTTGCGCAGGTTGAAAAACAGCTTCTTCTGCGCCGAGGTGGTGCCCAGCTTCACCAAGCTCCACGACCGCAGGATGTATTCCTGAATCGAGGCGCGGATCCACCACATCGCATAGGTGGCCAGCCGGAAGCCCTTCTCGGGGTCAAACCGCTTCACCGCCTGCATGAGCCCGACGTTCGCTTCCGAGATCACCTCGGCCTGCGGCAGACCGTAGCCGCGATAGCCCATGGCGATCTTGGCGGCGAGGCGCAGGTGGCTTGTCACCAGCTGATGCGCCGCCTCGGTGTCCTGATGGTCCACCCAACGCTTGGCGAGCATGTATTCCTGCTCCGGCTCAAGCATGGGGAACTTGCGGATCTCCTGCAGATACCGGTTCAACCCGCCTTCCGGGGTTGGGGCTGGCAAGTTCTTGTAGTTACTCATTCGTTCTCCCTTGTGCACTCGCATGTATCGAGGCTTAACATTCATATAGGGGCATGTTAGCGCCGATCAAGGGGTCGGCCGCTCCGCCTTGTAATCACTGATACGGACTATGGCGCGTTTTCCGGCGCTCCGACAGGGGCGTCACGCGCTTGTGCGAAGAGTTTCAATCAAGGTCGCCATGTCGTCCGGCAACGCCGCCTCGAAGCGCAGGGGCGCGCCGCTGATGGGATGGGTGAACCCCAGCGTCGCGGCATGCAGGGCCTGGCGGGGGAAGGCCGCGACCGCGGCAAGGGCCGCGGGGCTCAGCGCCTTTTGCGACAGCTTGCGGCGCCGGCCATAGACCGGGTCGCCGATCAGCCCGTGCCCGGCATGGGCCATGTGCACCCGGATCTGGTGTGTGCGCCCGGTTTCAAGCCAGCAATCCACCAACGCCGCCGCACCGGGGCTGCCGAAGGCCTCGACCACCCGCGCCCGCGTCACCGCGTGGCGCCCCCCCGACCAGACCACCGCCTGACGCTGCCGATCGGTCTTGTGACGGGCAAGCTGGGTGGTGATCTTGATCACCCCGCCCGGCTCGAAGCTCACCCCGCGCACGCCCCGCAGCCGCGGGTCGCCAACATCGGGCACGCCGTAGACCACCGCGAGGTAATGCCGCTCGACGCTGTGCTTCTCGAACTGCGCCGCGAGCCCGTGGTGGGCGGCATCGGTCTTGGCCACCACCAACAGCCCGGAGGTGTCCTTGTCGATCCGGTGCACCACGCCGGGGCGCTTTTCGCCCCCCACGCCCGAGAGGCTCTCGCCGCAATGGGCGATGAGGGCGTTGACGAGCGTGCCCCCGGGGCTGCCCGGCGCGGGATGCACCACCATGCCGGCGGGTTTATTGACCACGATCAGATCATCGTCCTCATAAAGGATGTCGAGCGCGATCGCCTCCCCGGTGATGTGGCTGTCCTCCGCCGCCGGCACGGTGATCTCGAACACGTCTCCCGGCGCCACCTTCGCCTTGGCGTCGGTGACGACCGTGCCCGCGCGCCGCACCGCCCCCGCCGCGATCAGCCGCGCCAGCCGCGACCGGCTCAGCGCCGCCGCCTCTGGCACATCACGCGCCAGCGCCTTATCAAGGCGCTGAGGCGGGTCTTCCGCGATGGTGACGCTAACGCGCGAGGGCGTGGACATGGACGAGGCTCCGATCCCCGAAGAGCAGCAGCAGGTGGTGCGCTACCTGAAATGGCTCGTCACGGCGCTGACGGTGACGATGATTGGCGGCTTTCTAGTGCTTGTGACGGTGGTTGTCATGCGCTTCAACGCCGAAGGCACCGTGCCGCTGCCCACCGAGATTGCCCTGCCCGCCGGCGCCAAGGCCAGCGCGGTGACCCGCGGTCCCGACTGGATCGGCATCGTCACCACCGACGGGCGCATCCTGATCTACGAGATCGACGGGACGACGCTCAGGCAGGAAATCCACCTCGCGCAATAGCGCCCCAGCGCCCCGCGGGACGGTCGGGCATCGGCCACCAATCCGCCTTTCTGCCTCGAATTTTCCCAAAATTCGGCGGAACTCCGCACCGATTTCGCGCCAGAAACACCGCAATCCCAAGCCATCTTAACCCCGATGGAACGCCTTCGGTCCTACCGTCCGGAGGCTGGTCGAACGACATTTTGGCGGAGCCGTGCTTGATTTTTCGCAACACACCGATGCGTCGGGCAAAACGCGGCCGTGGGTCGCGCGCCTGGAGAATGCGTTGGGCGGGGTCGAGCACCAGATCGCCGGACATGTGTCCAGGGGCGCCCGGCCCGAGACCATTGCCTTCACCCCGCTCAAGCATGGCCCCCGGGCGACCAGTGTCCTGATCGAGACGGGCGGGGAGAAGGCGGTGCTGAAATGCTTCGACATCGCCAGCCCCGAGGCCGCGCGCGGCTATGACCGCGAACGCACCGCCTACCGGCTGTTTCGCGCCCCCGAGATCGTGCCGCCGCTGCTCGCCTTTTCCGATGCCCGGCGCTTCGTCCTGACCCGGCACGTCGCGCACCTGCCGATCGAAGACGTCGCGGCCCGCGATGGGGCGCTGGCCACGACCCGCGCCATCGGGGCATTCCTCGCCCGCTATGAAGCCGCCGCCCCGGCCAAGGCGGCCACCGGCAACTGGTACAATTATCTGAAAAAGTTCACCGACACCCTGCACCAGCCGATCATCGAGCAGGCCCGCGAAACCTTGCAGGAAATCCCGCTGTGCGGCCTGGTGCTGGCGCGTGATGACCCGGCGATGAGCAACCTGCTCTTCGGCCCGGGAGGCGCGATCTCCGGCTGCGACTTCGAACGCGCGGCATTCCGGCCGCGCGGCTGGGATTTCGTCCGCGCCTGCGAGGCGCTGATCGCCCGCGACCCGGCCCGGTCAAGGGCGCATTGCGAGGCCCTGGCCGAGGGATTCCGCGCCCAGCATCGCGGCATTTTGCTTACCGAAGAACTCGCCCGTGTCGCCAAGGTGATGACCGCGGCCCTCGCCGCCGCCCGCGACAGCTCAGCCGGAGGCGGCGATGGCGACTGAAACCCTCAGCTACCAGCTCTCCGCCGACAACACCAAGGTCAAGGGCAAGGATATCATCTCGGGCAACGAGAACGATACCCAGATCGTGACCTTCCTCGACGAGGACGATCCGGCCAAGGATCTGCCGGCCGAGATCACCTTGGAGAAATTCGGCAAGGGAAGCCCCACCGAATCCGGCCAAGGCCCCGGTGGCGACGATCAGTTCTACATCGATCTCTCCGGGTTCGACGACAATTTCAAGATTCTCGTCAAGAGCATGGATGCGGGCGACGCGTTCCACATCACCGGGTGGACCAGCTGGACCACGACCGGCACCTTGCACACCTTCACCTATACCGGCAGCGACGGCGGCACCTACGAGTTCAAGCTCGAAGCACAATCGCTGAACGGGACCGACGGCGTCGATGTGGTGCAGGTGGTCTGCTTCGGGCGCGGCACGAGGATTGCCACCGAAACCGGCGAGATCGCGGTGGAACAGCTTGCCGCCGGCGACAGGGTGCTGTGCGGCGACGGGATCGCGCGCGAGATTGCCTGGGTCGGGAGCCGGGCTGTCGACCGGGCCGCGCTGAAACGGCACCCGAACTGGCGGCCGTTCCGGGTGCGCGAAAATGCATTCGGCGCGGGCAGGCCGCAGCGGGCGCTGACGCTTTCGCCCAACCACGCCGTCTTGCTGCGCGACTGGCGCGCGGAGCTGTTGTTCGGCGAGCACGAAGTGCTGGTGCCGATCAAACACCTGGCCAATGACCACAGCGTTCTGCGCGACCGGTCCGGTGACCCCGTCGAGTATTTCCACATCCTGCTCGATGGCCATCACACGGTGATCGCCGATGGTCTGGAATGCGAAACCCTCGACCCGGCCTCGCTCACCACCGGCGCCTTCGATGCCGATACGCGCAGCGAGATCCTCGGGCTGTTTCCCGACCTTGCAACCGATCTTGGAAGTTTCGGCCCGACTTGCCGGATGCGGCTGCGCGCCTACGAGATCCGCGCCCTCGGCCTGCGCCCGGCGGGCGCTGCTGCGATCTGAGGCCGGGCCGCTGGCATCTCGGGAAGTGGTACCGCCTCCCCGGCTCGAACGGGGGACCTCTGGATCCACAATCCAGCGCTCTAACCAACTGAGCTAAGGCGGCACGCCGGGTGGATTTACCGCCGCCGCCCGGCCATTGCAAGAGCCGCGCCCTTGAAAAACGCGCCGGCGCCGCGTAACGCTCGGGCAAGACGTTGCGGAGTGCGCCATGGGCATCAATAGCGAGACCGACATCACCGCCAATCTCCAGATCGGACCCACGACGCTGGGCATGGTCCGCATCTACATTGCCGGAGAGGGGATCGACCTGCCGATGGATTTCACCGCCGAGGAGGCCGAGGAAATCGCGGAAGAAATCCGCGCCGCGGCGCTCCAGGCCCGGGCCCTGGCCGAGGGTGCTACGTCTGCGAAGGGTCGGAAAAAGCGCTGACGCCGGGATCGCGCCAGCCCTGAAGCCGGCGCGCCGCATCGCGGGCGAATTTCTGCAAGAGCTTCTTGCGCCGCGCCGGCGCGAGCTTGGCCTGCACGCCCATGCGCAGGATTTCCGCATCATAGCCATCGGCGATGATCAGCCCCGTCTCGGGCGGCAGCAGCTCTGTCGGGAAATCGGCGTCGACCGCCCAGAAGTAGCGATCGCCCCATTCGAGATAGCCCTGCCACTTGCTGTCGGAGGTGAAATCGACCCGGCTCGACTTGCACTCGATCACCCAGAACTCGCCGCCGGGCCCGAGCGCGAAGACATCAATGCGCAAGCCCCGCGCCGGCACGAATTCCTCGAGCGAGACGAAATCGTGAAAGCGCAGATGCCGCGCCACGCCGCGGGCAAGAATCTGGCCGGGTTGAAGGGACTGGTCCTGCATGGGACGAGAATGAACAATCCATGAACATTTGTCCAGCACCTGCCCCCTTGCCGGGGCCGCGCGAAACGCCTATCTAGCCCCGTGGCGGTCTGCCCTTCTCGTGACGAGGTCAAATTCCGGTGGCCTTAAACACTCTCGAGGGAGCTGGCTCTGTCCGGATCGTGGTCCGGTTACCTGGCGCCCACCTGTATATGCAGGTCCTCGGGAATTCAGTTGCCTCAACGGTTGCGTGCGGTCCCGCCACATCCTACCCTGCCGCCGTTCTGGCCCCGGAGGTGACGGATGTTTTCGCGCAAGAACCTGCCCCACGATCCCCTCCCCCTGCCTGACCGGTTCGACTTTTCCGATGAAGAGATGCTCGCCCGGGTGACGGCGTTTTTCGAGAACATGGCCAAGCGCCACTCGGTGAGGGAGTTCTCGCCCCGCCCGGTGGCGCGAGCGGTGATCGAGACGGCGGTGGCAACCGCGGGGCGCGCGCCCTCTGGCGCCAATCACCAGCCTTGGTTCTTCGCGGCGATCTCCGACCCGGCCCTCAAGGCGCAAATTCGCGCCGAGGCGGAAGCGGAGGAAGAGAAGTTCTACGAAGGCGGCGCGGGCGACGAGTGGTTGAAGGCGCTCGAACCCCTCGGCACGGATGCAGCCAAGCCGCATCTCGAGGCAGCGCCCTGGCTCATCGTGATTT
The DNA here is from genome assembly GCA_024763335.1 of Paracoccaceae bacterium. Taxonomy (GTDB): domain Bacteria; phylum Pseudomonadota; class Alphaproteobacteria; order Rhodobacterales; family Rhodobacteraceae; genus Sinisalibacter. The sequence goes on along the minus strand of JANTFS010000054.1, from coordinate 2,653 downwards.
TCGCCCAGCGCTGGGGCGAATTCGATGATGGCACGCGGTTCAAGAACTACTACGTGCCCGAGAGCGTCGGGATCGCCACCGGCTTTCTGATCGCGGCGCTGCACCAGGCCGGGCTGTCGTGCCTGACCCATACCCCCAACCCGATGAAGTTCCTCAACGAGACGCTGGGCCGCCCGGCCTCGGAAAAGCCGGTGATGATCCTCGCCGTGGGCCATCCGTCGGACGATGCGACGGTGCCGGCGGTGGCGAAAATGAAGAAACCGCTCGACCAGATTCTGGCAGTCTACGAGGAGCGCGAGGACCGGTGAGCGACGCCCGCGGGGGGCACGGCAGTCTTGACGTCAATGGCAAAGGTACGACGGCCAGAGGGGTGCCACCGGAAAACCGGAAAACCGGAAAACCGGAAAACCGGAAAACCGGTATCATCTTGCAATGAATGAAATTTTCGCCGCCCGAGGATTCAAGATCAACCCCGGCGCGAGATTTCCGCAAATCGACAATACGGACGCGCGGCCAGCCGACGCGGGCGGGAACCTGCCAAGCGGCAGCGCCTCAGCGCATCCGGCGCGGCGGCGCCTCCGCCGTGGCTTCCACCCGCGCGGGGATATTCGTCGCCACCGGCACGCGCTTGCCGCCCGTTGTGTCGTCGTCCTCTTCCATCCGCATGATGGTAATCGCGAATTGCACCCCGGCGAACACCACCCCGTTGAAGAACACCAGCATGACCACTGCGATCCAGCCCATATCGGAGGTCGAGATCAGGTGCCAGAGGTTCGCCACGTTGGTGTAGAGCAACGCGAACACGAACAATCCCGACAGGCCGAAGCCGAACAGAACTTGCTTGATATACAGGCGCACGAGTTTGGGCATCGTCTTCCCCCCGGGGTTCGAACTCATTCCAAAACCAGCATGCATCGCGACACCGTCAGACGTCAACCCGCCGTGCCCGGTTATTCTGCACCCGCCGGCCGGCGCAACGTCAAAACCCGTCTGGCCGGGCCTCGCGCGCCATGTGATCGAGCACGGCATTGGCGAATTTCGCCTCCTCCCCCTCTGGAAAGAAGGCCCGCGCAACATCGACGAATTCGCTGATGACCACCTTGGGAGGCGTGTCGGTCTCCAGAAGCTCAGCGCCGGCAGCGCGAAACAGCGCCCGCAGCGTCGGGTCGATCCGCGCGATCGGCCATTTCGCCACCAGCGCCCGGTCGGTCATCTGGTCGATCCGGGCCTGCAGGTTCACCGCCGTTTCCATCAGCTGGCGGAAGAGATCGACATCGCCCTCCGCCATATCGCCTTCTTCGAGGTGCTCGCCGAAGCGAAAATCCTCGAACTCGCGGATCACCTTGTCGACACTCTGCCCGGAGCTCTCCATCTGGAACAGCGCCTGCACCGCGTAGAGCCGCGCGGCCGAGCGCATCTTGCGTTTCTGGTTGCCCGACAGGGTCATGCCGCGGGGCCTCCGTCACCGGGCTCACCCGCGATCTTGAACTCCTCCCACGGCTTGAAGCCGACGGGCTTGTCCGACCGCCCCCACTTGCGCCGCAGCGCCACCAGGTGCAACGCCGCCGCCGCCGCGCCGCCGCCCTTGTTCTGGCCCTCCGGGTCGGCCCGAACCTCGGCCTGGGCGCGGTTCTCGACGGTCAGAATGCCGTTGCCGATCGCCAGTCCCTGCAAGCCCAGCAGGGCAAGCCCGCGCGAGCTGTCGTTGCAGACGGTGTCGTAATGGGTGGTCTCGCCCCGGATCACGCAGCCCAGCGCCACGTAGCCGTCGAAGTTCGACAGCCGGTCCGACATCGACACCGCGGTCGGCACTTCCAGCGCGCCCGGCACCTCGATGAGATCCCAGCTCGCCCCGGCAGCCTCGATCTCGGCCTTGGCGCCCGCCACAAGGTCGTCGGCGATGTCCTTGTAATAGGGCGCCACCACGATCAGCAGCTTCACCGGCTTGTCGAAGGAAGGGCGCGGCAGAATGTAGTGCTGTTCGGCTCCGGCCATCACGCGCCCCCGCGAATCGGGTGGGTGCCCTCGATGGTCAGGTCATAGGCATCGAGCCCGACCACCTTCGGCATCGGGCTGTCGGTCAGCAGGGTCAGCCGGGTGATCCCGAGGGCCGCGAGGATCTGCGCCCCGAGCCCATACTGGCGCAGGATCTGTGGCGACACCGCGCCATCGACGGCGAGCTTCATCGCCGGGTCACGCAGCACCACAACGGCGCCACGCCCGGCCTCGGCAATGATCTCCATCGCCCGCGGCAGCTCGTCGGCGGGCGCCGGGCCGAGGCCCAGCGCGTCTTCGAGCGGGTTGAGGCTGTGCATCCGCACCAGCACCGGCTCATCGGTGGTCAGATCGCCCTTGGTCAGAACGATGTGCTCGGCGCCCTGGGTCTCGTCGGTAAACACCCTGAGCATCCACTCGCCGCCATATTCGGAATGCACCGCCTTCTGGGCGCTTTCGTTCACCAGATTGTCGTGACGGCGGCGATAGGCGATCAGGTCCGAGATCGTGCCAACCTTCAACCCGTGCTTCTGGGCGAAGGCAACCAGCTCGGGCAACCGTGCCATCGTGCCATCATCGTTCATGATCTCGCAGATCACGCCGGCGGGCTGAAGCCCGGCCAGCCGGGCGATATCCACCGCCGCCTCGGTATGCCCGG
>JANTFS010000053.1 GCA_024763335.1 Paracoccaceae bacterium | reverse complement strand
GCAGGCCATTCACCCGGTCTTCCTGATCGCCGCGGGGCTTGGCGCGGTCGGGTTCGTCTTCGCGCTGCTGCTCGAGGAAATCCTGCTCAAGAACCGCATGGTCCCGCGCGAAAAATAGCCCGGCCCCGCCGCACCCGCCCCGGGGCAAAACCCCGGCCGGTCATGGCGCCGCGGGCGCGGAGCCGGCGGCGGCCCAGGCTGTGAGCGCTACCCTGCATGCTTGCGCCGCGCCGCAGCATCGCCTACCAAGTCACAAATGTCCGACAGGCCGGGGAGATGACCATGCCGGAATTCAAGAAAATCCTGATTGCCAACCGGGGCGAGATCGCCATCCGCGTGATGCGCGCCGCCAACGAGCTGGGCAAGCGCACCGTCGCCGTCTATGCCGAGGAAGACAAGCTCGGGCTGCACCGGTTCAAGGCCGACGAGGCCTACAAGATCGGCGAAGGGCTCGGCCCGGTGGCCGCCTATCTCTCGATCGACGAGATCATCCGCGTGGCGAAGGAAAGCGGCGCCGACGCGATCCACCCTGGCTATGGCCTGCTGTCCGAGAACCCCGAATTCGTCGATGCCTGCGAAGCCAATGGCATCACCTTCATCGGCCCGACGGCTGCCACCATGCGCAAGCTGGGCGACAAGGCCAGCGCGCGCCACGTCGCGATCGAGGCCGGTGTGCCGGTGATCCCGGCCACGGAGGTGCTGGGCGACGACATGGACGAGATCATCAGGGAGGCCGAGGAGATCGGCTATCCGCTGATGCTGAAAGCCAGCTGGGGCGGCGGCGGCCGGGGTATGCGGCCGATCCACAATGCCGACGAGCTGCCCGAGAAGGTGCTGGAAGGCCGGCGCGAGGCCGAGGCCGCCTTCGGCAACGGCGAAGGCTATCTGGAGAAGATGATCACCCGCGCCCGTCACGTCGAGGTGCAGATCCTCGGCGACACCCAGGGCAACATCTACCATTTGTGGGAACGCGATTGCTCGGTCCAGCGGCGCAACCAGAAGGTCGTCGAACGCGCGCCCGCGCCCTACCTCACGCAGGCGCAGCGCGAAGAGCTGTGCGAGCTGGGCCGCAAGATCACCGCCCATGTGAACTACACCTGCGCCGGCACCGTCGAGTTCCTGATGGATATGGACAGCAGCAAGTTCTACTTCATCGAGGTGAACCCGCGCGTTCAGGTCGAGCACACCGTGACCGAGGAGGTCACCGGCATCGACATCGTGCGCGCCCAGATCCTGATCGCCGAGGGCAAGAGCCTTGTCGAGGCCACCGGCGCGGCCTCGCAGGACGAGGTTGAGCTGCATGGCCACGCGCTGCAATGCCGGATCACCACCGAGGACCCGCAGAACAACTTCATCCCCGACTATGGCCGCATCACCGCCTATCGCGGCGCCACCGGCATGGGTATCCGCCTCGACGGCGGCACCGCCTATTCCGGCGCGGTCATCACCCGCTACTACGATTCGCTGCTCGAGAAGGTCACCGCGTGGGCGCCGACACCCGAGCAGGCCATCGCCCGGATGGACCGGGCACTGCGCGAGTTCCGTATCCGTGGCGTGAGCACCAATATCGCCTATGTCGAAAACCTGCTCAGGCACCCGGTCTTCCTGTCCAACCAATACACCACCCGGTTCATCGACGAGACGCCGGAGCTGTTCGACTTTCCCGAGCGGCGCGACCGGGCGACGAAGTTGCTCACCTACATCGCCGACATCATGGTGAACGGCCATCCCGAGACCGAGGGCCGCCCCCTGCCCTCGACCGATCTCAAACCGCCGCGCTGCCCCGATCTGCGCGCCGAGGCCGTGGTGCCGGGCACCCGCCAGCTGCTCGACGAGAAGGGGCCGAAGGCCGTCGCCGACTGGATGAAGGCGCAGACGCAGGTTCTGCTCACCGACACCACGATGCGCGACGCCCACCAGTCGCTGCTCGCCACCCGGATGCGCTCGATCGACATGATCCGCATCGCGCCCGCCTATGCCGCCAACCTGCCGCAACTGTTCTCGGTCGAGGCCTGGGGCGGGGCAACCTTCGACGTCGCCTACCGCTTCTTGCAGGAATGCCCCTGGCAGCGGCTGCGCGACATCCGCGAACGCATGCCCAACATCATGACGCAGATGCTGCTGCGCGCCTCCAACGGCGTGGGCTACACCAACTACCCCGACAACGTGGTGCAGGGCTTCGTGAAGCAGGCCGCCACCTCGGGGGTCGATGTTTTCCGCGTGTTCGACAGCCTCAACTGGGTCGAGAACATGCGCGTGGCGATGGATGCCGTGGTGGAGGCCGACAAGGTCTGCGAGGCGGCGATCTGCTACACCGGCGACATCCTCGACCCCGACCGCTCGAAATATGACCTCAAGTATTACGTCGGCATGGCCAAGGAGCTCGAGGCCGCCGGCGCCCATGTGCTGGGGATCAAGGACATGGCGGGGCTGTTGAAGCCCAAGGCCGCCACCGCGCTGATCACCGCGCTGAAAGCGGAAGTCGATCTGCCGATCCACTTCCACACCCACGATACCTCGGGCATTTCCGGCGCCTCGGTGCTGGCGGCGGTGGACGCCGGCGTTGACGTGGTCGATGCGGCGATGGACGCCTTCTCGGGCAGCACCTCGCAGCCCTGCCTCGGCTCGATCGTCGAGGCCCTGCGCCATACCGAGCGCGATCCCGGCATCGACCCGGGCGCGATCCGCGAGATCTCGAATTACTGGGAAGGCGTGCGCGGCCAGTATGCGGCCTTCGAAGCCGGGCTCGAGGCGCCCGCCTCGGAGGTCTACCTGCACGAGATGCCGGGCGGCCAGTTCACCAACCTCAAGGCGCAGGCCCGCTCGCTCGGGCTCGAGGAGCGCTGGCACGAAGTGGCACAGGCCTATGCCGACGTGAACCACATGTTCGGCGATATCGTGAAGGTCACGCCGTCGTCGAAGGTGGTGGGCGACATGGCGCTGATGATGGTGAGCCAGGGCCTCACCCGCGAACAGGTCGAGGACCCGGACGTCGAGGTGAGTTTCCCCGACTCGGTGGTCGACATGATGCGCGGCAATCTGGGCCAGCCCCCCGGCGGCTTCCCGCCCGCCATCGTCGCCAAGGTGCTCAAGGGCGAGGCGCCCGACACCGAGCGCCCCGGCAAGCATCTCGCGCCGGTCGATGTCGAGGCGGTGCGCAAGGAGGCCGAGGACAAGCTCGGCGAGACGCTCGATAACGAGGATCTGAACGGCTACCTGATGTATCCCAAGGTGTTTTCGGACTACGCGCGGCGGCACAAGACCTATGGGCCGGTGCGCACCCTGCCGACGCACACCTTCTTCTACGGCATGGAGCCCGGCGCGGAGATCTCGGTCGAGATCGACCCGGGCAAGACGCTTGAAATCCGCTGCCAGGCGTTGGGCGACACCAACGAGGAAGGCGAGGCCAAGGTCTTTTTCGAACTCAACGGCCAGCCGCGCACGATCCGCGTGCCGGACCGGAAGATCAAGGCGACGAAGGCGGTGCACCCGAAGGCCGATCCGTCCAACCCCGCCCATGTCGGCGCGCCGATGCCGGGCGTGGTGGCGACGGTGGCGGTGCAGGCCGGACAGGAGGTCCACAAGGGCGATCTGCTGCTCACCATCGAGGCGATGAAGATGGAAACCGGGATCAGCGCCGAGCACGACGCGGTGGTCAAGGCCGTGCATGTCACGCCCGGCAGCCAGATCGACGCCAAGGACCTGCTCATCGAATTCGAAGACTGAGCGGGATGGCGGGCGGTGTCGATGTGCGCGTCGAGCGGGTCATCGCCTGCCCGCGCACCAAGCTCGCCCGGTTCGCCGCCGATCCGGCGAATGCGCCGCTGTGGTATGCCAATATCGAAAGCGTTGAGTGGGTCACGGCGCCGGGCACCGAGCCGGGGGCAAAAGCGGCCTTTGTTGCCAACTTTCTCGGCCGCCGCCTCGCCTATACCTACGAGATCCTCAGCCACGACCCCGGCGTGCGTCTCGTGATGGGCACGAGCCAAGGGCCCTTTCCGATGGAAACGACCTACGAGTGGGAAGAGGCGCGCAAGGGAGCAACACGGATGCGGCTCATCAATCGCGGCCAGCCGGCCGGGTTTCGCGCCGTTCTGGCGCCGCTGATGGCGCCGGCCATGCGCCGGGCGATGACGAAAGACCTCGCGGCGCTCGCCAAGTTCGCCAAGCGCCTGCCCCGCCAGCGGTAGCCCCGCCGCTTCAGGCCTCAGGCCGCCCGGGTTTGCCGCACCCGGCGCCAACCGGCAGCCAGAAGCCCGATCAGGAACGCGACAAGCGCAAGCGTCGTCGTGCTGGCTTTCAAAACGCTCCAGCGGCTGGCCCGCGCGGCAAGCGCATCGCCAAAACCGTCGGGCCAGGCCGCAATCATCTCGGCCACCGCGGCGTTCTCAAGGTAGTCGAAGCCAGCCGCCGCCACGGCGACAAGGCTCAACGCCATGGCCACCGGACGCGGGAACAGCCGCAGGAACGCCGCCGACAGCATCAGCGCCAGAAGCGCGGGATAGACCGTATCCAGCCGGAGCTGGACGGCGCGGTAGAAGTCCCGCCCCTCCTCTCCGAGCGCGTCGAGAATGGCCGCGGCCTCGTGCGGCGTATACCCCGTCGGGCGCATGTCGAAGACCGGCACGCCGCCCGCCAAGGCGCCAAGATGCGGCAGTGACCAGGTGACCATCACGAGGTAGAGGGCGATGGCCGCGCTGGCTGAAATCCAGAAAAGCTTCCCCATCTCAGGCCACCACTTTCTCGTTGCGGCGCAGGAACAGCTCCGCCACCGCGAGGTTGGGCACCCAGCATGCCCAGGCGAGAACCGCGATCGCCTCTTCGTACGGCATGCCGCTGCCGATCAACCCCGGCATGTAGAGCCGCAGTGTGACGGCTGCGAAGGTCAGCGCGAAGCTGCGGATCATCCAGCGGCGGTGGGCGTCGAACCGGCGCGCCATGGCCTGGCGCACGCCAAGCGCGGTGCTGGCAAGCCAGACGAGCGCAAGCAGGCCGAAGCCAAGCTGCGCGACGATCCCGCCGTTGCTCGTCGCCGTCATCCCAAGCGATCCGAGCCCGGCGATGAGGATCGCCACGCCGTAGCTGCGCCCGATCCAGCGATGCATTTGCGGCCGGCGGCGGCGCAGGCCGGGGTAGAATTGCACCGCCCCGAGCCCCAGCGCCACGGGCGCAAAGACCACATGCGCGAGGAAGGCGAGGCGTGCGTGGTCGATATGGGCCGACATCTGCGGAAAGGCAGGCTGGAGCCCGATGGCGATAAACCGCCACGACACGAGCGCAACGGCGAGGCTGAGCACGGCCGTGAGCGTGATTGGCAAGGTGCGGGGCATGGTATGTCCTTTTTTGAAATAGCTTGACAGTGTCAAGTAGAGATCGCGCAATTCCTTGACGGTGTCAAGTTTTCTGCTAATCTTGGGCCATGACTGACCGCAAGCCCCTGCCAAAAAAGAAAAATATCCGTGAAGCCCTGATCGACGCGGGGATCGAACTGGTGCGCGAGGGCGGCTCCAAAGCGCTCACGATTCGCGGGGTGGCGGCGCGTGTCGGCGTCAGCCATGCCGCGCCGAAACACCATTTCGCCACGCTCGAAGCCCTGCGCACGGCCGTCGCCATCGAGGGACACCACCGCTTTACCGCCGCGATGGAGGCCGCCATCGCCGAGGCACCCCCCGGCCCGCGCGAAGCGCTGGTGGCAACCGGGATCGGCTATATCCGCTTCTCGCGCGAACACCCCGGCCTGTTTCAGGTGATGTTCTCCGATCCGGTCGACCGCGAAGACCCGGCGTTTCAGGAAGCCGCCCATACCTCGTACCAGGTGCTGGCGCGGGTCTCGGCGCCGGTCATCCACGGCCCTGCCGGCGCTGAGGGCACCGAAACGCTGGTCTGGTCGCTTGCGCACGGCTTTTCGGCGCTGATTCTGGGCGGTAAGCCCGAATTGCAGGATCCGGCCCATGCCGAGGAGGTTTTTCGCCAGATCTTTCCGGTGCTGCCGATGCGCCCGCCGCAAGGCCACCGATGACCTCGGTCGCCACGCTCTGTGCCGGCCCGGCTGGCCTGATGTTCACCGCCCGGGCGCTCCGCCGGCAAGGCCATTTCGCCCGATCAGCGCCGCCGTCCCCGATCCCGCTCGACCGTCACGGCGCGCCCGGCTGGGCCCTGCCCGCCGCCGGCATCAAGCTGATCGCCTAACGACGGTAGGCGCGCAGGTAGTGGCGCTCGAAATACCGCTTGGCCCAGTGCACGATGCGCAGCTTGGGCAAGATGATCGAGCGGGCGTGATTGCGGAACACCAGAATGCCCGCATTGACCGAATCGACGATGCAGACAAGCTCGGCCTTGAAATCATGCCCCGGCGCGCGCCCGGCGATCTCGTCGGCGATGTTGGCCGCCGCCGCCTCGGCCTGAAGGTCGGCCTGGTGCGCCTGCTTGGCCAGCCATGCCGGGCCCGGGTAGGAGCCGGTATCGCCCACCACATAGGTGCCCTTCCACGCCTCCCCGACCACGCGGCATTTCTCGTCGGCCTCGATGAACCCGCCCGACGACCGCGGCAGCTCGGTATTGTCCAGCCATGTCGGGCCGGTCAGCCCGGGCATGAACAGCACCAGATCGGTGTGAATTTCCTCGCGTTCCGTCACCACCTTGTCGGGGTCGATGCGAACCGGCTTGGCGCCGATGCGCACGTTGATGTCGCGGCTCGTCATCTCGTCAAGCAGCCCGTCGACGGCCTTGTCGCCAAGCCGCTGGCCGGGCCGGTCGGACCCGTTGAAGAAGACCAGCTTGAACTTGTCGCGCCGGCCCTGTTTGCGCAGCATCGTGTCAATCCCGAACAGGAACTCGAACATCGGCCCGCCGCGCACCGCCTGCGGCTCCTTGGGGTTGGTCCCGAACCCGAGCGCGATCGTGCCGCCATCCATCGCCGCCAGCTTGTCGTGAATGAGCTGGCCCATCGCCACGCCTTCGCAGGGGATGATCGCGTTGTCGGCAAGCCCCGGCAGCTTCTTGAGATAGCGCCCCCCGGTGGCGATGATCAGGTAATCGTTGGTGAGCACCTCGCCCGCCTCGGTCTCGACGGTGCGCCCGCCCTCGCGCAGGCTGGCCACCCGGCCCTGATGCCAGTCGACCTTCTGGCGCGCGAAGAAGCGCGTCAGGTCGACATCGATGTCCGCCGCCTTGCGGATGCCGGAGGGCATCCAGATCAGGCTGGGCAGGTAGGTGAGGTGGTTGTTCGGGGCGACGACGGTGATCTTGGCGTCGAGCCCGGCCTTGCGGATCTCGCGCACTGCCGTGAGCGCGCCGAAACCGCTTCCGAGGATCATGATATGGGTCATTGCTCTGGTCCGGGAGTTGGGGCCGCCGGAATCGCGGCCGAGGGGATTTGGAACCGATCTAAACTGCATGGGCGCGGATTCACTGCGGCAGGTTGTCCCGGCCCCGGGGGGCGGCCCTCGGATGTCAGCGCGGGGCGAGGCGTTCCGGAGGGAAAAATACCGCCCTTTGCGATTTTTCCACTTGCGGCCCGCGGCGGGATTTCCTATTTCCCCCTCACCCAAGGATGCGGGCGTAGCTCAGGGGTAGAGCATTACCTTGCCAAGGTAAGGGTCGTGAGTTCGAATCTCATCGCCCGCTCCATTGGGGCCTTCCCAGAGATGTGGGTCCTTCCCAGACATGCAAACGCCGGGCCCCCTGCCCGGCGTTTGCATGTCTGGCGAACGGCAACGGGCTTGGCCCGCGCTGGCAGGGCCCGCGCCCGGCGCGAGACCCTGCCTCTCCTCCCCGTCCGGTCAACTCGTCTCCGGCACGCTCTGGATGTAGCCCGTCGGACATTCCTGCACGCAAAGCCCGCAGCCCTTGCAATAGTCGTAGTCGAAGACGTAATGCGAGCCGTCCGAGGCCAGCTCGGCCGTCTTGATCACCGCGTTGTCGGGGCACATCGTCCAGCAATTGTCGCAGGCCAGGCAGTTGCCGCAGCTGAGGCAGCGCTGGGCTTCGGCCAGCGCCTCGGCGCGGCTGATCCCGCCCTCGATCTCGGCCTCGAAGGTGCGCTCCGACACCGGCAGCTTGGCGACGCTCACCCGCGACGATCCGGCGTAATAGGCGGTGTTGAGCCCGTCATAGCTCATCTCCGGCCGGTCATCCGCGACCGGGTCGTCGGCACCGGCCAGCTCCGCGGCGACGGCCTCGGCGGCGATCCGCCCGTCGCCGATCGCCGCGGCCACCGTGCCGCGGTGGCCACGCGCGTCACCGAGGGCATAGACCCGGTCGGCGATCCGGCCATAGGGATTGTCGGGCGAGAAATAGGCGCCGTCGATGTAGCCTTCGAAGGCCTCCGGATCGACCTGTTCGCCGACGCAGGGCACCACCATGTCGACCGAGACCACCCGTTCGGTCCCGGTGAATTCGACACGCCGTTTGCGCCCGTCGGGGCCCTTTTCCTTTTTCAGCGAGACAATCTCGACGCCCTTGATCTTGGAGCCCTTCATGATGAGCCGGCCCACGGTGGCGTGCTCGATGATCGTGAGCCCTTCTTCCAGCGCCTCCTCAAGCTCACGCGGCACCACGTTGATCACGTCATCGGGGGCGGTGTCGGGTCCGGGCAGGCCGGAGGCGGTGATCAGCGTCACGCTCTTGGCCCCCGCGCGCATCATGATCCGGCAGATATCCATCGCGGTGTTGCCGCCGCCATGCACGATCACGTCGCCCTTGGCTGCATCGGGCAGCACGCCGTGGTCGTAGAACTCCTGCAACAGGTGCAGCCCCTCGTGCAGATCCGGCGGCACCGCGCCATGCACGCTCCACGGCTTCGACATCTCGCAGCCGGGCGAGAGCATCACCGCGGCGAAGCGCTCGCGCAGGTCTTCCAGCGTCATGTCACGGCCGAGCCGCTGGCGCAGGTTGAGGGTAATGCCGGGCAGATCGAGCACGCGGTTGAGCTCGGCGTCGAGCACGTTGCGCGGCAGGCGGGTGGGCGGAATGCCCATCCGCAACAGCCCGCCGGCCTCGGGCAGGGTTTCGAAGATCTCGGCCTTCATGCCGAGCCGCACGCAATGGTAAGCCGCCGAGAGCCCGGCCGGCCCGGCGCCGACGATCGCCACGGTCGGGGCGTCGTCCGCGGGGGGCGCGACCGGGTAATCCCAGCCCTTGGCCACCGCCTCGTCGCCCAGCCAGCGCTCGACGTTGTGGATCGCCAGAGCACCATCCACCTCGGTGCGGTTGCAGGCGGTTTCGCAGGGGTGCGGGCAGACCCGGCCGGTCACCCCCGGCATCGGGTTGGCCGCCACCAGCGACCGCCACGCCTCTTCGACATGGCCGAGCTGAAGGTGGGCAAACCACGCCTGCTGGTCTTCCCCCGCCGGGCAGGTGGCATGGCAGGGCGCCTTGGAATGGACATGCACCGGGCGCTGGGTGGAGCGCCAGCTGCCGGTCTTGAAGTCGAGCGAAGAGCCGGCATCTGCCCATGTGCCGCGTGTCAGTTCCGTCATCTCAGTTCCTCCCCGCGAGCGGGCCGCCGCGATGGACGTGCGACATGCCGGTGCTGTCGATCGGATCAACGCCCTCGCCCCTGAGCCCGTAGATTTCGATGTTGTGATCGGCGAGCGCCTGCAGGTGGTCTAGCTCCTCCTGCGCCCGGTAGTCGTTCTTGTTGAACAGATGCGCGAAACGCCCCTGCAATTCGAGATAATCCGAAACCGGGCGCGGCTCGCGGATCGGCATGATGTTGGTCAGCGCCCCGCGGTCAAGCTCGACGAGCGGGAACAGCCCGCATTGCACCGCGCGCCGCGCCACCTCGACGGTGAGCGCGCTGTCATGGCGCCAGCCGAGCGGGCACGGGCTGTGGATGACGAGGAAAGTCGGCCCCTCGACGCCCATGGCGTAGCGCACCTTGCGTTGCAGATCCTGCGGATAGGCCACCGAGGCGGAGGCCGCGTAGGGAATGTGGTGGGCGGCGATGATGCTGAGCAGGTCTTTCTTCAGGTGCCGCTTGCCCATGCGCTCCTTGCCGGCGGGGCTCGTGGTGGTCGTGGCCGCGTGCGGCGTCGACGACGAACGCTGGATGCCGGTGTTCATGTAGGCTTCGTTGTCATAGGTGACGTAGAGCACGTTGTGATGGCGCTCGAGCATCCCCGACAGGGCCTGGAAGCCGATATCGTAGGTGCCGCCATCGCCGCCGAAGGCCAGCACCTTGGTGTTCTTGCCCTTCGCCTTCATCGCCGCTTCCATGCCGCTCGCCACGGCCGGCGCGTTCTCGAACAACGAATGGATCCATGGCACCCGCCAGGCCGTTTGCGGCCAGGGGGTGGAGAACACCTCGAGACAGCCGGTGGCGTTGGCCACCATCACGTCGGGGCCGGCGCTTTCGGTCACCAGCCGCGCCGCCAGCGCCTCGCCGCAGCCCTGACAGGCGCGGTGGCCGCTTTCCAGCCCGCGAAAGCGCGGCTGCGCCTCGCGCAGGGTTTCGGCGCGTTCGGCCCGCGGCTCGCTCGGGCTGGCGGGCGGGCGGCCGTGCTTCATCCTGAGTTCCGTCAGGCGCTTCGAGTTTTCGCTATCCTGGGCCATTACCTGTCCTCCGGCGCAAGCTTGTCGAGATCGGCATCGAAGACGGCAAAGCGCGGGGCTTTCTTGTCCTCGATCGTGGTCAGCAGATCGCGATACATGGTTTCGGGAATGTCGCGCCCGCCGAGGCCCAGCGCGTAGTTGTAGACTTTCGGTGCGTTCTTCAGCGTCGAGAGCACCGCCGACACCTCGGTGCCGAGCACGCCGCCCAGCCCGGGGCTGATCGCGCGGTCGATCACCACCAGCTTGTCGAGCCCCTTGACCGCGGCGCGCAGCGCCTTGGCCGGGAAGGGCCGGAAGCTGCGCAGCTTGATGATCCGCGCCGCGCCGACCTCGTCCTTGAAGTCTTCAAGGCCGGCCATCATCGTGCCGACGACAGAGCCCATGGCGAGAATGCCCACCTTGGCCTTCTTGTCGCCCTCGACAGTGAGCAGCCCGCCCGACGCGCGGCCGACGACCTTCTTGTAGGCCTTGTCGATCTCTTCGATCCTTGCCAGTGCCTTGCCCATCGCCGCGTGGTGGCTGTGGCGCACCTCGGGGAAGAAGTTCGGATCGACCAGCGTGCCCATCGACCGCGGCCGCTCCGGATCGAGCGCATCGGCAAATTCGAATGGCGGCAGGAAAGCATCGACCTCTTCCTGACTGGGCATGTCGATCACTTCCATCGTGTGGGTGAGCACGAATCCATCCATGTTCACCGCCACCGGCAGGCCGGTTTCCTGCGCCAGCCGGAAGGCCTGAATGGTGGTGTCCACCGCCTCCTGGTTGGAGATGCAGTGCAGCTGGATCCAGCCCGCATCGCGCACCGCCATGGTATCGGACTGGTCGTTCCAGATGTTGATCGGCCCGCCGACGGCGCGGTTGGCGATGGTCATCACCAAAGGCACGCGAAGGCCGGAGATGTTATACATCACCTCGCTCATCAACAGGATGCCCTGACTGGCCGAGGCGGTATAGGCGCGCGCACCGGCTGCCGCCGCGCCCAGCACCACGGAGGCTGCCGAGAATTCGCTCTCGACGCTCACGTATTCGGCCTTGAGCTTGCCGTCGGCAACCAGTTTCGACAGGTTTTCGACGATGTGGGTTTGCGGCGTGATCGGATAAGCCGCGATCACTTCCGGTTTGGTGAGCGCCACGGCACGGGCAATCGCCTGGCTGCCTTCAAGGGCTTCACGCATGGGCCACCTCCTTCCAGGCGCCGGCCTCGACGGCCTTGGCGGCGGTTTCGATGAGGGCGAGGTTCTTGTCGAGCACCGCCCCGTGGAAACGGCCGCGCAAGGCATCGGCGAGCGCCGATTGCGGCACCGTCTCGGTCAGCGCCAGGAGCGCCGCAAGCAGGGCAGTGTTGGGGATCGGCCGCCCGATCGCCGCGACGGCGAGTTCGGTGGCGGGAAAGGCGATGACCCGCTGCGAAAACCGTTCGGCGAAATACTCGGTGGGCTTGCGCGAGTTGATCAGCATAGCGCCCTCGGGCTTGAGACCGTTGGCCAGATTCGGGTCGATCAGCAGGGTGTCATCCTGCACGACCATGTAGTCCGGGGTCCGCACCTGGCTCCTGAGCAGGATCGGCTTCTTGTCGACCCGCACGAAGGCCATCACCGGCGCACCGCGCCGTTCGGCCCCGAAGGCCGGGAAGGCCTGGCAGGTGTAGCCCGCCTCGAAAGCGGCGGCCGCGAGCAGATAGGCCGCAGCCACGCTGCCCTGCCCGCCACGTCCGTGAATTCTGTATTCAATCATGAAATGCCTCTCGGGGTTCCTGAACCCGACCGCACCGCCGTCAACGCGCCGGAATCGCCGGGTCGAGGGCAACTTTTCAGCCCGATCCCGCCTTCACCATGATCTGTGACAAGGTTTCGCGCCAATAGATGCAGGTTTTCCGCCCTGCACGTTTTGGGTGCGCAAGGATCACCCGGATGCACCGGTCGCGGGCGCAGGATTCTTGCGCGGCCACGAAATCAGGGCCGAACCGGACCTATTCGAGGGCCTGAAGCTCCGCGTTGGCCCGGCGCAGGCGCAGGCTGAGGCTGTGAACGATACTGCCCAGGATCTTTTCCATGATCCGCGGATGCCGGTCCGACATCTCGGTGATCGCGGCAACCGTAAAGGCGTAGCACATCACCTTGCCATCGGCGATGGCCGTGGCCGACCGCGGCCCGCCGTCGAGAAGCGCCATTTCCCCGATCACCTGTCCGGGACCGATCGAGGCGACCCGGCGCCGGCGGCCCTCGCCCAGTTCGACACAGATGCTCACCGTGCCCTGCGCGACGACGAAGAAGGCCTGCGCCTCATCGCCGGTTTGCACGATCACCTGCTCTGGATCATAGCTCAGGACCGCGGCCACCGTTTCCATCGCAGCAATTTCATCGGCATCGAGCCGGGCGAAAATGTCCTGCTCGGCGAGCGTGAAACGCCCGGCATCGGCCTGCGCTCCGGCCTCGGCGATGACTGCGTCTTCGAAGGCCTCCAGCGCGCCGTCGACATCGCCGACGAGCTCCACCAGACCTTCGGCGCCGGGCTCGGCGGCAAGGTCGGCCAAGGGCTGCAACGCCGGGCGATGGGCCACCTCGGCCAGCAGCAGGCGCGGCCCCCGGCCGACGGTCATGATCTGGCGCAGAAGCTCAAGCCCACCGGCATCGACCATGGCGACCCGGCGGCAATCGAGCGCAACCGTCTCGACGGCGTCGGGCATCTCGCGCATCCGGCGCAGCACCCGCTCGACGGCGCCGAAACTGAGCATGCCCTGCAATTCGAGCACCGCGAAGCGCCCGCCTTCCTGCCGCAGGACATCGACCTCGCGCGGATCGCGCACGTGGCGCGACTGCACCTGTGCGGCGGTATAGGCGCGCCGGATCACCTGCCCGGGATCGCTGCGCTCGCCGAACACATGCAGCCCGAAGCGGTCGGCGAAGCGGCGGCAGGCCTCGACCCCGCGCACGGAGTTGCCCACCGGGTCGAGCCGGGGGGCGTAGACGGCGATGCCCAGCTGCCCCGGCACAACCGCCGCGACGAGCCCCGACACGCCGCTCTTTGCCGGCAGGCCCACGTCGAAGGCCCACTGGCCGGCATAGTCATACATGCCCGCGCTCGACATTACCGAGAGCACGTCGCGGACAGTATCGGGCGCGGCGACCTGATCGCCGGTCATCGGGTTGGTGCCATGGGCGGCCAGCGTCGCGGCCATCACCGCGAGATCGCGCGCCGACACCAGCACCGAGCATTGCCGGAAGTAGAGGTCGAGCACCTCGTCGGGGTCGCGCTCGATCATGCCCGAGTTCAGCATCAGCCAGGTGATCGCGCGGTTGCGGTGCCCGGTTTCGTGCTCGGAGCGAAACACCGCCTCGTCGATGCTCAGCTCACGCCCCGCAAAGCGGGAGAAGTAGCGCCGCATCTCCTCGGCGGCACTGGCCGGATCGGGGCCGCACATCAACTCGGCGGTGGCAATGGCGCCGGCATTCACCATCGGGTTGAACGGCCGGTTGGTGTCTTCATCGAGGACGATGGCGTTGAAGGTTTCGCCGGTGGGCTCCACCCCCACCTGATCCAGCACCCGGTCGCGCCCGTGTGTTTCGAGCGCGGCGGCATACATGAAGGGTTTCGACACCGACTGGATCGTCACCTCGTGGTCGGCATCGCCGATGGTGTAGAGCTGGCCGTCGGTAGTGGCGATGCAGATGCCAAACAGCTCGGGGTCGGCCCGCCCAAGCTCGGGGATGTAGGTGGCCACCTCACCGGACCCGAGACCCGACAAATCCTCATGAAGCCGGGCCAGATAGGTTTCGACAATTCCCAATCCTGCCGCCGGCCCTGCCGCCGCTGCACGTGTGTCCAAAATCTTGTCCCCCAGGCGTCCCAGTCCCATAAAATTGTCGGGAGACTATCGTGTGGCACGCCAAAAACCTTGCCGCCGCAGCGAAGAACCGCACTTTCGCCTGCACTTCCCCGCCACGTCGCGCGAGATTGCCCATTTTTTCAGCAAGAGGGCCAATTGTTGCCCGCGACAAGAGCCCCGCGCCGGCCGCTCCGCGCCGCCGCCGATCTCCGGCCAGAAAACCGGGGCTTCCAGACCGTCCATCTTCCGCACCCGTCGAAAGGCCCGGGCGTGGCCCGCCAGCCACCGGAAATTTGGCAACTTTTCCGCTTCGCGTCGGCACGCCGGAATGCTACGGCTCGGTCCCATGACCCGGGGCGAACATCGAATCTCGGCTGGTTGGGCGCGGCGCGCGGCAAATGGCGCGAGCGACGCCGCAGGGCCACCAGTTTCGT
>JANTFS010000052.1 GCA_024763335.1 Paracoccaceae bacterium | reverse complement strand
GCTCGATCTCTTCGACCGGCACGCCGTAGGTCTGGGGCATGTCGCCGCCATACTTGTTGATCAGGTCCTGCAGATACTGCGGCACCGACGACGAGCCGTGCATGACGAGGTGCACGTTCGGAATCTTGGCGTGGATAGCCTCGATCTGGCTGATCGCGAGCGTCTCGCCCGTCGGCTTCGAGCTGAACTTGTAGGCGCCGTGCGAGGTGCCGCAAGCGATGGCCAGCGCGTCGACCTTGGTGAGCTTCACGAACTCGGCGGCTTCGTCCGGGTCGGTCAGCAGCTGGTCTTTCGACAGCTTCCCTTCCGCGCCCGAGCCGTCTTCCTTGGCGGCCTCGCCGGTTTCGAGGTTGCCGAGCACGCCCAGCTCCCCCTCGACCGAAGCCCCAACCCAGTGGGCGATGCGCGAAACGCGCTCGGTGATGTCGACGTTGTAGTCCCAGTCGGCCGGGGTCTTCATGTCGGCCTTCAGCGAGCCGTCCATCATCACCGAGGTGAAGCCGTGCTTGATCGCCGAGATACAGGTCTGCTCGTTGTTGCCATGGTCCTGGTGCATGACGATCGGGATGTCGGGATACATCTCGGTCAGCGCCTGGATCATGTGCTTGAGCATGATGTCGCCGGCATAGGAGCGGGCACCGCGCGAGGCCTGAAGGATGACGGGGCTGTCAACCTTCTTGGCCGCGTTCATGATCGCAAGGCCCTGCTCCATGTTGTTGATGTTGAACGCTGGCACGCCGTAGTCGTTCTCGGCGGCGTGATCCAGCAGTTGACGCAGCGAAATAAGAGCCATGTGTCAGGTTCCTCAGATCAGCTTGCCCATGGCGACGGCGGTGTCGGCCATGCGGTTGGAGAAGCCCCACTCGTTGTCGTACCAGCTCAGGATACGAACCATGTTGCCGTCCATCACCTTGGTCTGGTCCATGTGGAAGGTCGACGAATGCGGATCGTGGTTGAAGTCGATCGAGACGTTGGCCTCTTCGGTGTAGCCGAGGATGCCCTTCATCGGGCCATCGGCGGCGGCCTTGATCGCGGCGTTCACTTCCTCGACGGTCGTGGCCTTGGTGGCTTCGAACACGAGATCGACAACCGAGACGTTCGGCGTCGGCACGCGGATCGCAACGCCGTCAAGCTTGCCGTTGAGTTCGGGCAGCACGAGGCCGACGGCCTTGGCGGCGCCGGTCGAGGTCGGGATCATCGACATCGCCGCGGCGCGGGCGCGGTAGAGGTCCGAGTGCATCGTGTCCAGCGTCGGCTGGTCGCCGGTGTAGGAGTGGATCGTGGTCATGAAGCCACGGGTGATGCCGATCGCGTCGTTGAGCGCCTTGGCCACCGGCGACAGGCAGTTCGTGGTGCACGAGGCGTTGGATACCACGAGGTCGTCGGCGGTCAGCGTGTCATGGTTCACACCGTAGACGATCGTCTTGTCGGCGCCGGAGGCCGGTGCCGAGACGAGCACCCGCTTCGAGCCGTTCTCGAGGTGGAACGCGGCCTTGTCACGCGCGGTGAAGATGCCGGTGCATTCCATCGCGATATCGACGTCGCCCCACGGCAGTTCCTTGGGATCACGGATCGCGGTCACCTTGATCGGGCCGGTGCCGACGTCGATGGTGTCGCCGTCGACGGTCACGGTGCCCGGGAACTTGCCGTGCACCGAGTCATACCGGATCAGGTGGGCGTTGGTTTCGACCGGACCGAGGTCGTTGATCGCGACCACCTCGATGTCGGTGCGGCCCGATTCCACGATCGCGCGGAGCACGTTGCGGCCGATGCGGCCGAAGCCATTGATTGCTACTTTGACAGTCATGTTACCTCCCAGAAGTCAGATAAGTTTCTTCGCGGCGTCGGCGACAGCCTCGGCCGTGATCCCAAAATGTTCATAAAGCTCGCCCGCCGGGGCCGAAGCGCCGAAGCTGGACATGCCGATGAAGGCGCTGTTGCAGCCAAGGAGCTGTTCCCAACCCTGCTGCACGGCAGCCTCGACGCCGACGCGCGGCGCGGTGCCGAGCACGGTGTCGCGGTAGGTGTCGTCCTGCTGGGCAAAGGCCTCGAAACAGGGCGCCGAAACCACCGCGGCCTTGATCCCCTCTTCCGCCAGCTTTTCGGCGGCATTGAGGGCGATCTCGACTTCCGAGCCGGTGCCGATCAGCGTCACGTCCCGCGGGCCATCGGTGTCGCGCAGGACATAGGCACCCTTGGCGGTCAGGTTGGTGTCGGTGTGCGAGGTGCGCACCGTCGGCAACCCCTGGCGCGAGAGCGACAGGATCGAGGGCGTCGCGTCCATCTCCAGTGCCGCCTGCCAGGCTTCCGCGGTTTCCACCGCATCGGCCGGGCGGAACACCCACATGTTGGGCATCGCGCGGTAGGAGGCGAGCACTTCCACCGGCTGGTGGGTCGGCCCGTCTTCGCCAAGACCGATCGAATCGTGGGTCATCACGTAGATCACCCGCACACCCATCAGCGCGGCCAGACGCATGGCGCCCCGGGCGTAGTCGGCGAATTGCAGGAAGGTGCCGCCATAGGGGATGAAGCCGCCGTGCAGCGTCAGCCCGTTCATGATCGCGGCCATGCCATGTTCGCGGACGCCGTAGCGGATGTAGTCACCGGAGAAATCGCCCTTCACCACGTCCTTCATGCCGGAGGTCTTGGTGAGGTTCGAGCCGGTGAGGTCAGCCGATCCGCCCGCCATGTTGGGCAGAGTGGCGTTCACGATCTCCAGCGCCATCTGGCTGGCCTTGCGGGTCGCCACCTTGGGCTTGTCCTCGACGAGTTTGGCCTTGTAGGCATTGATCGCCGCGTCGAGCGCGCGCACGTCCGGGTTGGCCATGGCCGTCTCGAACGCGTCCTGCTCGGGATGGCCGCCAAGGCGCTTTTCCCACTCCAGCCGCGCGTCCTTGCCGCGGGCCGAGATCTTGTGCCAGGCGTCGTAGACATCCTGCGGCACGGTGAAGGGCTCATGCGGCCAGTCCAGCTCCAGCCGCGCGGCGGCGATTTCCTCGTCGCCGAGCGGCGCACCGTGCACATCGTGGCTGCCCTGCTTGTTGGGCGCGCCAAAGCCGATGATGGTGCGGCAGGCGATCATCGAGGGCTTGTCGGTCACCTCGCGCGCGGCGGCGATGGCGGCGGCAACGGCTTCCTTGTCGTGACCATCGACCGTTTGCACATGCCAGCCGGCGGCTTCGAAGCGCATCTGCTGGTTCATCGAGGTCGACACGTCGGTTGAGCCGTCGATGGTGATCTTGTTGTCGTCCCACATCACGATCAGGCGCCCGAGGCCGTGGTGGCCGGCGAAGTCAATCGCCTCGTGCGACACGCCCTCCATCAGGCAGCCGTCACCGGCGATCACGTAAGTGTAGTGATCGACGAGATCATCGCCAAAACGGGCGTTCTGCATCCGCTCCGCCAGTGCCATGCCGATGGCAGAGGAGAAGCCCTGACCGAGCGGGCCGGTGGTGACTTCGATGCCCTTGGCGTGGCCGTATTCCGGGTGACCGGCGGTGCGGTAGCCCATCTGGCGGAAGTTGCGGATCTGCTCCATGCCCATGTCGTCGTAGCCGAGCAGGTGGTTGATCGCATAGACCAGCATCGAGCCGTGGCCCGCGCTCATCACGAAGCGATCGCGGTCGGCCCATTTGTCGGCCGTCGGGTCGATCTTCATGAAGCGGTTGAACAGCACGGTGGCGATGTCGGCGGTGCCCATCGGCGCGCCGGGGTGGCCCGAGTTCGCCGCCTGAACCGCGTCCATCGAAAGCGCGCGGATCGCATTCGCCATCTTGTCTTCGAGAGACGTGTCGATTTTTGCCTGAACGTTCATAGCGGTTCTCCTCAGGCGCGTTTCGCGGTGGAAACAAGGCGCTCGATCATCGGGGTGAAGATGAGCTGCATCGCGAGGTCCATCTTGCCGCCCGGGATGACGATCGAGTTGGCACGGCTCATATAGCTGTCGTGGATCATCGACAACAGGTATCCGAAATCGATCCCGCGCGGGTTGGCGAAGCGGATCACCACGAGGCTTTCATCGGCCGTCGGAATCCAGCGGGCAACGAACGGGTTCGATGTGTCGACGATCGGCACGCGCTGGAAGTTGATGTCGGTGTGGGTGAACTGCGGGGTGATGCAATTCACGTAGGCATGCATCCGGCGCAGGATCACATCGGTCACCGCTTCGGTGGTGTAGCCACGCTGCGCCTTGTCGCGGTGGATCTTCTGGATCCACTCGAGGTTCACCACCGGCACGACACCGATCTTGAGATCGGCGTATTTGGCAAGGTTCACCTCGTCGTTGACGACGGCGCCATGCAGGCCCTCGTAAAACAGAACGTCGGAATCCTCGTCAAACGGGGCCCAGTCGGTGAAGGTGCCGGGGGGCGAGCCGAGCACTTCGGCTTCCTCTTCGGAATGCACGTAGTGGCGGGTTTTGCCCTTGCCGGTTTCTCCGTATTCACGGAACACGCGCTCAAGCTCGCCGAGTTCGTTGGCCTCGTAGCTGAAGTGACTGAAGCCGTGGTTGCCCGCCTCATACTGGCGGTCAAGCTCGGCCTTCATGTCGGCGCGGTTATACTTGTGGAAAGCATCGCCCTCGATCGAGACGGATTTCACGCCCTCGCGGCGGAAGATCTGATCAAAGGTGCCTTTGACGGTCGAGGTGCCGGCCCCGGAGGAGCCCGTGACCGAGATGATGGGGTGCTTCTTGCTCATGATAAGTCCTCACACGCGGAACAGGCCGCGGTTTCCAAATAGGGCGTTCACTTCTTCGGTCGGCAGGTCCTGATAGGCGGCGACGCGCGACACCTTCTCGGCACTGCCAAACACGAAAGGCGTGCGGCCGTGCAGTTCCTTGGCCTGCTGGCTCATGATCCGGTCGTGCCCATCGGTGGCCTTGCCGCCGGCCTGCTCGATCAGGAACGCGATCGGGGCGCATTCGTAGATCATCCGCAGCCGGCCGCGGGCATAGCCCGGACGCTCGTCGCCCGGGTAGAGGAAGACGCCGCCGCGCGACATGATCCGGTGCGTTTCCGCCACCAGAGATGCCACCCAACGCATGTTGAAGTTCTTGTCGTGCGGGCCGGTCTCGCCGGCAAGCATATCGTCGATATAGGCGCGGATCGCGGGCGACCAGTGCCGGTAGTTCGAGGCGTTGATCGCAAACTCGCTGGCCTCTGCCGGCACCTTGTGCTCGGTCTCGACCAGAACCCATTGCTCGGTGTCGGGCTCCAGAATGTAGCTCTGCACGCCGTTGCCGAAGGTGACAACGATGTAGGCCTGCGGCCCGTAGATGATGTAGCCGCCGGCAAGCTGCTCGTCGGCCGGGCGCAGGAAAGTCCCGGTCGGGTCGCCGTCCTTGGCCTCGAAGATCGAGAAGATCGTGCCGATCGACACGTTCACATCGATGTTCGACGAGCCGTCGAGCGGGTCGATCGCGAGGCCGAGGGTGCCCTCGGGGTTCAGCTCGACAACGTCGTCCTGCTCTTCGGACGCGTAGTAGCGAATTGCGGTTTTCTTCAGCTCTTCCGCGAAGGCGTCGTCCGCCATCACGTCGAGCGCTTTCTGCTGGTCGCCGCCGAGGTTTTCGCCGACGCCGGCGCCCAGCGACCCGCCCAGCGGGCCGCGCCTGATCGTGCGGCAAAGGTCTCGGCCGACAACGGCCAGCGCCTGCATCACCGGCAAAAGGTCTGCCGGGATGTGTGACGTGTCGTCAATGACATCCGTGGTGCTCATGATTCCTCCCAAGTCCGGTCACTTCACCGGAACGCACTTGTCGTGCCACGCCGAAATCGTTTACAGAATTTAATAAGAAGAAAGATCTGCTAAGAAAAATCTAAGATGCACCGACCTGACGCCATAACTCTCAAGCAATTACGGGCACTTAGCGCCGTTGCAACCCATGGTTCCATCACCAAAGCCGCTGAGGCAATTCGTCTCACGCCGCCTGCCGTGCACACGCAACTCAAGCAATTGGCCGAAAATATGCATGCCGAAATGCTCCGGCGCGGCCCGTCCGGCAAGATGGAACTGACGGCGGAAGGCGAGGTCGTGCTGGAAACGATTCGCCGGGTCGAGGTCGAGCTCGATGCCTGCATGCGCTCGGTTGCCGAGTTGCGCGACGGGCGTGCCGGGCTGGTGCAGCTTGGGGTGGTGTCGACCGGCAAGTATTTTGCGCCGCAGCTCGTGGCCCGGCTCAGGAAGGAGTTTCCCGAGATCAAGGTCGAGCTGGTTGTGGGCAATCGCCGGCAGACGGTCGCGGCACTTGAATCGCGGCAGGTGCAGCTCGCGATCATGGGCCGGCCACCGCGCTTTCCGCTCAATCATTCCGAGCTGATCGGCCCGCACCCGCATGTGCTGATCGCGCCGCCCGATCACTGGCTCGCGGGGCGCCGGCGGATCGACCCGGAAGCGCTGATCGACGAGACTTTCGTGTCCCGCGAAGAAGGGTCCGGCACCCGGATCCTGATGAGCCGCTTTCTCGATCGCATTGGCGAGGGCCGGGTCTATGACATGATGACGATGAGCTCGAACGAGACGATCAAGCAGGCGGTGATGGCCGGGCTCGGCATTGCGCTCATCTCGCAGCACACGGTGGTGGAGGAGCTGCATTCCGGCCGGCTCGTGGCGCTCGATCTGCCTGGCCTGCCGATGGAACGCGCCTGGTATCTGATCTCGCTCGCCGATTTTCCGCTCAGCCCTGCCACACGGCGCATCCGCGCCCATATCTCGGACCTGAAGGGCAGTTTCCTGCCTCAGGTCTGAACGGGCGCCGATGTCTCGGGGGGCGTGGCGAACCCCGGCGTCAGCATCGGTCGCAAGAGCGCCATGGGATGGGCCCTCAGCGTCAGCCGCGTCGCCACGTAATCCTCCACCACCTCTTCGCCGAGGCTCATCGGCGGCAGCGTCACCGGCGGCTCGGCGATGCCCTCGCCATCGAGATCGCCGGCGAAAAGCGGCAGAGGCTCGGCCCCCGTGATCGCCCGCGCCTGCCACAGCGCTTCGCGCCGGCTGAGCCCCAGCCCGGCAAAGGCATCGGCCTCGGCCAGCCGCGCCAGCAGCCGCGGCGGCGTGCCGGCCCGGCGCCAGAGGTCTTCGACCGTCTGATAGCCATTGCCGCGGGCGGCGGTGATCCAGCGCGCCTCGTCTTCGGCCAGCCCCCGGATCTGGCGAAAGCCGAGCCTCAGCGCCAGCCCGCCCTTGCCGTCAGGCTCCATCACGTTGTCCCAGAACGAGGCATTCACGCAGACGGGGCGCAGCTCGACCCCGTGCTCGCGGGCATCGCGCACGATCTGGGCGGGGGCGTAAAAGCCCATCGGCTGCGAATTGAGCAGCGCGCAGGCATAGATGCCGGGGTGATGGCGCTTCAGCCACGCGCTGGCATAGACGAGCAGCGCAAAGCTCGCGGCATGGCTCTCGGGAAAGCCATAGGAGCCAAACCCCTCGATCTGGCTGAAGCACCGCGCGGCGAAGTCCTCGTCATAGCCATTGGCCCGCATCCCCCGCATGAACCGCTCGCGAAACGCGCTGACGTTGCCATGCTTCTTGAACGTCGCCAGCGCGCGGCGCAGCCGGTCCGCCTCGTCGGGGGTAAACCCCGCGCCGATGATGGCGATCTGCATCGCCTGTTCCTGAAACAGCGGCACGCCGAGGGTCTTGGCCAGCACCTCGCCCAGCGCATCGGAGGGAAAGCTCACCGCCTCCTCGCCGTTGCGCCGCCTGATGAACGGATGCACCATGTCGCCCTGGATCGGGCCGGGGCGAATGATCGCCACCTGGATCACCAGGTCATAGAACGAGCGCGGCTTCATCCGGGGCAGAAAGTTCATCTGCGCGCGGCTTTCGACCTGAAACACCCCCACGCTGTCAGCCCGGCACAGCATGTCATAGACGGCCGGGTCTTCCGGCGGCAGGCTCGCCAGCGTGTAATCGGTGTGGTGATGCGTGGTGATCATCTCGAAGGCCTTGCGCACGCAGGTGAGCATCCCGAGCGCCAGCACATCCACCTTCAGGATGCCGAGCGCGTCGATGTCGTCCTTGTCCCATGAGATCACCGTGCGGTCTTCCATCGTGGCGTTTTCCACCGGCACCAGCTCGTCGAGCCGGCCTTCGGTGATGATGAAGCCGCCCACGTGCTGGGAGAGGTGACGGGGAAACCCCTGGATCTCATCGACAAGGTCCATCACCAGCGACAGCCGCGCGTCGCGCGGATCGAGCCCGATTTCACGCAGCCGGTCGTCGCGCATCCCGCCGCCGCCCCAGCCCCAGACCTGGGACGACATCGCGGCGATCGTGTCGTCCGACAGCCCCATCGCCCGGCCCACCTCACGGATCGCCCGCTTGCCGCGATAATGAATGACCGTGGCGCAAAGCCCGGCGCGGTGGCGGCCGTATTTCTCGTAGATGTGCTGGATCACTTCTTCGCGCCGCTCGTGCTCGAAATCGACGTCGATATCCGGCGGCTCGTCACGCGCCTCGCTGACGAAACGCTCAAACACCATCGTGCCGATCTCGGGGCTCACGGAGGTGACCCCCAGCGCATAGCACACCACCGAGTTCGCCGCGCTGCCCCGGCCCTGACACAGGATCCCGCGCGACCGGGCGAAGGCGACGATATCGTTCACGGTGAGGAAATAGGGCTCGTATTTCAGCTTGGCGATCAGCTTGAGCTCATGCTCCAGCATCCCCCGCACCCGCTCCGGCGCACCCGCCGGGTAACGATCGCGCAAGCCCGCCCGCGCCAGCCGTTCCAGCCGTTGCGCAGGCGTCTCGCCACCGGAAATCTCCGACGGATATTCATAGCGCAGCTCATCAAGGCTGAACGTGCAGCGCTGGGCGATCTCGCCCGCCCGATGCACCGCGTCTTCATACCCGCGAAACAGCCGCAGCATCTCCGCCTCCGAGCGCAGCCGTGTCTCGGCATTGGGTTGGGCAAGGCGCCCCAGATCCTCGACCCGCCGCCCAGTGCGGATTGCCGTGAGCACATCGACAAGGCGCCGCCGCCGGGCATGATGCATGAGCGGCGTGGCGCTGGCCACGGTGGGCAACCCCAACTCGTCTGCCAGCCGCGCCAGCCGGGCAAAGCGCGCCTTGTCTTCACCGTCGTAGCGCGGTGCGATCACCAGCGACATCTGCGCCCTGAACGCGCGCAACAGCCGCGCCACCTGACCGCGCCAGCCTTCGGGTCTCGGCTCGGGCACGTGCAGCAAAAGCTCCATGCCCTCGCCGAACGCGAGCACGTCGCCCACCCGGATCAGCGCCGTGCCTTTCGGCGCCCGCCGCCGCCCCAGCGTGATCAGCCGTGAAAGCCGCCCCCAGGCCGCCCGGTCGCGCGGCAGGGCGGTGAGGCTGATGCCTTCCTCCGTCACCAGCCGCGCGGCGGGAATGAGCCGGGGCACGGTGTAGATGCTGGCCGAGGGTGGGGGCGGGCAGTGCTTCGGCGCCGGCGGCCCGATCAGCCCCTGCGCTGCGTCAAACGCCCGCCGCTCGGCCACCAGCCGCCCGATCTCGCGCGCCGCCGTGTGTGCCCGCACGATCCCGGCCACCGAGTTCTCGTCGGCCACGGCAATCGCGGGCATCCCCATGAGGGCCGCCCGCTCGACATATTCCTCGGCGTGCGATCCCCCGGTGAGGAAGGTGAAATTCGACGTGATCGACAATTCTGCAAACATCAGAATCGCGAGTATATTCACGTTTTGTTCTCATGTGGAGTCCCGCTCGGCGCATGCCGGCCACCCGCCATCACAGGCGGTCGGCGAATTCCGCGATGACCTGAGTGTAGATATCCCGTTTGAACGGCACGATCTTTTCGACGAGGTCGCGCGGGTCGATCCATGTCCAGCGCCGGAACTCAGGGTGCTCCGTCTCGATCACGATCTGGTTGTCGGCGCCGTGAAAGCGCATCAGGAACCAGCGCTGCTTCTGCCCGCGGTAGCGGCCCTTCCAGATCTTCGGCACAAGGTCAGCCGGCAGGTCATAGGTGAGCCAGCCGGGAAACTCCGCCTCGACACTGACCAGATCGGGGCGCACGCCGGTTTCTTCCTCGAGCTCGCGCAGGGCGGCCTCAAGCGGGTCTTCGCCCTCGTCGATGCCGCCCTGCGGGGCCTGCCATGCGGTCTCCCCGGTGCCGAGCTTCATTGCATCGAGCCGTTGGCCGGCGAAAATCAACCCCTGCGGATTGGCCAGCATGATGCCCACGTTGGGCCGGTAGGGAAGCTTGGCGATCTCGTCGGGTGTCATCCTGATCTCCTTTGACAGGCCGACACTATCCACGTCCGGGCGAAAAGGAAAAGGGCCATCCCGAACCGGACGGCCCTTTCGGTTTTCTGTGCCGGTGGCGCTACTTCGTGTCGTCCGCCGCCATGGTCGCAAGCCCCTTGATGAGATCAACGGCATAGGAGAGCTGGAAGTCCTCATCGCGCAATTTTGCCGCTTCCTCGGCCGCGGCGCGCTCTTCCTCGATCATCCTGATCTCGTCCTCGGTCAGGCTGTCGTTGTTCAGGCTGCCGCGCAGGTCCGCCTCCGACCGTGTCCGGCGCGTGCTGTCCGCTTCGGTCTCGGGCTGCGGCGCGCGGACAGGCTGTTCAACCACGATGTCGGGGCTCACGCCCAGCGCCTGGATCGAGCGGCCGGACGGCGTGTAGTAGCGCGCGGTGGTCAGCCGCATCGCGCCATCGCCGCGCAACGGCATGACGGTCTGAACCGAGCCCTTGCCGAAGCTCTTCGTCCCCACGATGATCCCGCGGTGGTGGTCCTTGAGCGCACCGGCCACGATCTCCGACGCCGAGGCCGACCCGCCGTTGATCAGCACCACGAGCGGCTTGCCGCCGGTGATGTCGCCCGGCTCCGCATTCACCCGTTCGGTGTCTTCGGGGTTTCGGCCGCGGGTGGACACGATCTCGCCCGATTCGAGGAAGGCATCCGACACCAGGATCGCCTGGTTCAGGAGGCCGCCCGGGTTGTTGCGCAGGTCAAGCACGACGCCAGCCACCTTGTCGATCCCGCCGAGGTCCGCGACCACCGTTTCAAACCCGTCCGAGACGTTCGGGTAGGTCTGGTCGTTGAACGTGGTGATGCGGATCACCACGGTATTGCCCACCGCGCGCACGGTGGCGGCCGTGAGCTTGATCGTATCGCGGATGATCGACACGTCGAACGGCTCTTCCACGCCCTCGCGCACCACCGTGATGATGATCTCCGAGCCGACCGGGCCGCGCATCAGGTCGACCGCCTCGTCGAGAGTGAGGCCAAGCAGGCTCTCGCCGTCGACATGTGTGATGAAGTCACCCGCCTGAATGCCGGCCGCAGCCGCCGGCGTGCCGTCCATCGGGGAGATGACCTTCACGAAGCCATCTTCCTGGCTGACCTCGATGCCGAGGCCCCCGAACGAGCCGCGCGTCTGCACCCGCATGTCGGCGGCGTCCTTGGGCGGGAGATAGCTGGAATGCGGATCGAGCGACGACAACATGCCGTCGATGGCCGATTCGATCAGCTTCGCCGGGTCCACCTCCTCGACGTATTGCGAACGGATGCGCTCGAACACGTCGCCGAACAGGTCGAGTTGCTGATAAACGCTGGAATTGCGTTGAGCGTCCTGCGCAACGAGCGGTCCTGCCACCTGCGTGGTCAGAATCGCCCCGGCAAGCGTGCCGCCCACCGCGGCCATCATGAATTTCCTCATATCTGCTCCGGATATTTCAGTTCTCTGGCCCCACGAACCACGCTGCCGGATCCAGGGGCGCCCCATTGTGTCTCAGCTCTATATAAAGCGACTCGGTGGCCTGAGCGCCACCTCCTTCGACGGATGACATCAAAAAGGCTTGATCCGCCGCAACCTGAGCGCCACCCATCAGCCCGACGGGGGCGCCTTTCGGCAGAACTTCGCCCACCTCGCCAAACAGCTGGCCGAGGCCCGCCAGCACCAGGAAATAGCCCTCTCCCGGCTCCAGGATCACGACCTGCCCCAGATCGAGCAGCGGCCCGAGATAGCGGATGGTCGCGGGCCACGGCGTGGTGACCAGCATCAGCGGGCGCGTGGCCAGAACCCAGCCGGGGCGCTCCACGCCCGCCGCATCCGCCTCGTTGAACCGGCGGATCACGCGGCCCAGCACCGGCAGGGCCAGGCTCCCCTTCGCGGCGGTGAAGTCGGGCAATTCAACCGCGACCGAGGTATCGACGGCGGTTGCGCTCATCAGGCCATTGGCAAAGCTTTCGAGGGTGTCGGCGGAATTGATGAGATTTTCCATCGCGGCTTCGTCGGTGATCAGCCGCGTCGGCAGGTCGGTGCGGTTCGACACGGCCTTGGAAAGCTCCGTGCGCGCTCTCTGCACCCCGCGCAACCCTTCCTCCAGCGTGCTGACCGCTGCCTCCTGCAACGCGCGCAGCATCGCAACCTCCTGCAACGACTGCTTCAGCTCGGCCGCCTCGCGAGACAGCGCCGGCGTGATCTCCGAAAGGATCATGCCGGAGCGCACCGTGCCCACGGGGCCCGAGGGATGCAGCAGCAAATGCGGTTCCGGCGCCGCCTGAATCGCCTGAAGCACGCCCAGAAGCTGGGCCAGACGCTCGTTTTCGGCCGCGAACACGCCCTCGATGGCGCTTTCGCGGATCGTGGCCTGACGCAGGCCTTCGCGCAGCGATGCAAGGCCGGCTTCATAGGCCTGAATGGTCTGGGTCAGCGCGGCCACCCGGTCTTGCGCCCCATCGGCCGCCTCCAGCGCTGCGCCGGCTGCCTGCAAATCGACCATCGCGGCCCGCGCGCTCTCGGTCGGGTCGGTCTGGGCCACTGCGGCCCCGGCGGCAAGCCCGATGGCGGCCGCGAGCAATCGCGCCACGGCCTTCACCGGACGATCAGGCTGTCGCACGTCATTTCGGCGGGTTTTTCCAGCCCCATGAGTTCCAGAAGCGTTGGCGCGAGATTGCACAGCGTGCCGCCGTCGCGCAGGCTGATGCCCGGCGGGCCACCGAACAGCACGACAGGCACCGGGTTCGTGGTATGCGCCGTGTGCGGCCCGCCGGTGACGGGATCGACCATGGTTTCGCAATTGCCGTGATCGGCGGTCACGATCATCGCGCCTCCGGCTTTTTCCAGCGCGGCGACGACCTTGCCGAGCGCCACATCGACGGTTTCCACCGCCTTGATCGCGGCCTCCAGAACGCCGGTGTGCCCGACCATGTCGGGGTTGGCGTAGTTGGTGACGATCAGGTCATAGCCCTTCTCGATCGCCGCGACGAAGTGCTTCGTCACTTCCGGCGCGCTCATTTCCGGTTGCAGGTCGTAGGTTGCCACCTTGGGCGAGGGAACCATGTAGCGGTCTTCGCCCGGCTCCGGCTCTTCCTTGCCGCCGTTGAGAAAATAGGTGACATGCGGGTATTTCTCGGTCTCTGCCAGACGGAACTGGGTGAGCCCGTGCTTGGCCACCCAGGCGCCGAGGGTGTTGACGATCTCGCGCGGCGGGAACACCGTTGTCATGTAGTCATTGTGCCGGGTGGAATATTCGACCATGCCGAGAAGCCCGGCGAGCTTCGGGCGGGTGCCGACGTCGAACTCGCAAAACCCCGGCTCGCCGATCGCCCGCAGGATCTCGCGTGCCCGGTCGGCCCGGAAATTGGTGAAGAACACCCCGTCATTGTCACGGATACCCTTGAACCCGGCGAGCACCGTGGGCTTGATGAATTCGTCCGTCTCGCCCCGCGCATAGGCGTTGGCGATGGCGGTATCGGCGTCCGGCGCCGTCTCGCCCATCGCCTTCACCATCGCATCATAAGCCAGCGCGATACGTTCCCAGCGGTTGTCGCGGTCCATCGCGTAGTAGCGGCCCGACACCGTCACCACCTTGGCGCCATCCGGCAGATCGGCCTCGAACTTGGCCACCTGTTCGCGGGCCGATTTCGGTGGCACATCGCGCCCGTCGGTGATCACGTGCACCGCCACCGGCACCCCGGCCGCGGCGATGATCTTCGCGGCGGCGACGATATGATCCTGGTGCGAATGCACACCGCCGGGGCTGGTCAGGCCCATGAGGTGCGCGGTGCCGCCGGCTTTCTTCATGTCGTGGATGAAATCCAAGAGGGCCGGCTTTTTCTCGAACTCGCCGTCTTCGATGGCGAGGCTGATCATCCCCAGATCCATCGCCACCACCCGACCGGCGCCGATATTGGTGTGCCCCACCTCCGAATTGCCCATCTGCCCGTCGGGCAACCCGACCGCGCGGCCATCGGTCTTCAGCGTCGAATGCGGGCAGGTCGCCCAGAGGCGGTCGAAGTTGGGGGTGTTGGCGAGCTTCACGGCATTGTTCTCGCGCTCTTCGCGCAGGCCGAATCCGTCGAGGATGCAGAGCACAACGGGCTTTGGGATGGTCATCGGGGAGCCTCGCTTTCTGTTGGTTCCTATCTAGTCCGGCGCCGGGGTGCGCACAACCAAAGAGCGTCGCGGTGAGGCCAGGCATTGACGGCGCCCGCGATTGGGCTACCTTTGAGCCCCTTTCAAGGCCGGACGCGCAATCCATGTTCACTCCCAAGATCGTCACAACGCTGAAGTCCTATTCTGCCGAGAATTTCGGCGCCGACGCGCTCGCCGGGGTGACGGTCGGGCTGGTGGCCCTGCCGCTGGCCCTCGCCATCGCCATCGCCTCGGGCGCGACACCGGCGCAGGGGTTGGTGACTGCCATCGTCGGCGGGTTGCTCGTGTCGCTTCTCGGCGGCAGCCGGGTGCAGATCGGCGGCCCGACCGGTGCCTTCATCGTCGTGGTCTACGGCGTCATCGCCGAACATGGAATCGACGGGCTGATCCTCGCCACCTTCATGGCCGGCCTGATCCTTCTCGTCGCGGGATATTTCCGCGCCGGCAGCCTCGTGGCCTTCGTGCC
>JANTFS010000051.1 GCA_024763335.1 Paracoccaceae bacterium | reverse complement strand
TGCCTCCCAAAGTGACCGACCGCGCCTTCGCGCGTCTTGCCGAGATCGGGGCCGGCGACAGCGGCAAGGCGCTGCGCGTGGCCGTCGAGGGCGGCGGTTGCTCGGGGTTCCAGTATGACATCTCGCTCGACGACCCGGCCGAGGGTGATCTGGTGCTCGTGGCCCCCGATGGCGAAGAGCGGGTGGTAATCGACGAGACCTCGCTGCCGTTCCTCGAGAACGCGGTGATCGATTTCACCGACGAGCTGATCGGCGCGCGTTTCGTGGTCGAGAACCCGAACGCGACCTCCTCCTGCGGCTGCGGCACCTCGTTCTCGATGTAGGCCGCTCGGGCCCGGCCCGCGCGCTCACCGTTTCGGCTGCGGCAAGCGTGCCCTTGACCCGGTGGCGGCGAAATCGCAGATAGGCGCCATGGACAAGATCGCTCTCATTACCGGCGGCTCGCGCGGCCTTGGCGCATCGCTCGCCGTGGCACTGGCGCCGAGCCACCACATCGTCGCCGTCGCCCGCACCACCGGTGCACTGGAAGAGGTCGACGACCGCATCCGCGCCGCTGGCGGGGAAGCCACTCTGGCGCCGATGGACATCACCAATGCCGACGCCATGGCCCAGCTCTGCCGCGCCATCTACGACCGTTGGGGCGGGATCGACATCTGGGCGCATACCGCCATCGAGGCGATGCAGCTCACGCCGACCCCGCAGCTGGCGTTGCAGGAAGAGGATTTCGACAAGTCGCTGAAGGTGAACGTCGAGGCCACGGCCCGGCTCATCGCCTATGTCGCGCCGCTGCTCGGCGAAGCCGGACGGGCGGTGTTCTTTCGCGACACCCACGCGGGCGAGAAATTCTTCGGCGGCTACGGCGCCACCAAGGCGGCGCAGATGGCGCTTGCCGAAAGCTGGCAGAAGGAGGCCGCGAAGATCGGCCCGGTGGTGAAGATCCTCGAGCCGAAGCCCCTCGCGACGGCGATGCGGGCACGCTTCTTCCCTGCCGAGGACCGCTCCGGGCTGACCCCGCCGGATGCGGAAGCTGCCCGTTTCCTGCCCGAGCTGCTGGGCTGACGCGCAGACCGGGCGGCCAATCGTCCGCCCGCAGCCAGAGCGCCGTCCGGGCGCTTGCCCCACCCGGCCCCCTCGCCTATTGAGGGGCAAGGCAAGGACGGGCAAACATGCGCATTCTCCTGACAAATGACGATGGCATCAACGCGCCGGGGCTCCAGGTTCTCGAGGCAATCGCCGCCGAGATCGCCGGGCCGGATGGCGAGGTCTGGGTGGTGGCGCCGGCGTTCGAGCAATCCGGCGTCGGCCATTGCATCAGCTATTCCAAGCCGATGATGCTGGCCAAGCTGGCGCCGCGGCGCTTCGCCGCCGAGGGCACGCCGGCCGATTGCGTGCTCGCCGCACTTGGCGACGCGATGCCGGGGCGGCCCGATCTGGTGCTCTCGGGGGTCAACCGGGGCAACAACGCAGCCGAGAACACGCTCTATTCCGGCACCATCGGCGCCGCGCTCGAGGCGGCTTTGCAGAACCTACGGGCGATCGCGCTGAGCCAGTTCCTCGGCCCCGAGATCATCGACCGTCCAGACCTGTTCGAGGCGGCGCGGGTGCATGGCGCGGCCGTGGTGCGCAAGCTGATCGACCAGGCCCCCTGGGGGGAGAGCGAGGACTACCGGCTGTTCTACAGCGTCAATTTCCCGCCGGTGCCCGCGGACAGGGTGAACGGCGTGCGCGCCACCGCGCAGGGCTGGCGGCGCGACGCCTTCTTCTCGACCGAGGCCGGCAATTCTCCCTCCGGACGCCGCTTCCTCTGGGTCAAGGGCGGGCCGCAACACACCCCGACCCTGCCGGGCACCGATGCCGCGGCCAATCTCGAGGGCTATGTCTCGGTCACCCCGATGCGCGCCGATCTCACCGCGCATGACGTTGTCGCGTCGCTGGGCGAGGTCTTCCGATGACCGTCCCGGCGCACAGCGAAGCCGAACGCAAGATGCAGTTTCTCTTCGCGCTGCGCTCGAAGGGGGTGACCAACACCCGGGTTCTGGCAGCGATGGAGGCGATCGACCGGGGGCTCTTCGTCAAGGGCATCTTCGAAGACCGCGCCTATGAAGACATGCCGCTGCCGATCGCCAGCGGCCAGACCATCAGCCAGCCCTCCGTGGTCGGGCTGATGACCCAGGCGCTCGACGTGCAGCCGAAATCGAAGGTGCTGGAGGTCGGCACCGGCTCGGGCTACCAGGCGGCGATCCTCGCCAAGCTCGGGCGGCGGATCTACACCGTCGACCGTCACCCGACGCTGGTGCGCGAGGCGCGCGGGCTGTTCGAGGGGCTCGATCTGCACAATATCACCGTGATCGCCGGCGATGGCTCCTTCGGCCTGCCGCAGCAAGCCCCGTTCGACCGGATCATCGTCACCGCCGCGGCCGAAGATCCGCCGGGGCCGCTCTTGGCTCAAATGGCGATCGGGGGTATCATGGTGTTGCCGGTGGGCCAGTCCGACGCGGTGCAGACCTTGCTGAAAGTAACGAGGCTGCGCAGCGGGTATGATTACGAAGAGCTGATGCCGGTTCGCTTCGTGCCTCTCCTCGAGGGGCTGGGGTGAGTATGTGACAGGGATGCCACCATCGTCCGACCAGCGGCGCAAGACCGTGCGGACGGGGCAAACAAGGCAGGGCCCCACGCGGGCCGCAAGAGGACAAGAGCATGAATTTCCCGACCGGTCGACACGCGCGCATGGGGCTGCTTTCGGTGTCACTGCTGGCGCTTGCCAGTTGCACCGAGGATGGCGGTCTTCGCGATCTGGATCTTGACCTGCGCGGGCTCGCCGGCGGGTTTTCCACCACCGAGGCGGCGCGCGGCGCACGCACGGCAGCCAAACCGCAGCCCGACGCCCGCGGGGTGATCTCCTACCCGACCTATGACGTGGCGGTTGCCCGTGACGGCGAGACCATCGCGCAGATGGCCAACCGGCTTGGCTTCGGTGCGAACGAACTGGGCCGCTACAACGGCCTGCCCCCCGAGACCGGCCTGCGCGGCGGCGAGATCATCGCGCTGCCCCGCCGGGTCGGCACCGGCGGCGCGCCCGGCGCCCCGACCGCGAGCGGCACGATCGACGTCACCACCCTGGCGGGCAACGCGCTCGACCGGGTCGGCCCCACCACCACCCCGGCCGCCGCCGCCACGCCCGCCGGGCCCGAGCCGGTGCGCCACCAGGTCGCGCGCGGCGAGACCGCCTATTCGATCGCCCGCCGTTACGGCGTTTCGGTGCGCGCGCTGGCGGAATGGAACAGCCTCGACAGCGCGCTGTCGGTGCGCGAGGGGCAATACCTGCTGATCCCGGTGGTGATCGGTGAGCAGAGCGCCGCGGCCGGCGGGGTCGAGGCCCCGGGCGCCGGATCGGCCACCCCTGTTCCGCCCTCCGCGGCCGAGCCACTGCCCGACGAAGCCGCCGCATCCGGCGCCGCGTCCGAGCCGGCCTCGCCCGCTCTCGGCGCCTCCCGCACCGCCGCCTCGGGGGCCCAGATGGTGCTGCCCGTCGACGGCAAGATCGTGCGCGCCTACGAGAAGGGCAAGACCGATGGCATCGACATTTCGGCCCCCGCCGGCACAGAGGTGAAAGCCGCCGCGTCCGGCACCGTGGCGGCGATCACCCGCGACACCGACCAGGTGCCGATCCTCGTCCTGCGCCATGCCGGCAACCTGCTCACGGTCTATGCCGGGATCGATGACATCAAGGTCAAGAAAGGCGACCGGGTGAGCCGCGGCCAGACCATCGCCCGCGTGCGCGAGGCCGATCCGTCGTTCCTGCATTTCCAGGTGCGCGAGGGCACGCTCAGCGTCGATCCGATGGGCTATCTGAATTGACGGCTCGACCCGCCTTGCGGCGGGCCGACCCGCCGGGGGTTTCACACCCCCGGACCCCCGTGGAGTATTTCAGCCAAGATGAAGGAGCAGCCGGCAGGGTGGCTCAGGCCTTGCGCTTGCCCTTGTCGAGGTGTTTTCTCAGCCGCGACGGCGTGCCCCAATTCTTCTTGTCCTTGAACGGGTTTTTCTCGGCCTGAGAGCGCATGAACAGCCGGATCGGCGTGCCCGGCATGTCAAAATCGTCGCGCAACCCGTTGACAAGATAGCGAGAATAGCTCTCCGGCAACTTGTCGGGATGGGAGCACATCACGACGAAAGCGGGGGGCCTGGTCTTGACCTGGGTCATGTAGCGCAGCCGAATGCGGCGCCCGCCCGGCGCCGGCGGCGGATGGGCCGAGACCATGGCGTCGAGCCAGCGGTTGAGGCGCGCGGTGGAGATCCGGCGGTTCCATGTCTCGTGCGCGCGCAGCACCGCGGCATGCAGCCGGTCAAGCCCCTTGCCCGTCTTGGCCGAGATCGTCACCAGCGGTGCCCCGCGCAGCTGCGGCAGAAGCCGCTCGAACGCCTCCCGCAGATCGCGCAGCTTTTCCTGTTTGTGACGTTCGGCGTCCCACTTGTTGACCGCGACGACCACCGCGCGCCCCTCCCGTTCGGCGAGGTCGGCGATGCGCAGATCCTGCTGTTCGAAGGGGATCGCCGCATCGAGCAGCACGATCACAACTTCGGCGAACTTGACCGCGCGCAGCCCGTCGGCCACGGATAATTTCTCAATCTTTTCCTGAACTTTCGCCTTTTTCCTCATCCCCGCCGTATCGAAGATCCGGGTCGGCGTGCCGGCCCAGTCGAAGGCCAGCGAGATCGAATCGCGGGTGATCCCGGCCTCGGGACCGGTGAGCAGGCGCTCCTCGCCGATGAGGGTGTTGATCAGCGTCGACTTGCCCGCGTTCGGCCGGCCGACCACGGCCACCTGCAGCGGCCGGCGTTCGGTCGGCTTGTGCGGCGCGTCGGCGTCAATCTCGCCGTCCGTGACCGTCACGTCGGTTTCCGGCGCCGCCCTCGCCACCTGTGCCGCGCGTTCGGCCATCTCCTCGGCGATCGGTTGAAGGGCGGCGGCCAGTTCCCCGAGCCCCTCGCCATGCTCGGCCGAGAGCCGGATCGGCTCGCCGAGGCCCAGCGCGTAGGCCTCCAGCAGCCCGGCTTCGCCCGCCCGGCCCTCGGCCTTGTTCGCGCCGAGGATGACGTGGGCGTTCTTGCGCCGCAGGATGTCGGCAAACACCTCGTCGGCCGGCAGCACGCCGGCGCGCGCGTCGATCAGGAACAGGCAGGCATCGGCCATTTCCACCGCGCGCTCGGTCAGCCTGCGCATCCGCCCCTGCAGGCTTTCGTCGGTGGCGTCTTCGAGCCCCGCGGTGTCGATCACGGTGAAGTGCAGCGGCCCGAGCCGGGCTTCGCCTTCGCGCAGGTCGCGCGTGACCCCCGGCTGGTCGTCGACCAGCGCGAGCCGTTTGCCGACCAGGCGGTTGAACAGGGTGGACTTGCCCACGTTGGGCCGGCCCACGATGGCGAGGGTGAAACTCATCGGTGTGTCCTCAGGCGTCGGGCCGCCCGCTTACACCCAATTGCCGGACATATCAACGCAGGGCGAGGAGATCGCCCTTCTCGCTCATGAACAGCATCATGCCGCCAACCAAGATCGGGCGGCTGGCCGCGCCGGCCGGCAGCTCGGTGGTCGAGACCAGTGCGCCATCGGCGGGGTTATAGGACCGCAGGATGCCATCGCCCTGGGCGATCCAGAGCCGGCCACCGGCCAGCACCGGGCCATAGGCGGGCCAGATCGACTTGTTGCCGCCGCCGCCGAACAGGGGGAACGTGACCCTGCTGGGCCGGTAGCGCGGCAGATCGACCGACCAGACCTTGGCGCCGTCGCGCGCCGACAGGCGCACCAGCTTGGCCTCGTCGGTGACGAAATAGACTGAGCCCCCGGCCACGGCCATGGTGCCCTGAGCCCCCTCGCCGGCCTTCCAGCGCAGTTTGCCATCCTTCAGCCCCACGGCGATCGCCTCCCCGGCCGCCGTCGCGGCATAGACGACGCCATCGGCCACCACCGGCTCACCGGTGTAGGCGGACAGAACCTTGCGGCCGCGTCCCGGGCGATTGCCCGGCGCGCGCGCCACCCATTTCACGTCGCCGTTGCCGGTTTCGACCGCGATGAGGCTCTCG
Organism: Paracoccaceae bacterium; assembly: GCA_024763335.1. GTDB lineage: Bacteria > Pseudomonadota > Alphaproteobacteria > Rhodobacterales > Rhodobacteraceae > Sinisalibacter. The sequence goes on along the minus strand of JANTFS010000051.1, from coordinate 8,951 downwards.
TTTGCCAGCGGGAAGATCACGGTGTTGCCGCTGACCGCCGGCGCGGCGACGCCGGAAACCCCGACATGCCCGGCAATCCCGGCCAGGCGCCAGGCGATCCGGCCGGTATCGGTGTTCACGGCATAGGCGACCGAGGCCGCCGTGGTCACGTAGACCTGTCCGTTGGCGACCGTCGGCGCGCCATTGATCGCGGCATCGAGTTTCTGGCGCCACAGCACCTGGCCCGAGGCAGGATCAAGCGCGACGAGCTCGCCGTTGGTGGTGGTGACGAAAAGCTTGCCGTCGCCAAGCGCAAGGCCACCACCCATCGCGCTGCCGCCCCGTTCGCCCGGGCGGGTGAGATCGGCGCTCCAGACCGCGCCGCCGCCGGTGGTATGGGCGCTCACCGTCGCGTGGCTGTCCATGGTGAAGACCCGGCTGCCATCGGACACCGGCTCGGCGGTGATGCGGTATTTGCGCTCGTTGCCCTGCCCGGCCTTGGACGACCAGACCAGCTGCGGGCTGGCCGAAAACTGCGCATGCGGCGCGCGGTTTTGTGCGTTGGCGCCGCGCTGCGGCCAACTTGCCGTGGCCCGCGCCGCGCCGATGTTGGCCGGGCGCGCGCTGTTCTGGAACGGCGCCATGTCTTCGGCGGCGCGCGCCGCGGCGGCCGCAGCGGCGCCGGGATCGTCGACATCGTAGGCCGGGCTGCGAATGTCTTCCCGCATGCCCTCCAGAATCAATTCCGGACGCGAACAGCCCGCTACGGCCAGCGCCAGCGTGGATACAAGGATCAGGTTCCGCATCGCCTTGGTCTGTTTCACGCGTTTGCCCCCTACGCCTTTTTTCTCCGTTGCGCCCGTCAGGACGCCTCGCCGGGCGAACCGCCCAGTGCCACAATCAACTGAGATGCCCTTCGGCGCAAGGCCTCGCTGGCCTCGGTGTCGCTCAGAAGTGCGTCCAGACGCCCCAGTGCCGCCTCGGTCTGGCCAAGTTCGATCTCCGCGAGCGCGATCTGCTCCTCGGCCAGCACCCGGAACGCCCGCCCCGGCGCAGTCAGCGGCGTCAGCAGCTCGACCCGCGCCGACGCATCGAGCACGCCGGGCAGCAACGCCCGTTTGAAATCCGCCAGATCGCGATACAGCGCGGGAAAGGCGGGATTGCCGGAGATGGTTTCGAGCCGCTCGGCCGCCACCGCCGGATCGCCAGCCTCGGCAGCGGCCACCAGCGTGACCAGCGCCACGGCGTCGCCCTCGGCGTCCACCTGATCGAGCGCGGCGAGGCGCGCGGCGGGATCGTCGAGCGCCACGGCAGCGAGAATCGCGTCGCCCGTCGCCTGAGCCTTGGCCTCTGCCCGCGCTTTCACCCACTCGTTCGCCGCCGCGCCGCCGACAAGCACGATCACCGCAACCACGCCGATCCAGCCGTATTTCTTCAACTGGGCGTAGAGACGATCGCGGCGGACCTCTTCGGTCACCTCGTCAATAAAAGATTCGGGGTTGCTCACGGCCCGGCCTCCGGCATTCATTTGCCTCTCTTTAACGCGAAGCCGTGATCCTTGCCAAGACTTGTGCGAAAAGTGATCTGAAAACGCAACATATGCCTATTCAGATATGAGATCATGTTGAGGCCCGGGGGTAGTCCCCCTATTTCGAGGGCACGATAACGTCTGGCGCCCGGCGTCAGGCTCTGGGGAAACTCTGGGGGAACGATGCGCATCATTCCGATCCTCACCGCGATTGCGACGGCAGCCTTGTTGTTCGTGGTCGTCTTCGAACGCGACCGCTTGCTCGAATTCGCCGGCCTGACGCCCTCGGGCGCCGAAACGGCGGCAGACGGCGCGAAAGCGCTCGCCGGGGCCGAGGGCGGGTCCGGCACCGCCGACGCGGCGGCGGCGCGCGGTGTGTCCGTCATCGCGGTCGAGAGCGAGGCGCGCGAGATCGACAGCGCGGTGGTGCTGCGCGGGCGCACCGAGGCGGCCCGCTCGGTGGTGCTGATGGCCGAAACCTCGGGCCGCGTCGTTTCGCCGCCCACGCCCAAGGGCACGCTGGTCTCGGCCGGCGACGTGTTGTGCGAGATCGACATGGGCACGCGCGAGGCCTCGCTGGCCGAGGCCCGGGCGCGGCTGGCGGAGGCCGAGGCCAATGCCCCGACCGCGGCGGCGCGGGTTCAGGAGGCAAAGGCCCGTATCGAAGAAGCCGAAACCAACCTGCGCAACGCCGAACGGCTGGCCGCGGACGGCTTTGCCGCGGAGACCCGCGTCATCGCCGCCCGGGCGGCGATGGAATCGGCGCGTGCCGGGCTGACCTCCGCCGAGGCCGGTGCCGCCGGCGCCGAAGCCGCGATCGAGAGCGGCCGGGCCGCCGTGGCGCAGGCCGAACGCGAGATCGCCCGCACCCGCATTGCCGCCCCGTTCGACGGGGTGCTGGAAAGCGACACCGCCGAGCTCGGCAGCCTGCTCCAGCCCGGCGCGTCCTGCGCCAAGGTGCTTGACCTCGACCCGATCCTGCTGGTCGGCTTCGTGGCCGAGGTCGATGTCGACCGCGTGAAGGTCGGCGCGCCGGCCGGGGCACGGCTGTCGTCGGGGCGCGAGGTGATCGGCCGCGTGACCTTCCTGGGCCGCTCGGCCGACCTGGCCACGCGCACCTTCCGCGTCGAGGCCGAGGTGGCCAACCCCGATCTCTCGATCCGCGATGGCCAGACCGCCGAGATCCTGGTCCAGTCCGATGGCCGCAAGGCGCATCTTCTGCCGCAAAGCGCGCTCACGCTCGATGACGCCGGCACGCTCGGGGTTCGGATCGTCGCGGCCGATGGCGCCCGGGCCATTGCCCGATTCGCCCCGGTCGAGCTTCTGCGCGATACCCAGCAGGGCGTCTGGGTCGCCGGCCTGCCCGACAGCGCGCAGGTGATCGTCGTCGGCCAGGATTACGTGTCGGACGGCGTCGAGATCGACGTGACGATGCAGGAGAGCGGGTCATGACCGGCCTCGTCGACTGGGCCGCCGCCCGGGCGCGGATGGTCATCGCCTTCATCGCGCTGACCCTGATCGCCGGGATCGCCGCCTATGTCGGCCTGCCCAAGGAGGGCGAGCCGGATATCGATATCCCGGCGCTCTTCGTCTCCGTCCCCTTCCCCGGCATCTCCGCCGAAGACAGCGAACGGCTGCTGGTGCAGCCGATGGAGACCGAGCTGGCCGATATCGACGGGCTCAAGACGATGTCGGGCACCGCCGCCGAAAACTACGCCGGGGTGGCGCTCCAGTTCGAATTCGGCTGGGACCGCTCCAAGGTCATCGCCGATGTGCGCGATGCGATGAACACCGCGGAGAGCAAGTTTCCCGACGGGGCCGACAAGTATTCCGTCAACGAGATCAACTTCTCCGAATTTCCCTTCCTGATCATCAACCTCACCGGCAACGTGCCCGAGCGCAGTCTCGTGCATCTGGCGCAGGAATTGCAGGACAAGGTCGAGGCGGTCGACGCGGTTCTGGAGGCCAAGCTCACCGGCTACCGCGACGAGATGCTCGAGGTCATCATCGACCCGTTGAAGCTGGAAGCCTACAACGTCACCGCCGGTGAGCTGATCAACGTGGTGACCCAGAACAACCAGCTGATCGCGGCGGGGGAAATCTCCACCCCGACGGGCGCGAACGCGGTGAAAATCCCGTCGTCGTTCACCGACGTGGCCGATGTCTACGCCCTGCCGGTGAAGGTCCATGGCGACAGCGTGGTGACGCTCGGCGATCTCGCCGACATCCGGCTCACCTTCAAGGACCGCGCGGGCACGGCCCGGTTCAATGGCGAAACCACGGTGTCGCTGCAGGTGGTCAAGCGCAAGGGCTTCAACCTGATCGACGCCTCCGCGCAGGTGCGCACCGTGGTCGAGGGCGCCCGGCTCGACTGGCCCGAGGCGCTTCAGGACGCGGTGACGGTGCGGTTCTCCAATGACACCTCGAACCAGGTCAAGAGCATGGTCAGTCAGCTCGAGGGCTCGGTGATCACCGCCATCGCGCTGGTGATGATGGTCGTCCTCGCAAGCCTCGGGATGCGCTCGGCGCTGCTCGTCGGCTTCGCGATCCCGACCTCCTTCCTGCTGACCTTCGCGCTCTTCGCCGCGCTGGGATACACGGTGAACAACATTGTCATGTTCGGCCTGATCCTCGCGGTGGGGATGCTCGTCGACGGTGCCATCGTGGTGGTCGAATATGCCGACAAGCGGATCTCGGAGGGCGTCGGGCCGATGCATTCCTATGTCGAGGCCGCCAAGCGCATGTTCTGGCCGATCGTCTCCTCGACCGCCACCACGCTATGTGCCTTCCTGCCGATGCTGTTCTGGCCCGGCGTGCCCGGCCAGTTCATGGAGATGCTGCCCAAGACGCTGATCTTCGTGCTCTCGGCCTCGCTGGTGGTGGCGCTGATCTACCTGCCGATCGTCGGCGGTGTCGCCGGGCGCTGGAGCCGCGCGCTCGACAATGCCAGCAACGTGCTGCGGCCGCTGCCGTGGCTCCTGCGCGCCGCGCTGGTGGTGGTGGGCGCGCTCGGCCTGTTCGCCGCCGCGATGCAGGTGCTCAACCCCGACTACCTGTTCCCGGCCGGCAACCCGCTGCCCGATGGCGTCGCCGTCGGACTGGCGCTGGTCGGCTTCGTCGCCATGCTCACCCTGACCACCATTGCGCTCGATTCTGCCAAGATCCACCGCGAACCCAAGCGGGTGCCGGCCGGGCGGCGGCGCTCGGCCTTCGGCTGGGTCATCAGGTTCATCGCCGGCAACCCGGTGATGCCGATCGTGACCATTGCCGCCGTGCTCGCCTTCGTGGCCGGCACCTTCATGTTCTACGGCCGCCACAACAACGGCGTGGAGTTCTTCACCGATGCCGAGCCGGAACAGGCCATCGTCTACGTCCGCGCCCGCGGCAACCTGTCGGTGCAGGAAAAGGACGCGATGGTGCGCGAAGTCGAGGCGGTGGTGTTGTCGACCCCCGGCGTCAAGAGCGCCTTTTCCTTCGCCGGCGAGGGCGGCCTGAACCAGAACACCGGCGGCGCCTCGGGCCCGCGCGACCAGATCGGTCAGGTGCAGATCGAGATTGCAACCTACGAGGAACGCCCTTTCCGCACCGAACCCGCCCGCTTTCTCGGGGTCATTCCCTATGAGCGCCGGATCGTGGATCCGGTCTATTCCGGCAAGACCGTGGTTGCGACCCTTGAGGCGCGGCTGGCGGATATGCCGGGCGTGCGCACCGAGGTTCTGGCCCTCGCTGGCGGGCCGGCCTCGGCAAAGCCCGTCCACCTGCGCCTCAAGGGCAATGACTGGGACAGCCTGACCGCGGCAACCGCGATGGCGCGCGATGCCTTCGAGCATACCGCCGGCCTCACGGCGGTCGAGGACACGCGTCCCCTGCCCGGCATCGACTGGCAGCTCGACGTCGACGTCGAGGCGGCCGGGCGTTACGGCACCAACGTCGCCACCGTCGGCGGCATGGTCCAGCTCGTCACCACCGGGCTCCTGCTCGACACGATGCGGGTCCCAAGTTCGGACGAAGAGATCGAGATCCGCGTGCGGGTGCCCGAGAAGGACCGCGTGCTCTCCACCCTCGACACGCTGAAACTGCGCACCAGCCAGGGCCTCGTGCCGCTGTCGAATTTCGTCACCCGCACCGCCGTGCCGACGCTGGCGCAGATCGACCGCATCGACCAGTCGCGCTACTTCGATGTCAAGGCGGGCGTGGGGGACGATCTCGTGGTGCTGCGCGAAAGCGAGGCCGACCCGGGCCGCGTCATGACCACCGCCGAGGCCAACCAGATCATCGCGGGCGCGGAGCCGGGCCGCTACAGCACCGTCCCGGTGACCCCGACGGAGCGGATCGAGCGGATCACCGAATGGCTCGACACCGGCCCGCTGCCCGCCGGGATCAGCTGGGAATGGACCGGCGACCAGGAAGACCAGGCCGAAAGCTCGGCCTTCCTCGGCAAGGCTTTTGCCGGCGCGCTGTTCTTGATGTTCATCATCCTGCTGGCGCAGTTCAACAGTTTCTACAACTCGGTGCTGGTGCTGCTGGCGGTGGTGCTCTCCACCGCCGGGGTGCTGGTCGGCATGCTGGTCATGGGCCAAGCCTTCTCGATCGTGATGACCGGCACCGGTGTCGTCGCCCTCGCGGGCATTGTGGTCAACAACAACATCGTGCTGATCGACACCTACCAGGAATATTCCCGCTACATGCCGCGCACCGAGGCGATCGTGCGCACTGCCGAAGACCGCATTCGCCCGGTGCTGCTGACCACCATCACCACCATGGCGGGCCTCGCGCCGATGATGTTCGGCCTGTCGCTCGATTTCATCGGCGGTGGCTATTCGATCGACGCGCCCACGGCGCTGTGGTGGAAACAGCTCGCCACGGCGGTGGTCTTCGGGCTCGGCATCGCCACGGTGCTGACGCTGGTGTTCACCCCCTCGATGCTGGCGCTGCGGGTGTGGATCACGGCCGGCGCCTACAAGTCGCTCGCCATGCTGAAAGCACTGACTCTCGGCCGCAAGAGCCGGGCGGCGCGGGACATGGCGCTCAACCGCTCGGCACGGCGCACGAAACTGGATGAACTGGTCTGGGATTTCGACGCGCGGCCGGAGGCCGATGAGGGCGATGCGGCACCTGAGCTCGATGATCTGCAGGCGGTGCTGCGCGAAAGCGGGCTGGCGGTGAGTGCGGAAGAACCGCCCGAAGACGGGCGCGACGAGAACGGCAAACCGCTGCGCGCGGCGGAATGATCCATCTTTCGCGCCCCTGTGGCCCCCAAGGCGGCTGCGCGGGCGCGCGCCCGCGCACAGGCGTCGGCGCGCGCCGACGCGCCCCCCGGCCTCAGGCCGCCTCGTCTTCCTCGGCCGCCTGACGCGCCCACATCGCGGCGTATTTGCCGCCCTTTTCGAGCAGCACCTCGTGGGTGCCTTCTTCGGTGACCACGCCGTTTTCCAGCACCACGATCCGGTCGGCATCGGCAATGGTGGACAGCCGGTGCGCGATGGTGATCACCGTGCGGCCCTTGCCCATCGCCTTCAGGCTCTCCTGAATGTCGCGCTCGGTTTCGGTATCCAAGGCCGAGGTGGCCTCGTCCAGCAGCAGGATCGGCGGGTTTTTCAGAAGCGTGCGCGCGATCCCGACGCGCTGCTTTTCGCCACCCGAGAGCTTCAGCCCCCGTTCGCCCACCGTCGTGTCATAGCCATCGGGCAGGCTCATCACGAAATCATGGATCTTCGCCGCCTTCGCCGCAGCCTCGATCTCGGCAAAGCTCGCGCCCGCCCGGCCATAGGCGATGTTGTAGCGGATCGTGTCATTGAACAGCACCGTGTCCTGCGGCACCACCCCGATTGCGTTGTGCACACTCTCCTGCGTGACGTCGCGCAGATCCTGCCCGTCAATCCGGATCGCCCCGTCGGTCACATCGTAGAACCGGAACAACAGCCGCCCGATAGTGGATTTGCCCGAGCCCGACGGGCCCACCAGTGCCACCGTGTGGCCGGCGGGCACATCGATCGTCACCCCATGCAGGATCGGCCGCGCCGCCTCGTAGCCAAAGCTCACGTTGTCGAACGCCACGTGCCCGCCATTCACCTCCAGATCGGGCGCGCCGGGCTTGTCGGTCACCTCCGCCGGCTGTTCGAGCAGGTCGAACATCTCGGCCATGTCGACAAGCGCCTGCCGGATTTCACGATAGACCGAGCCGAGGAAGTTGAGCGGCATGGTGATCTGCACCATGTAGGCGTTCACCATGACGAAATCGCCAACGGTGAGCTGGCCCTGCTGGACGCCCCATGCGGCGAGGAGCATCACGGCGACGAGCCCGCCGGTGATGATGAAACTCTGCCCGGCGTTGAGAAAGGCGAGCGACTGCGAGGTCTTGATCGCCGCGCTTTCATAACCCGCCATCGAGGCGTCATAGCGCTCGGCCTCGCGCCGCTCGGCGCCGAAATACTTCACGGTTTCAAAGTTCAGGAGCGAGTCGATCGCCTTCTGATGCGCGTCCTGATCCTGGTCGTTCATCTGCTTGCGGATCTTCACCCGCCATTCGGTCACCTTGAAGGTGAACCAGACGTAGAGCGTGATCGTGGCCACGACAACGGCAAGATACCACGCGTCGAACAGCCAGAAGAAGATCGCCGCCACCATGAACAACTCAAGAAACAGGGGCCCGATGTTGAACAGAAGGAAGCGCAGCAGGAACTCCACGCCCTTCACCCCGCGTTCCATGACCCGGCTCAGCCCCCCGGTCTTGCGGGTGATGTGATAGCGCAAGGACAGGGCGTGGATATGACTGAACGTCTCCAAGGCCAGCGCCCGCAGCGCGCGTTGCGCCACCTTGGCAAAAACCGCATCGCGCAATTGCTGGAAGGCAACCGCCATGAACCGCGCCATGCCATAGGCCACCGTCAGCCCGATCGCCCCCATCCCGAGCATCCAGGCCGCCGAAACATCGCCTTCGCCGGTCAGCTTGTCGACAGCTGCCTTGTAAAACAGGGGCGTCGCCACGGCGATCAACTTGGCGCCAAGCAAAAGCGCCAGGGCAATCACCACGCGAGCCCGGATCCCCGGTTCTCCGGCCGGCCACAGATACGGCACGGCCCGGCGGATCGTGCGCATCCCCTGTCCCTTGCGTGCGCCCGAAACCATCGCGTCGCTGATCGTCGTCCGTCCGCCTCGTCGCATGCGTTACCCTTTCCTCAGATGACGCCCTAGGTAGGCGCAATGCGGCGCAATGGCCAGAGCCCCGCCGCCACATCCCGTTTCATCTTTCCAGAAATATCCCACGGGGGTCCGGGGGTGTGAAACCCCCGGCGGGTCGGCCCGGGCCCCGCCCGGGTCGACCCTACTCGTCGGGCTCGGGCAGCGTGAACACCTGGCCGGGATAGATCAGATCCGGGTCACGAATGAGCTCCCGGTTGGCCTCGAAAATCCGTACGTATTTCAGACCTTCGCCATAGCGATC
>JANTFS010000050.1 GCA_024763335.1 Paracoccaceae bacterium | reverse complement strand
CCGGGCACCCTGCAAACCCCGACGGCCGCTCCGGGCGCCGCGCCACAGGCCCCGGCCCCCGCCGCGGCAGCCCCCGCCGCGCAAGCCCCGGTGGCGACGAGCGAACCCGACCTTGCCGCGGCGCTCAACGCCGCGCGCAGCGCCTACTGGGCCGGCGATATGGACGGTGCCGGGGCCCAGCTTGCCGCGCTGGCCGCGGCCCATCCCGACAATCCCGATCTGCTTGGCGAACTCGGCAATTTCCGCTTTGCGCAACGCGATTATGCCGGGGCGGCCGAGGCGTTCCTTCGTGCCGGCGAGCTGCTCGTCGACCAGGGCCGCGCGGCGCAGGCGGCGACATTGATGCCGATCCTGGGCCAAATTGCCCCGGACAAGGCGCAAACCCTCGCCACCCGACTTCAAAACCGCTAGGACAAAGGCGAAGGGGGCCACCATGAACCAGTCGCTCGCGAACCGCCTCGCCCGGCTCGAAAGCCATCTCAAGGCCGAGAACCCGGTGCTGCTCGAAGTGCTGCCGACCTATTACAAGTTCGACAAGATCCTGCGCCGCATGGGCCTGATCAGCAAGGAAAGCTCGCTGGCCTCGCGGATCTCGTGGTGGCCGCTGATCTCGGTGCTGGGCACGTTTTCGAGCGGAAAGTCGTCCTTCATCAACAGCTTCATCGGCGAGAAGGTGCAGGATACCGGCAACCAGGCGGTCGACGACAAGTTCACGGTGATCTGCCAGAGCCCGGCCGATACCGAGGGAAGCCGCACGCTGCCCGGCACCGCGCTCGACGCCGACCCGCGCTTTCCGTTCTACCGCATCTCGTCGGAGATCGAGAAGGTCGCCAAAGGCGAAGGCAAGCATATCGAGAGCTATCTCCAGCTGCGCACCACCCGCAACAAGGCGATCGAGAACAAGATCATCATCGACAGCCCCGGGTTCGACGCCGATGACCAACGCCGCTCGACCCTGCGCATCACCGATCACATCATTGACCTGTCCGATCTCGTGCTGGTCTTCTTCGATGCCCGCCACCCCGAGCCCGGCGCGATGCAGGACACGCTGGAGCATCTCGTGGCGCGCACCGCCAAGCGCACCGATGCCTCGAAATTTCTCTACATTCTCAACCAGATCGACACCGCCGCGAAGGAAGACAACCCCGAAGACATCGTCGGGGCATGGCAACGCGCGATGGCGCAGGCGGGGCTCTCGGCGGGGCAGTTCTTCACCATCTACAACCAAGATGTCGCCGTGCCGATCGAGGATCACGCGCTGCGCAAGCGGTTTGAGGAAAAGCGCGATGCCGATCTTGCCCGCATCCGCGCCCGCATCGACGAGGTGGAGCTGCACCGCAACTACCGGATCGTCAGCTTCCTCGAAACCGTGGCGCAGGAGATCGAGCACGACGTGCTGCCGAAGCTGCGCGATGCCCGCCGGCGCTGGCGCCGCGGCGTGGCGATCATCGACGCGCTGGCGCTGGCGCTGGCGGTCGGGGCGACGGGCGGGCTGATGTATCTGTTCGGCTGGACGCCGCCTGCGGGGCTGTTCAGCTTCGAGTGGATGACGGCCCACCGGATCGAGACCGCGGCGGTGATCGTGGCGGTCGTGCTGATGGTCGGGGCGATCCATTTCTGGGCGCGCGGGATCATGGCCAAGCGCGTCGCCAAGGGCCTGCCCGAGGAATACGGCGAGATGGATTTCGATCTGCGGGCGGCGTTCTCGAAGGGAACCCGCTGGTTTCGCACCATCTTCCGCCGAGAGCCGGTTGGCTGGAGCCGGCGCACCGCCACTCGCCTTCAGGCGATCCGCGACACGGTGGCCGGCCATATCCAGAACCTCAATGACCGGTATGCCGACCCCTCGGCCAAGTCGGTGATCGAGACGACGCCGCTCGAGGCGGTGTCGCTCGCGCCCGAGGCCGCGCCGGCATCCGACATCGTCGAAGAAGAGGCCCGCAAGGATGCATGACGACCAGCTTGCGCCAGAGCCGCGCTGTGAAGATTTCGCCTTCCGTCTCGCCATCTACGAGGCTGGCCACGCACTGACGGCGCGCGCGCTTGGCCTGAAGGTGCTGTCGGTGAAAATGCTGCCACGCCCGCCGATCCTGGAAAGCGACAAGGTTCTGCGCGGCAACTCGCTGCGAGCGCTGCAGGAGGTGCTCGAAACCCGTTGCATCGAGCTGTTCGGCGGCCAGATCGCGGAGCACGATTTCTGCAAATCCTCCACCGCCTTTTCCGGCGACGTGGCCCGGATCGACGAGTTGACCCGGTTGATCGCGGGGCTGGAGGGCAAGCGCAGCGCCGAGGACATCTGGTTCGAGGCCGAGGACGTGGCGCTGGAGATTTTCGGCGATGACAAGTATCGCAACGCAGTCCTGCCCGTCGCGCAGTTCCTGCATGACGAGGTCGAGAAGGGCCATAACGTGATCCCGGGCGAACAGGTCGATGCTTTCATGGATCGCGTGCTCGGCGCGCCCGAAAAGGCGCGCGGCGGGCTTCTGGGCCGGCTCATGAGCCGGGCCTGAATGCAGAGGTCTTGATTCACGTCATGTCGCGATGTGGTGCCGTTGCGGTACCGCTGTGAGATGTGGACGGGACCCCGATGAACCAGACCCCTGCCGATATCGCCGGAGAAATCCGGGTTGAACTCTTTCCCGACGGGCCGCGCGTGGGCCGCGTGACGATCGCCTCGACCCGCCCGGAGGCCGCCGCGCGCATCTTCGAGGGGCATGGCGCCGAGGAGATGACGGCGACGATCGGCCGGGTGTTCTCACTGTGCGGCACGGCCCAGACCGTCGCGGCGCTGCGGGCGGTGGAAATGGCGCTCGGGCTCGCGCCCGCCCCGGGGGTCGAGGCGGCGCGCGATGCCGCGCGGCTGGCCGAGATGATCACGCAAACGGTGATGCGGCTGGCCCTGCACTGGCCGCGGGTGTTGGGGCTCGATCTGCGTCCCGATCTGATGCGCACGGCAATGGCGGTGGAGCGTGCTATCGAGACGGAGGTGCTTGGGCCTGACTGGCGCGCGCCGGGGGCAGGGTGCGACGGGGGGGCGGTCGATGCCGAAGCGCTGGTGGCGCCGCTTGCCCGGGTGTCGGGCGATCCGCTCCTTGTGGAGATCGCCGATCGGCTGATCCTGCGCGGGGTCGAGGATTTCGGCGCTGTGCCGGAGGGCCACCAGCCCGAGGCCGGCGCGCTCAGCCGCAACTGGGACAGCGCCGCCGTGGCCGAGGTCCGCGCCCACCATGGCGCGGGGCTCGCGGCCCGTCTCGCCGCGGCGGGAGAGGACTTGCGCCGATTGCCGGCAGAGCTCGCCGCGACGTTGGGACGGGTCGAGAATGTGCCGCCGCGCGCCCCGCTGCGCGACAGCGGCGAGGGGTGGGCGACGGTCGAGACGGCGCGCGGGCCGCTGACCCACCGGGTCACGATCCGGGCGGGCCGGGTGACGCGGTGCGAAACCGAGGCGCCGACGGAGGCGAATTTCACCTCCACCGGGCCGGTTGCGATGGGTCTCGCCGGTGCGCCGCTCGATCCGGTTGCGGCCGAGTTGCACGTGCTGGCGATCGACCCCTGCGTGGCCTGCCGGGTGGAGCTGGCCGAGACCGGCGAAGGAACGTGAAATTACCCGTGCGCCACCGACTTGGTGGTGCGATACTGAGATGAAACGGACGCCCCGGCCCGACGGGCCGGGAGCCAGGGGAGGAGATGGAATGTGCACGACATGCGGATGTGGACAGGCCGACGTGACGGTGGAAGGTGAGGGCCATGACCACGGCCACCATCACCACCACCACCACGCGCACGATCATGACCACGCCCACCACCACGATCACGGCCCGCTCGGTGCGGCCCATGCGCCGGGGCTGAGCGCGGCCCGGATCATCGAGGTGGAGGAAAACATCCTCGCCCATAACGACCATCTCGCCGCGCATAACCGCGAGGATCTTGCGGCCAAGGGCGTGCTGGCGCTGAACCTCGTGTCTTCCCCCGGCTCGGGCAAGACCACGCTGCTGGCCCGCACCGCCCGTGACATGGCCGACCGCACGCCGATCGCGGTGATCGAGGGCGACCAGCAGACCAGCCTCGACGCCGACCGCATCCGCGAAACCGGCGCGCGCGCGGTGCAGGTCAACACCGGCAAGGGTTGCCACCTTGACGCCGACATGGTGCGCCGCGCTCTCGGCACGCTGGAGATGGACGACGGCGGCGTGCTGTTCATCGAGAATGTCGGCAACCTCGTCTGCCCTGCCGGCTTTGATCTTGGCGAGGCGGCCAAGGTGGTGATCCTCTCGGTCACCGAGGGCGAGGACAAGCCGATCAAGTATCCCGACATGTTCGCCGCCGCCCGGCTGATGGTGCTGAACAAGGCCGATCTGCTGCCCTACGTGCCGTTCGACGTCGAGACATGCATCGACTACGCCCGGCGGGTGAACCCCAAGATCGGCGTGCTCACCGTCTCGGCGCTCACCGGCGAGGGGCTCGACAAATGGTATGCCTGGATCGATGCCCTGCGCGCCGAACAGGCGGCGCTTGCGGCGGTGGGGTGAAACCTCAGGCCCGCAGCCCCGGCACGGGGGCCGCGGCGAGGGCGCGCAGATGCGCCGGCGCCCGGTGGGCCAATGGCCCCTCCCGCGGCGGAGCGCTGACGATTTCCAGATGGGGAAGTTCGCCTTCGCGCAACTCCCGCGCGAGGTCTTCCGGCAGCGCGGCGAAGGTCTCATCGGTCATCGCCAACACCCGACAGCGGGCGCGTTCGGCGATGACGCGCTCGGCCAGATGGCGCCGCGCCGGTGCGTAGCTCTCGATACCGGCCTCGCGAAACAAGGCAACGCCGCGTCGATCCCCGATGAAGATCACGTCGATCATGCCGTCCTCCCCGATAGGCCCAAGGCTATGGCCCCAGCATCGCCGTCATCGCACCCCGATCGCATTGATCTGTGTCATGGCAGCGCGGCGCGGGCGAGGATTCTCGCAAAACGTGTCGTGCCGCCCGCGCGGGCGGGCGGGCGCGGGGCAAGGCGCGGGCGGGCGCCCAGGCCGGATGTGAGGGCGCTTACTTGGTCGCGCCGCCTGCGGCCTTCTTTCGGCCCTTGCCGCCCTTGGCAGCTTTCGCATCGACCAGCGCGACGGCCTGGTCCAGCGTGACGCTGGCGGGGTCCATCTCCTTGGGCAGGGTGGCGTTGACCTTTTCCCACTTCACGTAGGGCCCATAACGGCCGTCCATGACGTTGATGGCCCCGCCTTTCTGCGGATGGTCCCCCAGCGCCTTGAGCGGTTTCGCCGCTGCGCCGCGCCCGCGCCCTGGGTTGGCGCGTTTCTCGGCTAGCAGCTCCACCGCCCGGTTCATCCCGATCTCGAAGACCTCGTTCGTGTCCTTGAGATTGGCATAGACCGGCTTGGCCTCGTCGGGCTTCTGGTGCGCCACGTAGGGCCCGAAGCGGCCGATATTGGCGGTGATCATCTGGCCGTCTTCCGGGTGCGGGCCGATCTCGCGCGGAAGGCTCAGCAACATCAAGGCCTTTTCGAGGTCCATCTCGTCCGGGCTCCAGCCCTTCGGAAGGCTCGCACGCGGCGGCTTCTTGTTGTCTTCCGTCGCCTCGCCACGTTGCACGTAGGGGCCGAAGCGGCCAGAGCGCAGGCTGATCTCGTCGCCATTGTCGACGCCGAGCACGCGGTCGCCGCCGTTGCCGTCTTCGCCGCCACCGATCGGCCGGGTGTAGCGGCATTCGGGGTAGTTCGAGCAGCCGACGAAGCCGCCGGTGCGCGACGTTTTCAGGTGTAGCCGCCCGGTCTTGCAGACGGGGCAGGCGCGCGGGTCGGAGCCGTCTTCGCGCTCGGGGTAAAGCTGGGGCGCAAGGGCGTCGTCAAGCACGTCGAGCACTTCGGAAATGCGCAACTCGGTGGTTTCGGCAATGGCGGCGGAGAAATCACGCCAGAACCGGGCCAGCACCTGCTTGTAGTCCATCTCGCCCGCCGAGATCTCGTCGAGTTGCTCCTCGAGCTGGGCGGTGAACTCGTAGCCGACGTATTTGCGGAAGAAGTTGAGCAGGAAGATGGTGACGATCCGGCCCTTGTCTTCGGGGATCAGCCGGTTCTTCTCCTTGCGGACATATTCACGCTCCTGGATCGTCGTGACGATGCTGGCGTAGGTCGAGGGGCGCCCGATTCCGAGCTCTTCCATCCGCTTGACGAGGCTCGCTTCGGTGTAGCGCGGCGGCGGCTGCGTGAAGTGCTGGTCGGGGGTGACGGCGCGCTTTTTGGTGGGCTCGCCGGCGGCCATCTGCGGCAGGCGCTTGTCATCATCCTCCTCGACCAGCACGTCGTCGCGGCCTTCCTCGTAGACCTTCATGAAGCCGTCGAACAGCACCACCTGGCCGGTGGCGCGCAGGCCGACCTGCCCATCGGCCGAGCCGATCTCGACAGCCGTGCGCTCAAGCCGGGCGCCTTCCATCTGGCAGGCCAGCGTGCGCTTCCAGATCAAATCGTAGAGCTTTCGCTGGTCGGCTTCGAGCTTGGCCAGCTTGCCCGCGTCGAGGCTCATGTCGGTGGGGCGGATGCACTCGTGGGCTTCCTGCGCGTTCTTGGCCTTGTTCTTGTAGATCCGCGGGCTTGCCGGCACGTAGTCGGCGCCGTAGCGGGTCTTGATCTCGGCGCGGGCGGCCTCGACGGCCTCGGGCGCCATGTCGATGCCATCGGTCCGCATGTAGGTGATGTAGCCCGCCTCGTAGAGCCGCTGGGCCGTGTTCATCGTCTGGCGCGCGCCGAAGCCGAACTTGCGGCTGGCTTCCTGCTGCAGCGTCGAGGTCATGAACGGGGCCGAGGGGTTGCGGCTGGCGGGCTTGGCCTCGACCGACAGCACGCTGAGATCGCGCGACTTGATGGCCTGGACGGCGAGGCTCGCCTCGGTTTCATTCGGGATGTCGTAGCGGTCGAGCTTGCGGCCGGCCAGGCTGACGAGGCGGGCCTGGAAGACCTGCCCGCGCGGGGTTTCGAGCTCGGCGGTGACGCTCCAGTATTCGCGTGGTTTGAACGCTTCGATCTCCATCTCGCGCTCGACGATGAGCCGCAGGCAGACGGATTGGACCCGGCCCGCCGACCGCGCGCCGGGCAGTTTGCGCCACAGCACCGGCGAGAGGTTGAAGCCGACGAGATAGTCAAGCGCGCGCCGCGCGAGGTAGGCGTCGACCAGCGGCTGGTCGACCTCGCGCGGGTGTTTCATCGCCTCCGTCACCGCCGACTTGGTGATCGCGTTGAACACCACGCGGCTGACGGGGGTGTCTTTCTTGATCGCCCGGCGCTTGCGCAGCGCTTCTTCGAGGTGCCACGAGATTGCCTCGCCCTCGCGGTCGGGGTCGGTGGCGAGGATAAGGGCGTTGTCCTTGGCCAGCGCGTCGGCGATCGCCTTGATGTGTTTTCGGCTGTCGGCGCCGATCTCCCATTTCATCTCGAAATCGTGGTCGGGATCGACCGATCCATCCTTCGCCGGCAGGTCGCGCACGTGGCCGTAGGAGGCCAGCACCGTGTAGTCGGAACCGAGATACTTGTTGATCGTCTTGGCTTTGGCCGGGCTTTCGACAACGACGACGGGCATGGGTTTCCTTTCGACTCGCCCCGAGGGGGCTCTGGGGGCGTTAGATGGGTGAGGTGTCGGGGGAATGTCAATGCCGGGCTGTTGCCACGCGGTGTCGGCTGCGCCGACGCTGGCTGGCTGGCGACGCTTGCGAGGCCCGCCAAGAAGCGGCCGGTGCGGGCGCGTGCGGGACCGGAGCGGGCAGGCCGGGGCAGGCCCCCGGATGCCGCCCGGACGCGGTCAGTCGAGGCGGTTGATCAGCCCGCCGGCCTGGCGTTGGATGCGCCCCTCGAGCTCGAGGTTGACGAGTTCGGGTGCAATCGCCGCGGCGGGCAGGGAAAGATCGCGGATAAGCTGGTCTTCCGCCACCGGGCTGGGGCCGAGCCGGTCAAGGATCTGCTGGTGGAGGGCGCGGATCTCGGATGGGCTGCGGGTTTCGGCGGGGGCCGGCGGGAGCTCGAGCGGCGCGTCGGCGTCGGCTGGTTCGGCGGCGGTGGTGCGGTCGACCTTGTCGACCGGGATCTCGCCGAGCAGCTCGATCACATCTGCCGCGCCGCGCACCAGCGTGGCACCGTCGCGGATCAGCATGTTGCAGCCTGACGCGCGGGCATCGAACGGGTGGCCCGGCACGGCGAGCACCTCGCGGCCCTGGTCGAGCGCGGCGCGGGCCGTGATCAATGACCCCGACCGCGCGGCAGCCTCGACCACGACCACGGCGCTCGAAAGCCCCGAGACGATCCGGTTGCGTTGCGGGAAATGGCGCGCCTGTGGGCTCATGCCCATCGGAGCTTCGGAGATCCGCAGCCCTGCGCGGCCAATCTCCTCGCCGAGCACGGTGTTTTCGGAGGGGTAGATGACATCGACCCCGCTGGCCATCACCGCGATCGTGCCCGTCTTCAGGGCCGCGGCGTGGGCGGCGGTATCGACCCCGCGGGCGAGGCCGGAGACGATGACATGGCCCTTGCGCCCGAGTTCCTCGGCCAGGCGGCGGGCCATTCGGGTGCCAAGCGAGGAGGCATTGCGCGCGCCGACGAGGGCGACGGTGGAGCGCTGCAGCAGGCTCACATCACCGAGCGCCCAGAAGAACGGCGGCGGATCGCCGATGTCGGACAGTTGGGCCGGATAGTCGGGGCTGCCGAAGGCGATGAACCGCGCGCCGGCGTAGCGCGCCGCGCGCAGTTCCTGTTCGGCCACCGGGACGGGGCAGGGCTGGTAGCCCGTGACGCCCGCGGCCTTCGCCACCTCGGGCAGCGCCTCGAGCGCGGCCTGGGCCGAGCCATGTTCACGGATCAGCCGGAAAAAGGTCGTCACACCGACGCGGCGCGAGCGCAAGAGGCGAAGCCAGGCGAGCACATCTTCCTCGCTTTGGGGTGGGGTGAGGGGGTGGGGGGAAGGGAAAAGTTCCACTGGCCTGCCTGATTCCGTCTCTTGCCCCTTAACCATGCGGCGCAATTGGTTAACGCCCGGTTACCGGCGCACGAATTGTGAGATTGGCGCTGCGCGGCAGGCCGGCGCGATCAGGCCGGGGCGACGAGGGCCGTGGGGTTCAGCAGTTTCAGCGCGATCCAGGTCGCGCCCGCCAGCACAAGGCCCGACAGCGAGAAGATCGACAGGACCGATACGCCGCCGACCAGCACGCCGATGAACCAGCCAAGGCCAAAACCTGCCGCGAGCACCGGCAAGAACCCGCCCCAGCCCCTCCGCACCATGAACCAGACAAGCGCGGCGCCCGGCAGCAGACCGGCCCAGGACATCATCGGGATCATCATCAGCACGAGGCCGGTGCCGAACATGACGTTGGGATGGGTGCCGTCGCCCAGCCAGCCCATCGCCGCCTCAAAACCGTAGAACAGCCCGCCGAGCAAAAGGGGAAACAGCCAGGCCATCCCGATGGCCATGGCCAGATGCGCGGGACGCAGGGCCTGCGCGGAAACGGAATCATTTCGAAAAATTGGCAAACTCATGGGGCAAAGTCTGGCGTGCGGCCTTGGCGTGCGTCAAGCGCCACACGCACCAATGCCCAGAGAAATGCGCTTCCGCCGGCGATCAGGAAGAGCGGCACGATCTCTTCGGTGGGCACGGCAAGGCCCCGGGCCAGCACGACCGGATAGCTGATCCCGGCCACGAGCGGCAGCACCGGCAGCACCACATAGGCCGAAACCGGCGGCGCGCTGGCCAGCGGGGCGAGAAGGCCCGGGGCGTCGCGCCGATCCCGTCGGGCCAGTGCCAGAACCGCGAAGGTCAGCGCGATCAGAAACGCCAGCCCGGCCGACCACGGCAGAAAGGCGGCGCCGGTGCCCGCGAACAGCGCCACGGCGGCAAGGCCGACGATCGAGGCCTCCCAGACACTGGCCCGGAAGCGGCGACGCGCGCCGATGTCGGCCAGCACGGTTCCGACGACCCAAGTTGCCCCGCTCACCAGCGCGATGTTCCAGAATTGCCCGGTGGTGTAGATCGTTGGCGCTTCGTCTTGCGCGCCCCATGTCCAGCTTGCCCACAAGGCCCAGACCATCCCCAGACCGGCGAGCAGCAGTGCCAACCACGGCCAGCTCAACCGGCGCATGGCCACCCGCAACAGATACCAGCCACCAATCACGTCGACCAGCGCGTGCCAGCTGACCGAGGGCCAGATCCAGCTCACCGGCGGGGCTTCGTAGACCACGGGCACCACCAGCGCCTCCGTGGCCCAGCCGAAGATCGACCCGGCGAGCACAAGCCCGGCAAGATTGTGGATGGCGAAACGGTCGATCACGATCAGGAAGATGTAGGCGAACAGACCGTAGATCGCGATTCCTTCGATCAGCCCGGGCAGCGCCGAGGGCCGGGTCGAGACGGCCAGCGCGGGGCCCTCGTTGAGGAAGTAGAACTCGGAATAGAATTGCAGGATCATGGCCGTGCCGATGACGGCAAGGAGCCGGTTCGGGAAGGCGGATAAATAACTCGGCATGACAATCCCCTTGCAAGAATGCCGCGGGCGCTGAAATACGGGCGCGCCCCTTGGCTTTTGAAACTGTCGCCTGCGTCTGAGGCGCCCCTGTGTCTAGGTTTGCGACCCTCCCACGGTGAGCCCGCCGATCAGAAGCGTCGGCTGGCCGACCCCCACCGGCACCCATTGCCCGGCTTTGCCGCAATTGCCGATGCCGGGATCGAGCGCCATGTCATTGCCGATGGCGCGGATCTGTTTCATCGCCTCGGGGCCGTCGCCGATCAGCGTGGCGCCTTTGACGGGCGCGCCGATCTTGCCGTTCTGAACCCGGTAGGCCTCGGTGCAGGAGAAGACGAACTTGCCGTTGGTGATGTCGACCTGCCCGCCGCCGAAGCCGACGGCGTAAATTCCGTCCTTGAGCTCGGCGATGACCTCTTCGCGGGTCGCGCTGCCGCCTTCCATGATCGTGTTGGTCATGCGCGGCATCGGGGCGTGGGCGTAGCTTTCGCGCCGCCCGTTGCCGGTGGGGGCCACGTCCATCAGCCGGGCGTTCTGGCGGTCCTGCATGTAGCCGACGAGCACGCCGTCCTCGATGAGGACGGTGCGCGAGGAGGGGGTGCCCTCGTCGTCGACGGTGATCGAGCCGCGCCGGTCGGGGATCGTGCCGTCATCGACAACGGTGACGCCTTTCGCTGCCACCTGTTGCCCCATCAGCCCGGCGAAGGCGGAGGTGCCCTTGCGGTTGAAATCGCCCTCGAGCCCGTGGCCCACCGCCTCGTGCAACAGGATGCCGGGCCAGCCGGCGCCAAGCACCACGTCCATCTGGCCGGCAGGGGCCGGTTCGGCTGCCAGGTTGACCAGCGCGATGCGCAGCGCCTCGTCGGTGGTGGCCTTCCAGTTCTCCGGGTCGATCAGCCCGGTGAGCCCGGCGCGGCCGCCGCCGCCATAACCGCCCGACTCGCGCCGGCCGTTTTCCTCGACGATGACGCTCACGTTCAGCCGCGCCATCGGCCGCGTGTCCGACACCAGCGTGCCGTCGGGGCGCAGGATGTGCACCTCTTGCAGCGAGGCCGCCACGGTGGCCGAAACCTGCACCACGCGGCTGTCTTTCGCGCGGGCATAGGCGTCGATCTCGCGCAGGGTTTCAACCTTCACCGGGAAGCTTGCATCCGCCATCGGGTCGGCATCGGTGTAGAGCTTTCGGTTGGTGGGGGCGGGGCCGTCGGCGAGCCTGCCGCCCCCGGCGCCCACTGCCAGCCGCGCGGTTTCGGCCGCGCGCTTCAGGGCCGCCTCGGAGATTTCGGTCGAATGGGCATAGCCGGCGGTCTCGCCGTTCACCGCGCGCAGCCCGAAGCCTTCGGAGGCGTCGTAGCTCGCCGTCTTCAGCCGCCCGTCATCGAACACCAGCGCCTCGGAGCGGCGCCGTTCGAGGAACAATTCGCCGTCCTCTCCGCCTTCGGTCGCGGCCCTGAGGGTGGCGAGGGCCTGCGATTCGTCGAGATGGGTCTCAAACGGGCGGAAGGCAGCCGTGTCGGTCATGATTTTCCTTTCACATGCGACAAAATGCATAGGTGTGGCATATGCGCGCAGGATTTTTCTTGTTCCGTGCCCCTGAATATGGTTTCACGAAGGCAGGGAGACAACGGGATTCCCGCACAACAAGCGGTGAACCCGGGATTGTGGCGCCAAAAAATGCGCCGGGACAGGATATTTACGGAATGCACGCGATGAAAAAGACCCTGCGGCCTCTGGCCTTTCTTTCGGCAACCCTCGGGGCGACGGCGGCCCGGGCCCAGGATCTCGAGGTGCTTGGAAAGCCAAGGGCGGGCGAGATCGGGTTTCAGCCGGCCGCGACCGATATTGCCGCAGCCACCCATGCTCTCGACAATCTGCTCCTCTACATCATCATCGCGATTTCGGCCTTCGTGGCCCTGCTGATGATCTGGGTGATCCTGCGCTACAACCGCCGCGCCAACCCGGAGCCGAAGACCTTTACCCACAACACGCCGATCGAGATTGCCTGGACACTGGTCCCGATCCTGATCCTCGTCTTCATCGGCGCCAACTCGCTGCCGGTCCTGTTCAAGCAGCAGGAAATCCCCGAAGGCGATGTGGTGATCAAGGCCACCGGAAACCAGTGGTACTGGACACATGAATATGTCGATCACGATTTCGGCTTCGACAGCTTCATGCTGGCGCGCGAAGACCTCGCCGAGCATGGCTATACCGACGATCTCTACCTGCTGGCGACGGATACCGCGCTCGTCATTCCCACCGGCAAGAAGATCGTGGTGCAGGTGACCGGCGCCGACGTGATCCATTCCTGGACCATCCCGGCCTTCGGAGTGAAGCAGGATGCGGTGCCGGGGCGGCTTGCCGAACTGTGGTTCACCGTCGACGAGGGCAAGGAAGGTATCTACTTCGGCCAGTGCTCGGAGCTTTGCGGCAAGGACCACGCCTTCATGCCGATCACCGTCAAGGCGGTGACGCAGGAGGCCTATGACGCCTGGCTTGCCGGCGCGATCGAGGAATATGCGGGCGACCCGTCGACGCTGCCTTCGGGCGTGATGGTGGCCGCGGCCGAGTGATCGGCCGGGCGTAACGGGGACGGACCGCAACGATGACTGACACCAGCGTATTCGACAGCGAAAAGGAAGCGGGCTTCGGCGATTACTTCGCGCTGCTCAAGCCGCGGGTGATGTCGCTCGTCGTCTTCACCGCGCTCGTCGGGTTGATCGTGGCCCCGGTGCCGGTGCACCCGGTCGTCGCGCTCGCCGCAATCCTGTTCATCGCGCTCGGCGGGGGCGCCTCAGGGGCGCTCAACATGTGGTGGGACGCCGACATCGACCGGCTGATGCGCCGCACCCAGAAGCGCCCGATCCCCGCCGGCAAGGTCGCCGAGGGCGAAGCCTTCGCGATTGGCATCGCGCTGTCGGTCATGGCGGTGGTGATGCTGTTCCTCGCGGGCGGGCTCGTCGCCGCCGGGCTCCTCGCCTTCACCATCTTCTTCTACGTCGTGATCTACACGATGTGGCTCAAGCGTTCGACGCCGCAGAACATCGTCATCGGCGGCGCCGCCGGGGCCTTCCCGCCGATGATCGGCTGGGCCGTGGCAACCGGGGGCGTGAGCGTCGAAAGCGTGCTGATGTTCGCGCTCACCTTCGCCTGGACGCCGCCGCATTTCTGGTCGCTCGCGCTCTTCGTGAAGAATGATTACGCCAAGGCCCACGTGCCGATGCTGACCGTGACCCACGGCCGCGACGCCACCCGCAAGCACATCCTCGGCTACACTTTCGCGCTCGCCGTGGTGGCGCTGGCGCTGGGCCTCACCTCGATCGGCGGGCCGGTCTACATGGCCGTTTCGCTGGTGCTGAACGGGCTGTTCATCAAGGGCGCCTTCGACATCTGGCGCCGCGACGACGCCGCCTGCGAGGCAGACAAGCACCTTGCGGAGCGCAAGTTCTTCAAGCTCTCGCTGGCCTATCTGTTCCTGCATTTCGGCGCGCTGCTGGTCGAGGCGACCTTGGCGCCCTACGGTTGGGGGGGCTGGTAAGATGGCCACGCAGATCCGCGCCGAACACGAGCTCCACCGCCGCCGGTTGAGCCGAAATGTCGGCCTTGGGGTGGTGCTGATCCTGTTCGTGGCACTGGTCTACGGTCTGACGATCGCGAAGGTGGGCACCGACCCGAACGATGCGCTCGGCGTGCCGGGGACGGAGGCCAGCCAATGAGCCTGAGCGCCCCCCAGAAGACCGCGGCCAAGGCCGCCGGGGTGGTGCTCGTCATGGGCGCGCTCGCCTGGGCGGCGATCCCCATGTACAACTGGTTTTGCAGTGTGACCGGCTACGGCGGCACGACCCGGGAGGCCGCCACCGGCGCGCAGAGCGTTCTCGACAAGACCATCAAGATCCGCTTCGACGCCTCGCTCGAGCGCGACATGCCGTGGCAGTTCAAGCCGGTCCAGCGGGAAATGGAACTGCGTATCGGTGAGACGGGGCTGGCGTTCTACGAGGCCTACAACCCCACCGACCGGGTGGTTGCCGGAACCGCGAGCTACAATGTCGCGCCGTTCTCGGCGGGCAGTTTTTTCACCAAGATCGACTGTTTCTGTTTCGAACAGCAGGTGCTTCAACCTGGCGAACGGGTGACGATGCCGGTCACCTTCTACGTCGATCCCGAGATCGTGGAGGATACCGAGGCGAAATACGCCAAGGCGATCACGCTGTCCTACACGTTCCACGAAACGGCCCTGCCGGAAGATTATGCCGGGCTGGCCGGCACCGGGGCCGACGCGGCAACGAACTAGAGAGACATGAGAATTGGGCGGACGGCGCAAGCCGGAAAGCCCCAACAGGAGAACAAAGGTCAGGGACGGAAACATGGCTCACGCGAACAACCACGACTATCACATTCTGCCGCCCTCGCTGCACCCGCTGACGGCTGCGGTCGGGGCCTTCATCATGCTTTTCGGGGCCGTGCGCTGGATGCATGGGATGACCCCCTGGATCTTCGCGATCGGACTTCTGATCGTGCTCTACACGATGTTCGTATGGTGGGCCGATGTCGTGGAGGAGGGCCAGCACGGAGACCACACCCCGGTGGTGCGGATCGGGCTGCGCTACGGGATGGTGCTGTTCATCATGTCGGAGGTGATGTTTTTCGCGGCCTGGTTCTGGAGCTTCTTCAAACATGCGCTCTACCCGATGACCGAGGGTTCGCCGAAGGTCGATGGCGTCTGGCCGCCAGCGGGGATCGAGACCTTCGACCCCTGGCACCTGCCGCTGATCAACACGCTGATCCTGCTGCTCTCGGGTGCGGCGGTCACCTGGGCGCACCACGCGCTGGTGCATGGCAA